>JAUMTV010000242.1:0-1697 GCA_030531025.1 Turicibacter sp.
TCATTGAAGAAGGAACATATGGAACTGAACGATTTCACCTTCATATGATTATGGATAATGGATTATCTAAAGAAGAAGTAGAAGAGAAATGGGGGCATGGTGCTGCAACCATTAAGACGATTAACTATTACAAAGATGAAAATTTACTAGGGTTATGCAATTACATTGTGAAAGATCCTGAAACATATAAAAAGACTGCCTTTCGAATAAAAGGGAAACGTCAATGGGGGTCGAGCAAAGGAAACTTAAAAGAACCACAGGAACGTGTGAATCGAAGTAAATTTAGTAAGAAGCGGGTTATGGATATGGTCTTACATCAAGATGGGATTGGGGAAATGTTAGAAAAGACTTATCCAGGTTATCAATTTAAAGAAGTAGAAATTAGATACAACGACTTCAATGGATTATTTTATGTCTATGCAAGAATGCAAGATAAAAGAAGGGTGAGAGATAGACGATGAATCACGTAAAGAGGCGTATTTATCGAAAGATATTAAAGACATGTGACCTATTAGAGAGAGTACTAGATAAAGTCGAAATGATTTGGGAGGAAAAATAATGCCACTAACAGGGTTTTATAAATTTGATGTAGAGATGATTCATAAAGCAAAGGAAGTCATTAATGAATTACAACATGATATAGATCTAGATGTAGCGGGACGTAATGAGATGCAATTTATAGCAAGATATTTTGATGGATTAGAGAAACGTATCCAACAAAGTTTAGAAGCGGGATTGTAGTCATGCATCAAGCGGTTTTTAAAAAAGTCAATGAAACACCTAAAGGAACGTATATGCAAGTTTTTGTCCCAGGTGTGTTTGTGCCAGATAGGTACTTTGTGAATGGACTTGCTAACGGTGTGTTATCAGTTGATGATGGACGAAATATTTCAGGTGCTCAAAGAGGTTTGTTATATGCATTATTTGCTGATATAACACGGAGCCTGGAAGGATGGAAGGAATCAAAGTATTCAAAGGATGACATTAAGGAGTTATTAAAATCTCAATTCTGCGCGAAGTATGGTTTAGATTATTTTAGTCTTTCTAACGTCTCTATGGAAATAGCGGGAGAGTTCATTGAATATGTGCTTGATTTTGCCTTTATGCATCAAGTTCAGTTAAAATTTAAAAATTTTGAAGCAGCTAAATATGTAAGAGATATCTCTCATGTTTGTTTTAGGAATCGTGTGTGTGTTTGTTGTGGTCGATTAGAGGCAGTCGTGCATCACATGGAGACGGTCGGCATGGGGCGGAATCGGAATAAAGTTGATCATAGCAAAATGTTGTTAATTATGGTTTGCGCTAAGCACCATGCTGAGGTACATACCATTGGTAATGATAGATTTTGTCAAAAACATCATGTAGCGGGAATATTTGTTCCGGTTGAAACTTTGAAGGCCCTAAATATCAAGGGAGAGTATGGAGAGGAGGCAAATGTTTAATGTTGAGAAAATTATTTCAACTTAATGTGCAGATAAGAGAAGAAGTCGCTAGTTTTAAGAGTGTCAAAGAAGCATGCGAAAAAACGATAATTAATGAATCAAGTATAAGGCTGGCGATAACAGGATTATACAGTCAAGCGGGTGGCTATGCTTGGGAGTGGAAAGGAGTGGATAAACGAATCCTCCAAAATCAACAAACACTAGCGATTGATGAGTATATCTATTTACACGGTCTGAGCTACAGAACATTGAGCG
>JAUMTV010000242.1:1707-2385 GCA_030531025.1 Turicibacter sp.
GAATTAGTTTCAGTTCACTACAAGAAATTAATCGTCGTGGAACTTGTTCAAGTAAAAGTAAAGAGAAGTTAATGCGATTGGGGATTGACCCAAGTTCTCGTCTTGATCCAAAGGATTATGTCTATATCCATGAGGTAGAGCAACCTGAAGGATTTGAAGAATATGTTTGCGATATTTTGCAAAGAAAAAAAGTTGGTGTTTTTAAATGCATGGATGAATTAGAAGCGAAAGAGATTTCTGACGTGCTTAATAGAAGATCGATTGTACATTATGGGTTGCAAAAAGGGAATCTATTTTGTGTGAAATATGATGCAACGATATAGGAGGGAAAAGAGATGATTAACCAGGTTGTTTTAATTGGGAGACTAACGAAAGATATTGAATTAACTTACACACGAAATAACAAGGCTTATACAAAGTTTACGTTAGCGGTTAACAGAAGTTTTAAAGATGAGAAAGGGAGTCAGCAAGCGGATTTTATTCGTGTGGTCGCTTGGGGAAAGCAGGCGGAGAATACAGCAAAGTTTGTGAAGAAAGGGGCGTTAATCGGAGTCACAGGACGAATTGAGACTGGAAGCTATGATGATAACGGAACTACACGATATACAACGGATGTCGTAGCAAATTCAATAACATTCTTAGAAAGTAAAAAATCACAACATCAAGAAGCGGGATTTA
>JAUMTV010000243.1 GCA_030531025.1 Turicibacter sp.
ACTAATAAACAAGAAAACAATTGGACAAACATATTTAATTGCAATACCCCACCAAACACCATATTTAAAGTTAGTATTTGAATTTAAATATTCACGAAGTTTTTTTGCTCCCAACACCCCACCAACCAATCCATTCAAATTTTTTATTTAATGGCTGTGTTTTAAAAGAATGTTGATATTTAATTAAAATAATAAACTTCACGATGAATTAACTACTCGTACTATCCATAAAAGGTCATGAGATCAACAGTTGGAGTCATCAACACATATCTAAAACAGAGCCTATTTAATATAGCTAACGCGCTAGGTGCCCCTGTTTGATACTTTTTTCCCAATAGATAATTCGAGCGTTAAAAGTGAAACACCAGCTGTTAATAGTGCAATAAAATATGGAGCTAAAAAGGCCTCTCCCCCATTTTGATAAGCAATACCAGGAAATCGCCATGCATTTCCTACACCAACAGCTGAGCCAACTGCAGCCATAATAAACATACGTCTTGAACTCCATTGTTGACGTAACATATGATTTCTCCCCCTTATTTTCTATTTAATCAACGCCTCTAGATTTCCCCCTCTAATAAGACGTTAATTTCATAATTTGGTAATTATCGCTATTTTAGCACATCTGATTTAGAAATCAAGACACAAAATGGACATTTCTTAAATTGTATTTTCTGCTAATAAAAAGAAAGCCCTAGATGATAGTTCTAAGACTTTCTTTACTCTTAATTAGTTTAACGGAATAAGATCAAAATGGTATTTGGATCAATACGTCTTAATACGCGATAACCTACTTCTTCAGTCGTAAAGTCATCATGTGAATGATTCTCATTGTTTCTACAATTGTATGAATGATTTTGTTCAGAATCTGATGGATTGGATTGTCTTGATCGACGTCTTCTATTTGCTACACGTGCAATTCCCTCTTTATTTGGAACAACAAAATCTCCAACTCGACTACGACCATCATCCCGCACAACAACTGTTCCGACTAATGTGACAGTTGCCCATTCCCTACTCTCATCTTGTGGGCATGTTTGATCGGTTGGCGTACATGTTGAAGCTAAAACTGGAACATTCGTTAAACAGCAAGACTCTTCTGTTGGGCACAAAGCGGAATCAACTTCAGTTGTTAGTTGATTAGATAATAATTGATTTCCAATTCTCATCGTTAATTCATTTTCGACTTCTCTCATTCCTTGTCTCACTTGGCTATTCGTTTCAACTAATTCGCTCGTTGAGCTTAAGTTTGTTTGAATACGACCGAAATTGTCAGTTGCATAATCATTAGAAATTCCATTTTCGAAAGCATTTGCAACGAAACCTGGAGTCGCTGTGACAACACCTAAGACAAAATCGTCTTTTTCATGATCATTCGCAATTTTAATTTTATCTCCTTCTAAAGTAACAAAATATCCAACTGGATCAACTGGGTGATTTTTATCACTCCATTCAAAAAATTCGGTATAACCTCGACCTGGTGTCGCAAAATAACCTCCTTGATCCGTATGAACTTTACCATCAAAAGTTACTCTAAAGGCATTACTACGTGCACATGGACGCCCATTCCCAACAATAAAAGCATCATCTGTTCTTTTTCCACTACCACATGGTTTTGAAACACGATTATATTTACCGATGACTGTTTGATAATCATTATTGGCAATTGTAGCAAGGTTATGACTTGAACTTCCTTTTCCTTTGGCTTGTGTCGCAATTCCTTGTGAATGACTCGCTAAGCCGTAGGCTTTTGTAACAAGACCCTCCGCATGACTAACAGGGCCTACCGCTTTACTTGCAACTCCCTGTGCATGGCTAACATGCCCCAAAGCTTCTGTTCCAAACCCTTCGGCATGACTGGCTGTTCCTTTAGCTTCTGTACGGATACCTTCAGTGTGACTAGCAATTCCTTTTGATTCATTCGTTAATCCTTCTGCATGAGAATAATTCGCACTTGTTTTAGACAAAGCTCCTTCGGCATGACTAGCTATACCACAAGCAACGACGCGATCCCCTTCTGTTAAGGCATAATCTGCTAATGCTCTTGTTCGATTTCCTTTAGCGTAACTAGCGACTCCCTGAGCAACCGTTTGAATCCCTTGTGAATGAGAATAATCTCCAATTGCTCTTGTCCGATATCCTTCTGCATGAGTACAACGACCCATTTCAAAGTTTGTACAAGTACTTTCGTTTGAATCCCGATCGCACTCTGTTTCGTTTTCATATCTTCTTCGATAAGTAGCTTCAATTCCTTGCGAATCAGAATAATCTTTAATAGATCCTGTCAGATATCCTTCTGGAGAACGACCCATTTCAAAGTTTGTGAAGG
>JAUMTV010000244.1 GCA_030531025.1 Turicibacter sp.
AGAAAATTTATCTGGACTTATATATTCTAAAAGTTATTCTCGGACAGGGATTGGTGTCAATGGGAGCCCTGGCAGATTGTCCAAGACAATCTAATCTTCCATTGCTAGGGAATGGGACGTTCCCGTTAGTATCCGCGTCCAGTTTGATAAAGTTCAACAATCATTGATTTAAATTCAGAGTTATATTTTTTATATCGACACATCCTTTTATTAAGTCTATTGTAACGACTTAACTTAAATGTGTCCATAAAACTATATTAGCACCAAGACATAGTTGGTACACTTAATTCATCGCCAAATAAATTAAGGAGTTATCATCTATGTTATATCACCATCTTAATAGACCTTAGTTAGCAAATATAGAGTCAAAGGATGATTTAGGAATTAACGCTCGGGAATGTGTATGTCACATGAAAATTGGAAAAGATAAAGTGTATCACTAGTATCGTTTATTAAAAAAAGATTAATGGTTGAAGAAGTTTACTCCACTTACAAGCAAAATCAACACTGTTATGGGAGAAAAGAACGGTTGTTATCAGAACAGAAGTTAAAGAATATTCATGAGTTATTAGGTCAAGGATGGGCATTAGATGCTATTACGGGTCGTGATAAGCTCATGGGACATTCAGAAACGGTCTCAACTAAAACATTGTATAAGCTTGTGAAAGATGGAATCATTGACGCTAAAAACTACTCCGTAAAGGAAAAAAACATCTTAAAAATCACAAAGAAACCCAAGGAAGGATCAATAATTGTAAAACTATTCATGAGCGAGATAAGCAGTATCCTAAAGATTCGACGAATCTATAATATGAGCGCTTTGAAGGGGACACATTCCCTATCAGTTGATAATAGCCACGATTTATCACTACATGACGTAGGGGACCCATTGTCGGTAAGAATCGTCAATCAGCCATTGTCACTTTAGTTGAAAAGAAAAGTAAATATATCGTACGATTAAAAGCAAGTCGTAAGCGTCAAGATGTCAAAGATGCGAGATTAAATTGGCTAAATGAACAAGTTGAAATCAGCATCAAAACAATGACCTTTGACCGAGGAAAAAAATTTTCTAAACGGAAAGAAATTGAACAAGAAAGCAAGATACCTCTTGAGATTTACTTTAGTGATCCATGAGCATCAGGAAAAAGAGGATTGAATGAGAATTTAAATAGCATTGTTAGACAAGACTTACCGAAATCTACGGATTTATCCGTACATTCACAAAAGAAATTAAATGACATTGCGATGAAATATAACCCTGTACCCAGAAGATCTTTCAACTATTACACATCAGAAGAGATCATGAAAAAAGCAATTGGATTAGATGTACTTATTCGAATTGCTTAGTTTGTGATAAATAATTGTCTGATTTAAATTGACAACTCAGGAATAAAAAAAGACAGAATATTATTTAATCTCCTATAGTATAAGTACTCAGCCCTACATAAAATTTAGTGAATGGAGGGATGAAATATGAATGAAGGACAACTTGAGTTAATTGATATTATTAATTCGGTGGAGACGACAATTGATTATATTAAAAAAAATCTAAATGGTAATCAGGAAGTTAAGGAAAAGGCAGAAGAAATAAAAGAACTTGCGAATGAAATAGTTGACTTATCAAAAAATAAGGATTGGCATTATAATAAGCATATAAAGTTATTAAAACAGTATGAATCTAAAATAAAAGAATTAAAATTCAAAGAATTTGGTAAGAATAGCCGTGATATAGCAAAGCTGATAGCTGATAATTTGCCAGATTATCTAAAATCTGTAATAATTGATAATCAAGAAAATGATGAGGAAGATATAGAATTTAGTCTAGAGTTAATTGATTATAATAAAAAGTTAATAAAGGATGGTCATTTAGGAATAGTTAAAGTAGGTTCAGAAGTTGTTGATAAGGATAATGGGCAGAGGAAATTTTCGGTTACTGTAGAATTAGTTAAGACCTATCGCTCTGATTATTCTATTAAAAGTTTTGAGCTACAATCACCACTTAAAGTTTATCCACTTCTTCAACATATTCATATGTGTACGAGCTATACAGAGTAGCCAAATAAAAAACAGAACTCTGAGATTGAAGTAATACCTACCAAGTATACAATTAATAAAAAGAGAATTTATGCGGTATAGGTCTATATTTAACTGGGCTTATGCCGTATTTATTTTGTATTTACTATTAAATAATATATATAGATAAGTTTTTCACATCAGAAAAGCTTTTAGTTAGACTATAAGGTATCTAAGTATTAAAAAAGCTACACAACTAATTGTGAGTTAAAAATATGAATTACATTTCTGTTTATCTA
>JAUMTV010000245.1 GCA_030531025.1 Turicibacter sp.
AAGTGTATTTTCATAACATGGAAAATTTTTCTTAAAAATTGCACATTAATAGTTGATATAATGAAAAGACATCTTAGAGAGGTAAATATCATCATGAATCTTAATGTCTTTTTCCTGAAAATCTTATTATTCAATCCATTGAAAATAATGAGCATAAAATCCTGATTTACTTAAAGTCTGAATCAAATTTCAGTCACTGTCCATTATGTGATATAAAAAGTCAGCAGGTGCACAGTACGTATATTAGAAAACCATTAGATGCTTCTATTCTTAGTAAGCCAGTCCAATTAAAGATACAAGCTAAAAATTTTTTTTGTTTAAATTCAAACTGTAAACGTCAAATTTTCACTGAGAGATTTAATGGTTTTCTAAATGTCCACCGGCGTTTAACTGTTCGTCTTGAAGAAGTCTTTCTTCAATTATCATTATCGATGAGTGCGGAAGCTTTATCACGCTTCCTTTTTAAACTTGGATATGAACGAAGTGGAGACTCGCTATTAGATTTATTAAGACGTATTGATTCCACTGAAAAAGAAATAAAAAATCAATCATTAACTCATATTGGGGTTGATGATTTTTCTTTTCGTAGAGGTGTTGACTTTGGAACTGTCATTTGTGATTTGAAAACACATCGTCCGGTTGAGATTCTTGCTTCTCGCTCGACTCAAGCGTTTAAAGAATGGTTAGAAAAACATCCTTCAGTTGAAGTAGTGACACGTGATCGAGCGACAACTTATACCAAAGCGATTCATTCAACGAACCCTGACATTATTCAGATTGCAGATAAGTGGCACTTTCTTAAAAACTTATTAGATGTTGTTAAAGAAACAATCAGTTCTCGTTTTCCTAAAGGATGGTTTATCATACCTGAATCTCCAGTCATCGAAACAACAGATAACGAGACAGATATATCTACTACTAATGAAGAGTCAACAGTTAGTCATGAATCATTATCTAAAAAAGAACAAGCGAAATGGACACTCATTTTAGAGGTTCAAAAAGTCTATCAACAACTAGGCTCTATTCGCCAAACAGCTCAACATCTTAAGCTAAGTCGTACAACTGTGACAAAGTATATACAATTATCTGAACCCCCTAAACAAATAAGAAAGCCACGTGTTAATCAATTTCTTCCCTATTTAAACCAAATCACACAATGGTGTCAGGAAGGGAAAACAGCTATTTGGATTCATGAAGAGTTGAGTCGACAAGGATTTAAAGGGGCACCTTCTTCAACTCGACGAAAGTTCAAGAAATTAAAGCAACTCTTTCAATAAAAAAGAGTAAAAAGGTAGCTGTTAAAATCAATAAAAAACCTCCTAAATCTTTGAAAGCGACCAAATTTCAATTAATCTCATTAATCTGGCGAAAATCAACCTCTCTAACTCAACAAGAGTTAGAATTATTAAATCAACTCTTTCAAGGTCACTCCGATCTAAGTGAGTTATATACAGCAGTACAAGTATTTAGAGATTTGGTCACTATGAGACAAGTACTTAAGTTATCTCAGTGGCTGGAACGTTACGCTAATCACGAAATTAAATTACTTCGTGAGTTTTGTCGTCGAATGAAACGCGATGAGCAATCGATAATTAATGCATTAGTTTATCCATACACTAATGCCATTTGTGAAGGAAATGTAAACCGAATTAAAATGATTAAACGTCAAATATATGGACGAGCTAGTTTTGAGCTACTACGTATTAAAGTACTCTATGCCTAGAAAAGGCTTTTCACCAAAATAGCGGAAGAACCTTAATTCTAAGCCATACATCTGCCATTCTTTTTCTTGACGATAAAGTGGAAGACTTAGTTCGTATTTTTGATGGATCATCCAAGCCAGTACACTACCTCCTGCTAGACTTTTTTGAATCGGTGCGTTAGGTGTTTGGGCACAACGAATCGGTTTAGCCTCTAAACGTGGATCATGACAATCACAAGCATAGGTATGAGCAATATAAACTTTTTTATATAATTTCGCTGGGATAAAGCAGACTTCTTCACGAATGACTTTCTTTCCCATCGGCTTCATTTCTTGACCACAATGGTCACACTGACAATCTTCACCGTGTAACTCACAGTGAACCTCTTCAATCGGTAAATCTTTTGTTAATTCATCTTTTCGGCCAGATGATTTACGTCGACGATACGTGATTTCTTCTGTTGGTTCAACTTTTATTTCATCTTCTTCTAAATTAGGATCCTCGTGTTTATAGTATTCTAATAATTAACGGGGATGCATTTGAAAAGTTAACATCTCTT
>JAUMTV010000008.1 GCA_030531025.1 Turicibacter sp.
ATTGTTATGAATCATTAACTCCTTAACCCCCGCTATTTCAACAATTGTCTCCATCGCTTTTTTCTCAAGATCATACCTCATAACTTGATCTGCAACAACAAAATAGAGGCTGTCATCACTAATTATTGATTGTTGCACCTCAAAATCAAGTGATTCTTGTGTGACAGTCGGCCAGACAACTTTTGTCTCACTGTTTGTCTGAGGTTTTTTCTTAAGATCGATGATGATTAGCTTTTGCTCATTATGGTTTAATAAAGTGATATAGCGATCTGTCACTTGAATATCAAGCTCATGATCTTGATTGATTCCTACTGGGATTTCAAATTGCTCAGATACAGTCATGATATCTTTATATTTATTAATCAATGAAATTTCAGTTTGATTGGATTGAAAATTAAACAAATAAAGCTGATTAAACGTCAGATTAAAGCTAAAAGCATCTGCCGTTAAAGCTAACGGCTTCACCTGTTGTTTTTTTGTGTTGGCTAAATAAAGTTGATTAGACTTTCCTTGAACAAGGACATAATCAGGAAGTCTCATCTCATAGCTTTGATTAATATGATTTAAGCCGATGACCATAAGAAAAAGACTCATCAAACTAATTAGGCTAAGAGCACCGATTACAATTAATCGTTTTTGACGCTTTCTCATCTTTTTCTTTGTTCGTTGATGTGATTGTTTCAACTAAACTCCCCCATTTCACTCTGTTAAATACTGTTATTTTAACATTCACACTTTAGCTTAAGTGTTGTATTTTGTCGCAACAAAAAGAAAAATCAACTTAGAGCTCAAAAGAATAATTTGTTATATTTTGTAGATTCCTAGATTTGAAAAACAATATAATAAGTTCAGATTTTTATTTTAAAAAGGAGAGATTTTATGAATGCTACTGGGGAACATCATCAATATTTCTTTAAAAATAAAAGATTAACACTGTTTGCTTTAATCCCTTTTATACTCTATCCGTTAATCATGCTATCAAGCGGACTAGGGGGCCTAGGTGATATTGCGTGGTTTATTGCAATTCCTAGTATGCTCTCACTACTGATTAGCGGCATTGGGATTGTTGCTAATCATAAGAGATGGAATCTTTTAGCTTGGATTTCGATTACTCTTTTTTCAATCGGTTACGGGATTATGGGCTACTATGATTATATCCAGTGGTTCTCAACAAAGGTAGCTCTCGTCTTACTTGTTTTCTTTATAACACTAACTGTTATTAAACGATTTTCCAATAAGCACTAATACACGACATAAAAAAGAAGGAGTCTAACTCCTTCTTTTTTAAAATTATTGATCTTGTTTTAAATTCTTTTCTTTAAAATACAATCCTTTATTGTTTGAATTTTTTCGCTTTCATAGATAGTAATACTCAGTGTACCACATAAAAACCATAAATAACATTTTCTTCATCAAATAAAGTGATTATACTTAACTCTTTACAAAAAGAACTATTTATGAATTATGATTCCTTAGCTAATTTAGATGTATAAATCTGAACATTCTTTTTTTATGTGGCCTATATTCAATTAAGGAGCCAATCATTAATTCAATACTTCTTCATAAACACTTATAAATAAAGATTAATTCTCTATTAATCATTGTCCCGTCTTTTGTATTTTATTGTGATTATGTCAAAACTTACAATCATATGCGTTAAAATCAAAGGTTTATCAAAAATTCATAAGAAGATATATATGCTAGGCTAATCCAATAAATCGAGCACAAACGGCTTCTTTAGTTGGCATGGCAGGAATTGCTCCTAACTTTTCAACACAAAGACTAGCAACAGCATTAGCTAATCGTGCATGATTCGTAATTTCATTTAGTCGCATTTGTGTTATTGGCGTTATACTTCGTGAGATACTGTTTAAGAAGCCACCAAAGAATGCATCTCCAGCACCTGTTGTATCAACGACCTCACTTAAAAATCCAGGGACAAATTGACCTCCATCTTTGGTTGCAAGATAAGCACCGTCTTTCCCTAAAGTCACAACCACTATCTTCACACCTTGATCGCACAAACATTTAGCGCATTCTTTAGGATCCATTTTATCTGTTAATAGTCCCATTTCAGTATCTGAAATTTTCATAATATCAACAAACGGAATCATTCTTCTCATTGTTTCTTTAGCAACTTCTTCATTTTCCCATAAAGAAGCTCTATAATTTGGATCATAAGAAATCATCGCTCCATGCTCTTTGGCATACTTAACAGCATAAAAGGTTGCATCGTAACTAGGATTATTCGTCAATGATAAAGAGCCTACATGAAATATACGACTATTTTTAAGTATTTCCAGATTAATTTCCTCAGCTTGAATCTGTGTATCCGCACCTGGCTTTCTTGCAAAAGAAAATGTTCGCTCACCAGACTCATCCAAATCAACAAAGGCTAAGGTCGTAAAGAAATTTGAATCTAATAAAAATCCATCCGTATTAACTAATTCATTTTCCAATGTATTTTTCAGAAAAAAACCATGCATATCCTTTCCTGCTTTTCCTAAAAATGCTGTTTTCGACCCTAATTTTGTAGCTGCGACCAATACATTAGCCGGAGCCCCACCAGGATTTTGAGCAAATATTTTTTGTCCTGCTTCATTAATTCCCTGATCAGTAAAATCAATTAAAATTTCTCCTAATGCTACGATATCATACTTCGAAAAGTTTATCGCATTCTCATCCTTTAATAAATTTAGTGCCTTTAATTTTTCTAAAGCACCATCGATAATAGATGAATCTTCAGTATCAAAATATAATTCTGCATTTTCCATAAAAGGTAAACTTAAAACTCCAAGAATGGATTTAGCGTTTATCACATACCTGTTACAGTGAAGCTGAACCTCACAGGGTGTACTTTCTGCAACTGAAACGAGATCTTTTGCATGAGTTATACTATTTAAAACTACATTTACAATAAACAAAGCCTTCATCCTTTCTGTTTATGAATTCGTTAACTTTTTAAATCAAAAATAACTTGGTCAGCTTTATGCAAATATAGAGATGATAAGTGCACAAACTAATCCGGTTATACCGATTAACGTTTCCATCACAGTCCATGATTTTAAAGTTGTTTTCTCATCAATTTCTAAAAGTGAGCTAACAAGCCAAAAACCAGAATCGTTAATATGGCTAAAAGCAGTCGCTCCACCATTAATCGCACAAACCATAGCAGCTAAATAAAGCGGTGACATTTCCATGACAGCAGGCATAGAAGCCATAATTCCCGCAGCCATTGTCATAGCAACAACTGCTGCCCCCACTGAAAACCTAATAAGACCCGCAATTAGAAATGCAGCTAATACATAAGGTAATCCACTGCTCTCTAATAAACCACCAACAAGCTCTCCAACTCCGCATGTTTGTAAAATCCAACTAATAACCCCTCCACCTGTAATAACGAGTAAAATCTGACCAGTTGGACGTAAAGAACGTTCTAAAATTTTCCTCACTTGTTCAGAAGTATAGCCTTGCTTAATTCCTAATAAATACATTGCGCTAAGCACTGCAATAATTAAAGCGACAAAAGGTGTTCCTAAAAATTCAAGTATTGGCCGAATCGATTCAGTCACCGCAAAATATACAGAAACCGTATTAGCTAATATTAAGATTAATGGAATCAAGATAATGAAAGCCACTAATTTAAAGCTAGGTAATTCACTTTCATCAATCTCTTCAACTTCTGCAACATTATTTGGTAATTCAGTATAAATTTTATGACCAATAAACCTTGAAAAAATGACTCCTCCTACCAGTAAAGCAATTAAACCAACTATTACACCAACAACAATCATAATCCCTAAGTCAACACCTAGCATATTAGCAACTAATACCGATCCAGCAGAAGGTGGAATAAAAGCAAAAGCTGATGCTAATCCGGCTAATAAAGGAATGACATAATAAAGCGTTGATTTCTTCGTTTTTTTCACAAGACCAAATGCCAACGGAATTAAAATTACGACACCGGCTTCAAAAAATACAGTAATTCCGACAATCAATCCTGTTAAACCTAAAGCGAGCCCAGATTTTTTTTCACCAAATCTTTTTATCAATGATTGAGCCACCGACTGTGCCCCACCTGATACTTCTAATATCCCCCCAAACATAGAGCCTAATCCAATCAAGAGAATAATTCCTTGAAGAGTTTGACCAGCTCCCTCTTCAACAGACGAAATTAACATCGGAACAGGTAGACCACTACCTAATCCGATGACAAAAGCAGATATTAACAACGAAATAAAAGGATGTACTTTAAATCTAATAATCAAGACTAATAACAAAATAACCCCGCAGATTGAGGCAATAATTAGCCTCTGTGGATCTGCAACAAACTCCGTACTCATACGTTACTCCTCCTCCCCTCTTAGCCTCAATTATTTTGTTGGAGAAATAAGATATTTTCCATTAGCACGTAATTTTGGATTACTTAAGATTTCTTCTAATTGCTCAATTCCACAAACTTCATAAATCATACTTTCTACATCAAGACGACCAGAATCAATTAAATCTAATGCACGTTTTTGTGTATAAGGATTAATGTATGAAGATTTTAAAACTAACTCTTTTTGGAAGATTTCAAATGGTTTAATGCTTAATTCTTCTTCAGGTTTTGTTAAACCGAACATCATCACAACAGCTTTATTCCCAGCAACTTTAATAGCTGTTTCAATTGTGTCAATACGTCCTACACATTCAATGACAGTATTAACCCAAGTGATTCCGTTTTCTTTGAGAACAGCTGAAACATCTTCTGTTAATGGATCAATACAAACATCCGCTCCAAGCGATTTCCCAACTTCACGTTTGCTTTGAACTGGTTCTAATAAAGCGACTTTCGCTGCACCAGCTAATTTAGCAAGCTGAATCATCAATAATCCAATCATTCCACCACCAATGACAACTACTTGATGTCCAGGTTTAATTTCACACATATCAATTCCATGTAAACAGCAAGCGACTGGTTCCCCCATTGCTCCTTGTTCAAAAGAAGTATTTTCCCCAAGTTTATAAATTTGGCTCTCCTTAACCACACAATATTCAGCAAATCCTCCATTAACTGTTGTTCCATATCCAATCATGTTTTCACAATAATGTGCTAATCCGTTTCGACATGGATCACATACACCACAGTAACAGTTAGGATCAACACTTACACGGTCTCCTACTACACAACTTTTTACATCTTTACCAACTTCTTTAATAATCCCTGAAAACTCATGACCTAAAATTGTAGGTGGTGTAACTGGAGCAGCTCCTTCATCACCTTCATAAATATGTACATCTGTTCCGCATACTCCACAAACTTTAACTTCAACTAAAACCTCGTTGTCGCTAACAGATGGAATTTTAGACTCCTCGATCACTAAATTGTGTTTTCCATAAAATACAGCACTTCTCATTTTAATTCTTCCTTTCTCTCTTAAAAATTAACCCCACTTAAACTTTAGACTTAAACTTAAGTGTAAGTACATTTTATATCAACCTCCATAATTTGTAAACGTTTTTTAAAAGAAAATATTTGATTTTTTTCCTCTAGTCATCGAAACTTTGATTTATTTCAAATGATGTAATATAATTACGACTATCATGTAAAAATTATGAGGTGAACAAATGGTTACTAAAGGTATGACAACCATGGCTGTTAAACAAATCAATCTTAAAAAGGTTTATTCTTCAATTTATCAGGATAAAGAAACCTCTAAGTTAAAAATCGTTCAAAAATTAGAGATGGGATTATCAACTGTTAGCCAAAACCTTAAAGAATTAGAAGAGCAAGGGCTAATACTTAAAAATGGTTACTTAGAATCGACAGGCGGCCGTCGTGCTCATTTAATTACCATTAATAAAATAGCAAGAACTTCAATTGGTGTAGGTATCTTAAAAGATAGCATTCACCTGGTCCTGGTTAATCTTTACGGAGAAGTCATATATAAAATGACGCATATGACCCCATATCAAGATAATGCCATTTATTATCAACAATTAGGCGAATTAATTAATCAATTTATTAGGGACAACCATATTAAATCAGATAGTCTACTCGGCGTATCAATTGCCATTCAAGGAATTATTTCTTCTGATGGAGAAGCCGTTAGCTATGGCCCTATCATGCATAATGATCAAATGAAACTATCAGATCTTTCATCCTATATAGATTATCCCTGCAGATTAACACACGATTCAAAGGCAGCAGCTTATCTTGAATTATGGCATCATCAAAATTTAGAAAGTGCGATATTACTTCTTTTAAACCAGAATTTAGGTGGCGCTATTATTACAAATAACCAAGTACATAAAGGTGCCCATATGCGTAGTGGACTCATTGAACATTTATCGTTGAATCCCGATGGCCCTCTATGTTACTGCGGAGCATACGGATGTTTTGAAACTTACTGCTCGGTAGACACACTTCTTAAAAAAGCAGGAATGGATATTCCAACATTTTTTTCTCAATTACGTCAAGGAGATCAAACATGTGTAGATATTTGGTCGGAATATTTAACCTACTTATCACAGGCCATCCGAAATATTACAGTGATTGTAGATGGTGTCATCATCATTAGCGGTCATCTAGCTCCATATTTTATTGAAGAAGATATCGTTTTCATCTTGCAAAAAATACAACAAAATGCTCCTTTTCCTATCACACGTGATCAAATCATTCTTGGAATAGAAGGACAATACACCCCAGCTATTGGCGCTGCTCTCTACTATATTTCTGATTATTTAGAAACAATCATGACTTAATGATCATCAATTATCGTCACAATTACCCTAAGATACTACATTATATAAAACTCATAAAAAATGGGAGAACTTCTGATAAGTTCTCCCATTTTTTTATTCTTATGCTCTGTACCTTAACCAAACCCTAGCCACTCTCTTAAACGAAGGTCTATCATAAATCTTTTTTGTCCAATCATAAACTATAAATTTAACCTATACAATATTTTTAAAGATACCCTATTATTCATTGTTTTCTTTGAATAATAGTCGTAATTGTTTGAATTTTTTGATTGAGTAAAATAACTTCTAATAAACGATCGGCCATTGATTTCATGAGTTCAATCTCAATGCATTTTTTAGACAACTGTTGTTTTCGCTGTTCTTGTTCATTCATTAAGTTCATTTTCGCTTCCATCAAGCGAGTGCGTTCTTTAAGAAGTTGTTCTAAACTCATCCGTTGATAATTTAGTTTCATACATATTCCTCCACCTATTTAGTTTAGGACACCCAAGTTGAAACTATACAACGTACCGATTAAACGAATGAAATCACAAGCTTTGATAAGAAAAAGTATTGATTAACCAGCTGAAAAATTGACCATAAAGATGATCAACTTTCACTCCAAGCATTTGATCTTTTGGAACACTAATTCGAGCAACACCATTATTTTCAATCGTCACTTCATCTTCATCTATCTCATAAATGCTTCCATAAACTTGTTCTAAATCACTGACTTTCACAAGAACTCCATCCCCTACTTTAACCATTTTTCGTGCGATGAAACTCTGAGAAAAAACATCAGTTTCAGTTGTTAACGCTAAATCACTGGAAACAGTATGAACACGTTGCAGGCGATAATACGTCAAAGGCCAACCTAATAATCCAATGGCAATGAAGAGTGGCACGCCCCACTGAATGATGAATTCTCTGCGTTTTTCTTCCTTCGTGGGATATATTCTTCATATAAATGAAGGTCTTCGTCTTTAATAACTCCTAACCATTCTAATATGGTATCTTTCATCCCATCTCCTCCTTTACTCTATTGTCTTATATTACCAAAAATCAAGAATGACTTCAATTACCATTCATAATTCCGACTTCATGACTAATCAACAAAAAAGACGTTAGACCAATGGTCTAACGTCTTCTTCTAATCTAAGTGAATCTCATCATCAACAATCCGTCTTAAATCTTCTGAGGCGGTTAATTCACGTTTATACTTACTTTTAACAGTTGATTCATCTAATTTTAATTCTTGTCGTAAGCGAATAGAATCATAAAACAAACTCAGATTATAAATCTCTTTCACTACGCGAACCGACGGACAGTATTCTTTATGAATAAAACGTTCGAGCTGCTCCACTTCACAACATGGCACTTGATCAATACTTTCTACACCAAAACGCTCGCAAATTTGTTGACGAAGATCTTCTTTAATCTGTGCTTTTAACGCCGTCTTCTTAGATGAATACTCATAAAACTGATACGCCTCTCTTGGGAACTTACAATTTAACTCAAATGACTGACAATACTTATTTTTCTTAAACGCCTCTCGAATTCGTCCTTCTACAAAATCCCCGCTTAAATAAGAATCTACAACCTTTTTCATTGTTTCACCCCACGATTCATCATCTACTATAACATACGCAAATGACACGGCAAACGTACCTCATTTTTGATAAGAATAAGTACATGTTAGTGCGTAATATTTTCCATTTAAAATTCGTAACCTAACTTCTAACATGACCTTACCGGTGTTATTATTTTACAAAAAAGTCTGTTAAATAATTAAACAGACTTTTTTTCTTTTTATATTCCGCGTTTTAAACGATATTTTTCATAGTCATACCTGATTAATTGGTCGCTAAAAATTTCAATATTAGTTGATGATTCTAGTGGGAATAAACGTGTTGTAAAAACTACTTCCCCCTGATTTATGAAGATCTCTGCAATGCTATTATCCATTAAAACTTTAATTTCAAGCACTTCACCAATATTTAAATCTGCTTGACGATACATCCCGAACTCCTCAACAAATTGATGCTTCAACTCGCTTCGATCAAGGGTCACAGTTTGTTCTTTTTGATTAAACTGAAGTATTAAACGCTCCTCTTCTGAAACAGCTAAATTTAATCCAAACGTATTCGCGTTATTTGGTTTAAGTGTCACATTTAACTCATACGTATTTGTTTCGTTTTGTAATACAGCAAAACCTTGGCATTCTCCTGATTCACTCATACTATCTAGATGTAATAACTCTAGTTCTTTGGCTGGAAATTGAATGACTTTATTATCTTTAATAGTGATCTCTCTTGGGAAGGTTAAGCAATGTGCCCATCCGAATTCATCTGTTGGATACTCGAACTCCCCTAAACCAGCCCATGCCAACAATAAGGTTTGCTCTTCTTTTCCTTTGAACATTTGAGTTGCATAAAAATCAAAGCCTCGTTCAAACTCATCAAATGATTCGACTTCAAACGTTAAATTTTCTATATCTAATTTTCCAATAACATACGTCACATTGAATAAATTTTTATATTTCTCTCCTTGAGGCTCAACCCCTTGTGGTGAAAAGATTAACAAGTCTTTTCCATCAATTTGAGCATAATCTGGGCATTCCCACATGTAGCCAAACTCTTGATTAAAGTTCTTTAAGATTAATTCTCCAAGTAACTTCCACTCTAAGCCATTTGGCGACTGATACATAATGAATGCCCCTGTTTCATTGACTCGTTGAGCCCCTAAAATCATATAATAATTGTTATTCTTTTTAAAAACTTTTGGATCACGAACATGCCCCGTATATCCTTCTGGAACCCCTTCAATTAATGGATTTAATGAATATTTTTGAATTTCTCCTTCTTTATTCATAATTGCTAAACACTGATTTGCACTACGGTTTATTTTATCTAGCTTAATATTTCCAGTGTAATATAAGTACAACTGATGATCTATTTCGATTGCTGTTCCAGAATAGGCTCCATGAGCTTCATAATCTTCAGTCGGTATTAAAGCGACTTCTTCACGTTTCCATTCAACTAAGTTTTTAGATTTTAAATGAGCCCAATGCTTCATTCCATGCATTGTTCCATAAGGATACCATTGATGGAAAAGATGATAATATCCATTAAAATAAGCTAATCCATTCGGATCATTTAATAGTCCGAATTCTGGATGAATATGATAAATTGGTTTCCAATGGTCACCTTTTGCTTTTTCTAAAAGCTGAGCTAATTCTTCTTCTGTCGATTCTAGAATAGTACGATGTTTAGGCTCTTTATATCTCATGTTTAATCTACCTCTCTTTTACCTTTTACTTTTCCGTAGGCATATGTGAAAATAAATCCTGCCGCTAAGGCGATTAAATGAGCAATAATATAATTTAAATGTCCATTTCCTTCAGCTGCAACGATTGCAACTCCAGGGATAGCCGTTGCCCCAAATCCAATCGCTGTGACATGTGTCAAATAAACATACGCTCCACCGAGTGTCGCTCCAAGGCATCCTGCAATTAATGGGAATTTATTTTTCAATGTCACCCCAAAAATAGCAGGTTCCGAAATTCCAAATAAAATTGATCCAAATGAAGAAATACAGATTTGTTTTGCTTTATCATCTTTCCAATTTAAAAGTAAGAATCCTAAAACTGCCCCACCTTGTGCCATTAACGCAACTGACATTAATGGCATAATAAAGTTATGTCCTGTATCAGCAATTAATTGTGCTTCAACTGCTCCAATCACATGATGGATTCCAGTAATAACAATAATTTGTTGAATTCCAGAAAATAACATATAACCAAATACACCTAAACTTGTTGTTGCCCATAATAATGAATAAGTGATGCTGTCTGCTAAACCACGTCCTAATGGACCAATGATTGTAAATAATAATAACGCAGCCACAACTACCGTTAATAATGGAGCAAAGAATAGTTTAACCATATCAGGAATTTTTTTATTAAAGAAAATATCTAATTTAGCTGTAATGAATCCCATCATTAAAGCGATGATAATTCCACCTTGAAAGGCAACTAATTCAACATTTAATCCAAAAATATTAATAACCTCTGGTTCAACTGTCCCATTTCCAACTGAGTAAGCATTGGCTAAATCCGGATGTAGCATAATAGCCCCAATGACTAATCCAAGAACGGGTGTTCCTCCATAACGTCTTGTTGCTGAATAAACAACTAACATTGGTAAGATAGTAAAGATCCCTGTTGAACAAATGGATAAAAAGCGATTAATACCAGATAAAGATGGGAACATTTCTACAACAGATTGAGAACCAAAAATTCCTTGTTGCTCAAGTAAACCTGTTAATCCCATTAATAAAGCAGCTGCTAATAACCCTGGAATAATATCGACGAAAACATCAGACAATGATTTAATCGCCTTTTGGAAAGCATTTTGTTTTTGTGCTGATTGAGCCTTCACATCACCTAAAGACATTTTTTCCGTTCCACTAACTTCTGTAAAGACATCATAAACATTATTAACTATTCCTGCACCAAAAATGATTTGTAACTGATCCCCCGCTACAAACACTCCTTTAACTAGATCTAATTCCCCGATTTGATCTAAATCTGCTAATGAATTATCCACTAATACAATTCTTAATCGTGTCGCACAGTGGGCAACTCCTTGTATGTTTTCTTTTCCACCAAGCAACACTAATAATTTTTCTGAAATTTTTTGATAAGTTTCTCTTTTATTAGACATTTCTCATTTCTCCTCTCACCGATAGGAACCGGTTCCACTCGTTACAAAATTAATATAACATACTCCCATATATCTGGCAACCCTTTTCAGTAAGCATTTACAAAAAATAAAAAAGATAATTAATCCTAAGATTAATTATCTTTTTTATTTATCTTCTTATAACACTTTCTGATTTAATAAACTCATAGCCTATAGTCTGTAACTCTGGCACTTTCTTTTCCGCTATTAAATCAATCATCGTTTGAGCCGCAATTTGTCCTGTTTTTTCATTTTCAAATTTAATAGTAGTAAGAGATGGTGTTACTAAGTTTGCCAAATCATAACCACCAAATCCAGCTAATGAAATATCATGTGGCACACTTAGGTTATGACACAAGATAGCTTTTCTTGCCCCTAATGCCATTCGATCCGTTGCACAAATAATCGCAGTCGCTTGATATTTTTCCAAAGCCTCACCAATAACTTTTTCCGATAATTCACTCGTAAAGTCTGACACTAACACACTAATAAAAATCGAATCATTATTATAATTTAATCCATCTATTACTCCCTTACGACGCTGAATTCCAACTGAAACATCATCATCTGGTACCCCTAAATAAATCACATTTTTATGTCCCATTTCTCGAATATAAGCTCCCATTTCAAATCCCGCTTGATAATCATCATTAATAATAGAAATTATTCCTTCACTTAATTGTCCTACCATTACAAAAGGAACATTTAATTGACGAATAACGTCTCGATGTTCTTCTTTAATTTCTGTAGCAACTAGAATAATTCCATCAACTTTTAAACGTACTAAATTCTCTATGCTTTCAATTTCTAAATCTTTTCTTAAACTTGTATTGATAATCAGAGGATTATACCCATTCTCTCGTAACGTCATATCGATGGCCATAATAACCTTTGAGGTTACAATTGAATCTAATCCTGGTGCAATAATTCCAACAAATTTAGTTTTTTTTGCTTTCAAACTTTGAGCAAAGGCATTCGGTTCATAATTATATTGTTCAATCACTTGTCTTATTTTTTCTTTTGTTTCTTCACTTACTTTTCCATTGTTTAAATAACGAGATACCGTACTTTTCGCTACTCCAGCAATTTCTGCTATATCTTTAATTGTTAAGGCTTTATTCATCCTTATCCTCCTACTAACTCTCACTAAAATTAAAACAATTTTATCACTTTTATTATAGATGAAACTTTATTACTTTAACAAGGTAATGATATAGAAGACCAAAAAAGTTCGTAAAAATACGATTGAGACGACAAATACAAATAAACTTATCTTAGTGAATTTAGCTCCTTAATATCACGAAAATTATTTGGCGTAGTTATCTTTCCATTATTTATTTTCTTTACAAATATTATTGATGCTATCGATATAAGCATTAATTTCTAAATTATTCCACATTGATTGTTGTAAAAAGCGTTGAATTCTAAATAGAATCAGCAACAACTGATTTCATTCTCTTTTCACAATCTCATACTATACTAATATATGTTAGGTACAGTACTTCCTAACCTAAATAAATCTATACAACTATACTTTTTTATGATCATAATTACTGATTAATTCCAAAAAGTTTATATAATCCTCTTGATTAACCTTCTTCCCACCCTGTCTTAGAAATAATTCTTTCAATATATTATCGATAAAACTCGGAATTCTATTCCTTATTAGCGTTATTGGACAATCTAGACTATCTAGTACAAATAATGGTTCAAATTTAAAAACAAAATTATATTCAATTTTCTCTTTTTCCGCTTCAGAGGCCCATAGATAATCAGTTTCTTTCAAATTATTTTTTCTACAATATTCAACTCTAGACATAATCGGTGTAACCACCTTACAAATAACTAGTGAATCAATCTTCCAATGACCTATCATAGAATGATAATCTTTTTGTAACTCTTTTTGGCCACAGCCACCAGTTTTAATAAAAATAACTTTGTCGTCAACTGTAAGTTCATTTGGACTTATGTAGTTTTTAGATCCCCAAATATTCGATTCTCTTGCTGCTACAATCCTTATTAACCCTTTCTCATATGACTTGAAGTAATTTGAATTTCTTCCTGTATAAAAGAACCATGTATTGATCTGATGATGATTCCTAATTTGTTGATATAACAATCTATCAAAATTCTCCTTTATAAATGTTATATAATCTTCTGTTTCCAACTGATAGATATCAACTTCATCAATATTTAAACTAGGTGGAATACAATCATGTCTACAAACAATAATACATCCCTTATGTTGAACAAAATAGGAATAATCTTTTTTATCATCTTTTCGTTTTTGTGTATGGTAATTAAATTGTGAAGTTAAAAACTTCACTTCTGCAACGCGCTTTCCTTTTTTATCATCTTTAATTCTTATCCCATCTATATCAGGAAATTTTGTATTAGTTATTTCATCTAGCTCTAATACATTTACCTTTTTAGATTTAAATTTCCCATCATACGATATCTGTAACAATTTTAATCGTTTTTCTTTCATTCTTTCCATCATGTACTGATATATACTAGTTTCATGCAGTAAAGACCAATTTCCCATTGCCATAAATAATTCCTCTTTTACGTATTTTTAACTAGTTTGGAATATAAATAAAAATTCTATACTATCCTTTATTGAAAAAATAATACATGGGGGCGATGAGGTATGGAAAAATTAATAATCTATAACAAAAATAGTACTGAGGGATTAGCAGAAATCGAGGATTGTTCCATTGATTTAATTATTACTAGTCCTCCATATTTTAATCTAATTGATTATGGAGTTAAAGATCAATTAGGTTATGACGACACATATCCTGAGTATCTTAACAAATTACACGCAATACTAGATTCTTTTATACGAGTTTTGAAGAATGATCGCTTTATTGCCATCAACATTGGAGATGTTGTTTATAAAAAATCATACGGAAAAAATGACGTTAACCTTCTGATTCCAATACAATCCGATATTATTCAATACTTTACAAACCAAGGTATCACATTATTTAGACATATTAAATGGTTCAAACCAGATACGTCATATCATGCTAGGGGAGCACAATATCAAGGATACTTCTTTCCTAGAAGAGTAGCTCCCCAATTTAACTCTGAGCATATTCTAGTCTTCTATAAAAACTTCTCAACAGTTGTTGCCAAGACCGAATGTAAAAAGCGATACGAATCGTTTAATTACGATGGTATTCCATCAGAAATGATGAATGATTATTCATCTGAAGTATGGGATATTCCCACAGTCAGCAAAATTGAAAAAATTCAACATCCTGCATGTTTTCCTGAAGAAATTCCATATCGCTTAATCAAATTATTCTCCTTTGAAAATGAACTGATACTAGATCCATTTATGGGGAGAGGGACTACCTTAAAAATGGCACTAGCAACAAATAGGAATTGTATAGGTTATGAACTTAATCAAGAATATATTAATTACTTTCTAAATGAATACCTCGATACTCCTATTAAATGCAATGATTACTACCTATCAAAATTATATGATTTATTAAAAAAACAACCAAGCATCTTATCAGGTTTATCCGTTCAAACTATCGGGGAAAAAACAGTAATAAAATGAATTTAGGCTCTTTTATAAATAAGTATTGATGATTAAAACGATTAATAATCAAATCTTTGATTAAGACAGTAACCATTTGATTAAGACAGTAACCATTTAATTATGATTAATCATCAGAATTTCAACTCAAAATCACCATTCTTTTAAAACACATCCTAAAATTAAAAGAGTTAAGTGCATATTACACTTAACTCTTTTGGCTATCTCATACTCATGCATTGTAGTTCGGCTTGTTCGAGGACGTGGTTGATGGCTTGTTCACTTTTGTTTGGTGGATAGTCATATTTTCTTAGGAGGCGTTTGATTTTGGTACGCATTTTCGCCTGGGCACGTTCACTTTTATACCATTCGTCTCCTGTTTCTTTGATGGTATCATTAATGACTTTGGCTAAATCTTTTGCGATCGTTAATAGTACTTCACGATCCATAGTTTCTAAGATTTCTAAGTCTTCAGTTAAGACATCAAAGAAGGCCTTTTCTTCATAAGTTAAATCAAGTTGAGTTCCTTCGTCAATTGAAATTAAAATGGCATCTTTTAATTTAATTAATTCTTCTAATACGAGATACACATCTTCTTCATCATGACGATTATTATATTGGTCTAAAATGCGTTGTAGTTTTTCTGAGAATTCTTTACTTTTGACTAAGTTAACTTTCTTTAAGCTGTCCACTTTTTCTTTCATGACACGCATTAAGATGTTGGCTGCAATATTTTTTTGTGGCATCGCTTGAAGTTTTTGAAGATTTTCTTCTGTTAATAAGTCAAAATTATCTGAGCTTCCCGCTTCAGAAAGCACTAACACTTCATCACCTAAGATTGCTTCTTCTAGCATTTTTGAAATACGATTATTCACTTCTTTTAAATCCGGTGTTCCTGTTTTATTTGTTTTCATGATAAACGAGCGCACCGCAATAAAGTATGAAATTTCTTGCTTCATTTCTTTTTCTAGCAAACTTGTACAGATTTTAAACACATCTTTTAAACGTTTCGTCGTGTCCATAAACTGTGCTTTTCGTTTTTCATTGAGTTGCACATATTCGGCTCCATCACGAATGAGTTCATAACGACGATGATCACTTTCCGTGAAGAAGTCACTGTAATCGAAGTAGTGGAACATATTACGTAACACTTCGATATAATCAAGCGCTAAGCGTTTCGCTTCTTCGTTTTCTTGAATTTTATCTTGGTCACGATTCGTATACGTTTTAAGGGCATCAAATAATTCTTTTTTCAACCCGATGTAATCAACGACTAAACCACCTGTTTTCCCTTCATACACACGATTGACACGTGCAATCGCCTGCATTAAGTTGTGAGCTTTCATCGGTTTATCGATATACATCGTATCTAGTGATGGCACATCAAATCCGGTTAGCCACATATCCACGACAATCACAATTTTAAAATCTGAGTTCACATCACGAAACTCAGCTTCGTATTGTTTTTGCGTATTTTTGTTTCCGATGAGTTTCGCCATTTCTTCTTCATCTTGGTTATTTGATGTCATCACCATACGCACTTTGTTTTTCCACTCTGGACGTTGAGCCATGATTTCTTGATACATCGCCCACGCCGCTTTTCGTGAGTAAGCAACAATCATTGCTTTTCCAGCGACTAAGTCTTGACGCTCTTCATAGTGTTCAATTAGGTCACTAATGACTTCATGAATCCGTTGAGGGTGGGTAATGATTTGTTCCATCCGGCTCATTTGTTTTTGACTTTGTTCAACGACATAGTCTTCGACTCCTTCATTGACTTGCATACTCCAGTATTCATCGTCAATTTCTTGAAGTTTTCGTTCATCGAGTTGAACTTTAGCTAAACGTGATTCGTAATAAATTTTAACCGTTGCCCCATCATCAACGGCTTGTGTCATATCATACACATCGATTAAATCACCAAAGACACCGTACGTTGATTTATCAGTTGTTTCAATTGGGGTTCCGGTAAAGGCTATATAAGTCGCATTTGGCAAAGCTTCACGTAAATACTTGGCATATCCGTATTTCGTTTCACCTTTATCTAAGTCAAACTTTCCATCGAGTCCATATTGAGTTCTATGCGCTTCATCAACCATCACGACAATATTATGACGTTCTGATAATAACCCCGTTTCTTCAACAAATTTTTGAATCGTTGAAAAGACGATTCCACCAGTTTGACGATTTCCTAAAAAGTCTTTGACTTCTTGACGGGAATCCATTCTAACAGGTGTTTGACGTAAGAAGTCACTCGCTGATTTAAACGTTTCAAATAATTGTCCATCTAAATCGTTACGATCGGTAATCACTAACAGTGTCGGATTATTTAAGCTTTGACTTTTCACAAGGTTTCCTGCTAAGAAGGTCATGGAAAAGCTTTTTCCACTTCCTTGTGTATGCCATACGACGCCTGCTCGTCCATCACCATGAACCGCTTTTTCACAACTCGCGATTGCTTTTTTCATTCCATAGTATTGATGGTATTGCGCCATAATCTTAGCTTTTGGTGTGAATAAGATGAAGTTTTTCATGACATCAAGAAGTCTACGTTGATTAAATAGACCAAACATTAAACTTTCAAGCCAACGATTTTGATACATCGCACTATCATCTTCAGGATTAACTTTCTTCCAACTCATGAAGCGATCAAATGAAGCGGTAATCGTCCCCGCTTTCGTTTCTACGCCATCACTAATGACTAAAAAAGCGTTATAGTAAAATAATGAAGGGATATGAACATTTTTATAATTCATCAGTTGCTTATAGGCATCTTCTATTGTGACTTCTTCGCGGGACGTGCTTTTAAGCTCCATCACAATCAGTGGAATTCCATTGATATACACGAACACATCTGGAATCTTTTTGCCCCCATCTTCTGTAATTTCAAGCTGATTCACAACTAAAAAGTCATTATTAGCTGGATTTTCATAATCAATGAGATGAACACGATAATATTTCGTTTTTCCATCAATAAAGTCACTGATTTCAATGCCTTCCGTCAAATACTGATGGAAGGTTTTATTATTGGTGAACACATCATTGGTGTCAAAGTTTTTCATCACACGAATCGCTTCCAATAAACTTGAAACAGGTATCTCAGGATTCAAACGAATCAATGCCTGTTTTAAACGATCCAGCAATAAAACTTCTTTATCTTCTTTCACCAACTCACTCCCGTGAGCATACCCATACCCTAACTCTTTTAAATAGTCGATCACGACATTTTCAAAACTCATCTCCGTAAACAACGCTTCTCCCTCCTAACTCTCTACATAAAAACAGAGAAACAATCTATATTTTCAAAATTACTCTTAGCTGCTAGTTCTTTTTAAGTTCAAGACTAGCTATAGTCCAGATAAAAATTTTCTATAAAGAAAATTTATCTGGGCTAACATAAATCACTCACTCGAATCTCACCTGACATTAGTTTTGGCAGTAAAGAGTCGCGGAGGCTACCTAAATATACTTTTTCTAATTCATTGTGTTCAATCATATTAAATAATGATTCACACTTCTCCTCATAAACTTTTAATAAATTCTTATCTGGTACAATTATCTTAGTATTCTTTATATCCGTTTGTGTGATTAATGGTTGTGTAGACCCTCTATTTATTGCACTATAATCAATTTTTTGTAAAATTTGATTGATAAATTCATAATATACTGTTCTTATCACTAAAGTATTATCTGATGGCCAAACAGGCCCACAAAATCTTTGAACAACTCCATGTGTTCCTACTCTTCCAATTACTAAAATTTTATCCTCACATAAAGGTTCAAGAACATATCCCATAACAGAACTTGCACCAATTAATGGATATCTATACTCTTTATCTTTTTCTGATGATTTTTTTGAAGGTCTTTTACCACTTGAAATATTAATTAATTCTCCTAATCCCTTTACTGCCCATCCTTTTGGAATCATTCCTAATTCGCTTTCGACCATTTCGCCACTGCTTGATTTATAGGGTTGGCCTTCTTCATTTGGAAATTCAAAATCAACAAACCATCGCTTAAATAACGCCTGCGCCATCTCCTCAAGCGTCTCATTCATCTGATTATTCAACTCAATCTTATCATCTAACGAAGAAAGAATAGCAGCAATCGCTTTTTGTTCACCAATAGAAGGGACTTGCACAGGAAATCTCTTAAAATCCTTTAATACAATTCTTCTAATCGCTGAACCTGAAACATATCCCATCTCTAAGTCAGTTTTAGCTCTTGGTGAGAGAAGGTAATATCTTAAAAATTCCGGGTATATTTTCTTAATATTTGGTTTAAGAATAGCAATTGAAGATAAGATTACAACTTCCTTCTCCTCTTTAACTACATGCACATGTTTTAGATAGCTACCATCTTTAGCAATTAAAATGTCATTCTTTTCTGGTTTACATTTTGCTTTTACTAATTTTAAATAATCTTCTTCACTTATTTGTCGACATGTACTCAAATTTATTTCAAAATAATTCATATCTTTTACAGAAGCCATTGGATAACCATTCTCAACTGATTTCGGGCTAGAATGAGCTCCATCAGTTATAGAAACACATATATCCTCTAAATTTAACACCTCCCATTGTTTAAAACTCATATCCAATTCCCCCAAGTTGTTTTCTGATTTCCTCTTCCAACTCTTTAGATTTTTGGAATTGCTCTACTAGTTGCTTTGTTAAACGTTCCATTTTTTCTTCAAACGGTTCACCATCATCGTCCGCCTCTTCAATTCCAACATAGCGACCTGGTGTTAAAATGTAGTCATGTTCTCTAATTTCATCAAGATTTACTACTTTACAGAATCCTTGAATATCTTCATAGTTTTCATCATTTTTATAGTTGACATAAGTATCGGCAATTTTTCTAATTTCTTCATCCGTTAATTCTCTTAAACGACGTGTCACCATTGTTCCAAGTTTACGTGCATCAATAAATAACGTTTTCCCTTTATGAGATTTATTTCGGTTCATGATCCAAATACAAACTTCTATTCCAGTTGAATAGAATAACTTACCTGGTAAAGCAACAATACAGTCGACTAAATCAGCCGTAATCATATTTTGACGGATAACCCCTTCATTTGATGTATTACTTGAAAGGGATCCATTAGCAAGAACCGTTGCTGCAATTCCATTTTGACTTAACTTATCAACCATGTGCGATAACCAAGCATAGTTGGCATTTGAAGCTGGCGGTACTCCCCATTTCCAGCGAGCATCATTTTTAAATAAGGCTCCTCCCCAATCACTATCATTAAATGGAGGGTTAGCTAACACATAATCTGCTTTTAACGTTGGATGTAAATCTTCGCCAAACGTATCCGCATTTTTAGAACCTAAATTATTTTCAATTCCACGAATCGCTAAGTTCATTTTTGCTAACTTCCAAGTCGTTGGGTTCCACTCTTGACCATAAACGGAAATATCAAACGTGTTCCCACTATGCTCTTTGACGAATTTATACGATTGAACAAACATCCCCCCGCTACCACAAGCCGGGTCATAAACTTTACCTTTATACGGCTGAATCATTTCAACCATTAATTTAACGACAGATTTAGGCGTATAGAATTCTCCACCTTCATTTGCTCCGAATTTTCCTAAGAAGTATTCATAGACACGACCTAAGACGTCTTTATCACGAGCATCTTCTCCACCGACATTAATGTTGGTAAATAAGTCGATGATTTCACCTAAAATACGTTTATCAAGTTCAGGGCGTGAATAATTTTTAGGAAGCACCCCACGTAATGAGTCATTTTCTTTTTCGATTGAATCAAGAGCCTGATCCACTATTTGACCAATTTCAGGTTGTTTAGAATGGTCAGAAATGTAACTCCAACGCGCATGTTCTGGAACCCAGAACACACCTTCAGAAATATACTCGTCACGATCTTCAGCAAACTCTGGATCGTCTGCTAATAATTCCACATAGCGCTCATTAAACGTATCTGAAACATATTTTAAGAAAATCAATCCAAGTACCACGTGCTGATACTCCGATGGATTCATATTATTACGTAATTTATCCGCTGCTTGCCACAGCTTCTCTTCAAAACCAATTGTAGCCATTCTCTTTTCCTCCTAATACGATACCTAGTATAACTATTATTTTAAATGCACTTTATATCGATGACAATAAAAACAAACCTAATAAATCATTTCATAACTCTTGAAATCCTATGATCATTAAAGTTTTGATTTTATAACTCTACCTCTGCTGTAAACATTGCTGTTTCTGTTTTTTCAGGTGCGATAAGAATTGGCCACCAAAACTCTGCATCTTTCCAACCTTGTTCTTTTCGCCCATTTTGCCTTAATAAAATAAGGGTTGGTTCTGATATAGCTAAAGCTTTTGCTTGTGGAATTAACCCTGCTCCTTCAGGACTTGTTATATACTCTCCGTTTCCTCGTAACCTTGGCATTTCACGGTTTATTTTTGATAATATGTGAACTTCTTTAGTCGAAAGATATTCAAGCATTCCCAAAAATGACTTTTTATCGACACTTATCAAATCGTCACATTCAATTGTTTCATAAAAATAATCAATTATTTGTGTTGCAACTTCTTTTGGGACCATAAATTGACCATTTAACTCATTCCTGTTATACAACTTAACTAATGTGTCTATCTTAGAGATCATTGCCTGAATCGCTGTTTTTGATTTCGTATTAAAGCCATAAGGAACAATACGTTTATGAGATTTAATTAATTTAGTATCACTCATCATCACCTTATTCGGAGAACATGGAATAATTTTACCCTTTGGATCCCTCCCAATAAAAATAACTCCACGATCCAACTTTCCATTTTCAAAATCATCACGTAATTGAGCATCCATTTCATTAATTTTTTTCATTCGCTCATATAAATCTAGAGTTGTATATAACTTAGTCACTGCTAAATCCTTCTCGTTACGATATCCAAACATACGGGCATGTTGTAGCACTGTATCTTGTTGCATCTTTTGTGGACGTCTTCCATAATAAAAACCAATTAAATTTGAAATGGTAATTCCCCGATCTAAAATTTGACCTCCTAAGAAAATCGTTAATGGAGTTCTTACTTTTAATTGACCACTTTCATCTAACAATGTATCCATATCCTTTTCTGAATTTACCACAATTGGATTTACCCACTTCACAGCATGTTTAAAATATAACATGACATCATTTAAAGCTGGTACTGTAAATCCGTGATCCGTAATTGATTCCTTTAAATTACTATAAACAGGTACAATTAACTTAAGAATTTCTGCTTCATCTTCAGCAACTTTTTTCTGAAGTTCTTCTATAAGTGCATTTACAATATCATATTGATTACCATGAGAAGCTTTAGCAATTTCGGTATGAACAATAAAACTAAATTTATTCTCTTTCCCTCGTGGACGATTTCCTGCATTATTTTGAATAAATCTAATACAACCACCAACTAAAAAAGTCAAAATGGCTGTTCGTAAGCCAGTAATTTTCTTTGATGTTAATACCTCTTCAATTTTAAAACGACGTCGATCACTTTGCTTGATTATAGCTAGCTCTTCCGGATCAATAATTTCAAATAAATTATGGCAATAGGGATTGACCTCTTCATCAAAATAGTAATCTCCTCCAATATATCCTTCACCATAAGGGACTAATACTGTTTTAGCTGGTTTTATTGGTTCGATAAGCTCACCATTAAGAACAATGTCATCTGGTTGAAGATATAGTGCATACGGAGTCGCTGTTACTTGAACAAATTTACAATCAAGTGCTAATCGAAGATCATTAATTTGTTCTGAAATCTTTCTTAAATCAAACTCCTTTGTTTCTTTATTCTTTTCAAAACGGATTGAACAATAATCAGCCTCATCATCAATAATCAAACATTTTCTTGAACCAGCCTTTGCATACTCTTGTATAAAGTTCATTAATTTTTTTAAGTTATTCTTCTCTTTCTTCACCACAATAATCATCTGCTTATCCATTTCATAAGCAGATAAATGACTCGGCATTGACATAATATCATATACATCAATTAAGTCATCTTCAACAAATTCCTTAAATTCACCTTGTAAACGAGATGTTGTTTGTTTGGCTAAAGCATTAGAGTTTTTCGTTAATACAACTGACAAATCATACCCGTTATCAAAGGCCAGTGCAATGACCCCAATAAATGTTTTAGTTTTACCACTTTGAATTTTACCTAACATCATTAAAGGCTTAGTTCCTAAATGATCTAAAGCCTCTACTGCCTCAACAATACATTGCTTTTGCTCTTCACTATATTCATCTTTCTTTCCCTGAAAGGAATCTCCTAATAAATTCATTTTTCTTTCTCCTTCTTTTCTTCTTGATTTATATCTCCCATATACCCGACATATTACATCTTTCTTATATCAAATTCAACAAAAACATAAAGATTTGTCAAATCGTGTCATCAAGTGTTGAAATCAGCTGTTTCTCTAGTAGCATCATTCTTTAAACCAATCCAATTTTGAAAAACTATCTTATTTTTATGAACAAACTTCAAATTGTAAAGTTTGCTCTCCCAAATTTTTAGTGTAACGGAAGCTACATGACGTATCATATAGCTTCCATGCTTCAAATTTATCTCCTACTACTCGATTTTGACTGAGATACGCACGAAATACTTCTGTTAATTGCTTTTTACTCTCCCGTCGTGGAAGTCCGTAAATCAACACTGTTTGATTTTGTTTCGGCCCTAATTTCTCTAATTTCATCGTCCAAGTCTTCATTATCCCCTTCTCCTCATCCCTAAAAATCTATCCTAATGAATTTTATCCTAAAATCTCTTCTAATTGAGTTTGAATCTCCGTTAGCTTCTTCGTTAAAGTTTTATGTTCTTCTCGTAAGGATTCTAAGTCAAACACTTCATGAATTTCCTTTTTTGTCACATAACGTTCAATCATCAAGTTATAACGATTTTCTCGAATTTGTTCCAAAGATACTAACTTAGATACTTCTGCTCGTTCTTTACGGGTATGATAAAGTTGTCCGATTTCCTTGATTGATTGCTCTAACAATGTATTTAACGTACGATTTTTCTCAACAAATGACGTTGCGTTCATAAAGAAAATATCATTTGTTTTCTTTTGTTTATTAAAGATAATAATATTAACGGGTAACGCCGTTCCATATAGCATATTTCCAGGCAAAGAAATCACCGTTTCGATTAAATTTTCTTCGATTAATTGTTTTCGAATGTCTCCTTCACGTGATTCTCGGAATAAAACACCTGATGGTACAATCATCACTGCTTTTCCCGTCTCATTTAAACTCTCAACAACTTGTGTCATGAAGGCAAAGTCTGCACTTGATCTTGGTGGAACCCCACGGTGAAAACGAACATCATCCATCACCTGCTCCATTCCCCAGTCCTTTAAACCAAATGGTGGCTGACAAACGATGCAATCAAACTTTTGAAGCGTTGTTCCTTCTACATGCTTAGGATCAATTAATGTATGTCCCTCTTTTAAATAAGTCAATTCTTGAATACGTCCTGTTAAAGTAAGTAACATTCGACATTGATTTAAGGCTTGACGATTGATTTCTTGACCATAAATGAGCACATCTTGATGAGATTGACTCACTTCATAAGCTAAATTCCCTGAGCCAATTGCCGGATCATATAGTGTTTCAAATGAAGTATTAGTTAATAACTCCTTTGATAACAAAGCAAGCGATGCTGGCGTTTCAAAACTAAAACGATCTTGTAAACTTAAATAAAATGAACATTTTTGAAATACTTCTACAGAAGATTGTTCAAACGAAACCGAATTTAAAAAATCAATGACTTGTTTAAACAATTTATCATTATCTAAACGGTCAATATCGGAGAAGCTATCTTGTAACCAATTCAGTTCAGCATTTTGATCAATAAATGATTTTAAGGACTGAATAAGCTCATCCTTACAAGTTGCTTCTTTCAAATCAAAACACCCTTGTAGTTGTGATGTGAATACTTCATTTTCCTCCAATAATTCTCTTTCTAATTGATGAAGAAAAGTAAATGTTCGAATGAGTTGACCAGCAGAGCTTGAATCAAAACTTCCTCTTAATAAATCACTGAATTTGTATGCATAATTTTGAATGTTCTTCATTTTTCTATCCCCTATCCTAGTAAATTTTGTAAAAACGCCTTAAATTGTTTTTCACGATTTTGAATTAGCTGTTCCATCACTGCTCTTTCATCTTTCAGCAATTGATAAGCTTTTGCTACTTCACGTTGTTTTTCAATCGTGGGGAGTTTCACATCTAATTCCTCTAACGTCGATAACCGAATCATCGGCACCGTTACCCCTTGAGCATTTGTTTTAAAATATGATTGTGCAAAATCTGAATTCAAATACATAGCTAAATAGGCTGGATCAACTTGATTTACATCATTCACCGTTAACACTAAGAAATGAGAAGTTGCAACCGTATCAGCTAAGTCCTCTTCAATAAGAGCTGCTGAATTTTCTGCACATTTTGCTTTAAAAATAATATCATTCTTCTTTAGGAAGAAACGCTCATTCACATTTTGAGCTTCAAATTCGGTTAACTGATCAAATAAAATAATTCCTTCCTTAGTTACATCCTTTAACTTAATCTGCTTATAAGTCTTTCCTTCAGAAGGTCTTCCTTGAAAACCACTTTTTACTCTACATAACTCTGATAACTTCATTTAATATTCCTCCATTCATCACAAGAGAATTCATCAAGGCATCCACTCGCTTTATATTTTTTATTGTACAGCATTCTTTCGCCTTAGTCAACGCTTTTTGTTAAGCATTTTTTCGCCTTATTTTTTAGCATAAAAAAGAGGACTCAAATTGAGCCCTCTCTTAGAAAATATCTTACACAATACTTTTTTCAATTATACTATTGTTTTATAAATTAAATTCTTCAATAATTTTATTACCTATATTCGGGAATCCAACTCTAAAGAGTCGATCAGGAAGTGTAATATATTTTTCTAAAAATTCCGTTTCTATAGGTTCCATAGCTGGATAAATATACACTTCTCTCCTTATTCCATTTGCTTTTGCTTCAATAATATTTTTTCCTTTAATTTGAACACTTCTATTTGCATCATACATCTCTAATATATTATCAATTAACTCTGCATAACTAGACAAATCATTTTGTAAAATTTCTTGCTGCTTCTCGCCAAACCTCACCCATCTCAATAAAGCTAAAGCTGATTTTCTATCAAGTTTAGAATGAACTGATTGATTCCAAAAATGTTGAATACATTTTGGACAGGATGTCTCACAAGAACAGCTATTTAGTCTTATTTCCATTTCATCTAATACACTATCAATTAACTTATGTACTCTTGTTGAGTATCCCGCTCCACTTGAAAGACTATCGTACAAATAAATGTCCGCATAAATTCCTTCATCATAATGACGCATACGATAACCACTTTTCAAATCACTAAACTCTATGTCGAGTTGTTTACTTGCTGCTAAAGCAACCGTTTGTGCTAATGTTTCTAAAGCTGGAATTATCCATAAGTCTAGCGATTGAGAATCTAAGTTTAAATCTTTATATTTTAAATTTAATTCTATTACTAACATATCCGTTCTAAACTCATATCCAAGGAATATATTATTACGATTATGCGAACATACTTGATTATCTTGTCTTGCATAGGGAACTTTATATGGTCTTTTTCTATTTGTCTTATCATCTTCAAAACTTTCAGCAGGATCTATTGCACCACATTTTACACACAAATCAAATCCTCTATCTTTAGGTCCTTTATTCATAATAATTAACTCTTGATTTGAACGATTTTCGATTCGAATTAAATTGGTTTCAGAAATATACTTCATTTTACTCAAATCAGTTGGCATAGACGAATAAGATGGGGTACTCGTTGTTGAATACTCTTGTGTATCTCTTATTTCTGGAATGCTCTTTCCTTCTCTAGCTGCAAACCCCCATGGCTTAATAAGTGTTTTCTTTTCTAGTTTGTTTTTACATAATGGACAAATTAGGTATTCACTCTCTAAACCAAACCAACCACAATTATTATTGGTACAACAAAAAACTTCTTTATTATATTCTTTCATTTTTAACCATGGCTCTGCCGCATTATATCGATACTGTTTATCATACTTAGTATAATGATCATACAAAGCTCCAGATATATATGATTTTTTATCAACAACAATCATCCGACCTGGAGCATATTCACTTAATGCTAAATCAATACTACGCTCCGGACTTTCAACAATATTTCCATATTTATCTTCTATCCAAAAATTAACAACATCTCTTGGAAAGGAGTATGTTGGCAATAATCCTTCGATAAATAAAAAGTCTATAAGTTGAGTTGATTTATTTGAATTCTTACTCTTTAATTCTGATGATTGATTACTTTCAGATTGATATAAATCCGGTTTGGATAAAACCTTAGATTTTAAAGAGTCTATTTTACTAAACAAATCTTCTTTAAATTCATCCCAGTCAATTTTATAGCTAGATGGAATCAACACACATGAGCGCTCTTCAGTAAATGGAGTATTTTCTAGTACATATTCTTTAAAATTATTATAGTTTAAATCCTGGTTCTCATGAAAAAACAATAATGTATCAACTTTTTCCAAGCTATTACCGTATGAATTAAAAAACTGTTGCAATAATACTAAATTTAAGTGCCTCTTAATTAATTTCGTATTACCATAATCAATCCATGGAGTTCGAGGGATACCTGAAATAATTTGAGCTGGATTTTGATAATACCAAGAATCATGTGGTCCATCTTCCGTATAAGTAACAATCGTAGAAACAGCAGCACCTTTTCTTCCTGCACGCCCAGCTCGTTGCTGATAATTCTCACGCATAGGAGGAATATTTCTTAACCCAACAGCAGTTAAAGATCCAATATCAATACCTACCTCCATTGTCGTAGTACAGCTAAGGATATCAATAGGTTGACTTTGTTCATCTACCTGAATATCTCTAAATCTCATTTCATATTGTTCAGTTGTTACCCAAACATCTTTTTTCTGGTCTTTGTGAGATAACTGTGCTGTATGCTCTTCAGTCACAACATTTCTAATTTTTTCTCCATCTAACACATCTAATACTGGCTTTCTCCAGAATTCATAACGTTTTAATTCATTCTCTTCTAAAATAGATAAATACTTATCACTTCCACAATGTATACAACTTCCGAATAAGGTAAAGCTAGATGTTCCAGAACAACGACTACATCTAAACCAGTTCCCAGATTCAAAAGTCTTTAATGTTAAATTTGTTGGATTGATATATTTACGATTATGAGTTTTATCAACAGCGTTAGAACTATCCATGAATCTATCAAAATTCTCTCGCAACAATTCAATTTGATCTTGATTAATATCATTCTTCAATAAAATAGATTTCAGATGTTCTGGCATTGTTTCCTTTTCATCAACACCAAATCCACCTCTTTCAAAAGAAAGTATACTTTTTCGAACTGAATCATCTAATGTAGGAAAAACAGCTATATTCTTCACAATCAGGCTTTGAATCCATGCATTATAGATATCTCTTATATCATAAGCATCTATATCTGTTATATCTTCAATATCATATAATTCGTCCTCAATACTAAACTCTGGCCTATCAGCCTCAATTAATAATACCTGAGCTAAACACAAATCATTAAAAGAATGGTATTTATCACTAATATTTTTTAATAATAACTGATAAAACATCGCTGGTGGTGCTTGAATTTTATTCTTTACACGCATTAAACTCGGCTCAGATCGGCGATTCATTAAACGATATTTTTCTAAATGTTCATTAAATTTACTTTTCTCATCACCATAAAAAAATTCTATTCCTTGCGCTTCAACAACTTTTAAAAAGGCTGCATATATCATCTCTAACGATGAATTTCCAGAGCCATACTCTTCTTCTAATTTTTTAGCAGCTAAAAATAATGCCTGTCTTCCTGCATCACCATCAGTGGCAATGGTAATATCCCTTGCTAGAGTAGCGGCTCTTTGACGACTATCTGAAAATAAAAGAACCTTTTTCCCCTCATTCTTCAGTGAATTGCGCCTAGTTGGCTGTGAAAGAAACTGCTCAATGGTCAAGTTTGCAAACGGCTCATTACCTCTTGTCTTAAAAGATGTTAACTTATTTTTGTCTCTTCCGCAGTTCGGGCAATTTGAAAAGGTAAATGCACTTTGTTTATCGTCATAGACACTACTAACTAGGACCTTAAGGTAACCTTTCTGATCCTCATCCTCATACTGATCACCTTCACGTAAAACCCCAGTTGTATAATTCAAGTATGCAATTCTAGAATTTTTATGTGCTTTTGTTCTTCGATTTGATTTACTAATTTTAAAATACTCATCTCTACCTTTAGGCATTAACCATAAATGTAATTCTTGAGCATCTGATAATAACGAGCTTTTCTTATGCCATATAAATTTTCCTTGTAATAGGGATGAATCACCTTTCTCTACAAATCCACGCAAGAATAGCGTTCCACATCTTCTATCTGCCATTAGCTCAAATACTCTACTTCCACATAACGAACATCTAAATTCTGAATTTTCACTAATATTACCTAATTTAATTCCACTTACATCATAATGCTGCTGACAATTAGAATTTATACAGGTATAAATCCCATTTAACCCCTTAAACATTAAATGCGCTCTTGATGGAAGCAATACTTTACCTTGATTAGATTTAGCCATCGTACCAAGTAATAATAAAACTTCTGTTGCACTTTCTGCTAAATTAGAATCTACATTTTCAAAAACATTATTTACAATCTCTGTAAATTCAATTCCTTTTCCACTACAAGTTTTAATTAACTCCAACATTGGAGGATACTTACTTAAATGGGTATATAACCAATTTGGGATATTATCTTTCTCCACTTCATCCCACTGATAAGTTTCTGATAAAATCACCAATTGTTCATAAATATCTACCGATGTTCCTTGTAATTTATTATAGTTTAGATTTATTAAATTTTCTGCATCTTCAGTTGTTCCTTTTTTATTTCCAATAATCTCTTCGTGCTTTCCTGTAATAATAGAAAATTTATGTTTTTCATGATTCGCTCCAGTAAGTCCACACGCGAATTCATTTAATTCTTCACTTAATTCTACCGGAACACTAGCAGTTGTTAATATACATCTTAACTTATCTCGACCAATTTCAAGCTTATCCATTAAACGTCTTATCAAAAGCGATACTTCTCCACCAGCAGCCCCCCTATACATATGAGCCTCATCTATTACTAATAATAATTTATTTTCTTCAGAACTTTGTAGCCATTTTCTAGTTTTTTCCCAAATATTTTGTTCAATTGGTCGCATAAGCATATATTCTAGCATGCTATAATTTGTAATCAAAATATCAGGACAATATTTTTGCATCTCACCTCTTGTATAAAGTTCGCTATCACCTAAATCTGGTTCCTGTTCATTATTTTTTAACTTTCTAATAAATTCATTTAAATTCTTTGCAGGTATTCTACCAATCTGACTAAGCTCATATCTTACATTCTCATCACATTCTAAATAGGTCTTTGAAATAAGTTTTGCAAGATTTTCATTCTTATCCTCATCATTTTCACCAGCATAAGGAGTACGCCCTGTATACATTCCAAACCTTGGTCGACGAATATCAGGAGTGGAAAAATCTTTCATAATATTAAAAAATGCATCATCAGTTCTACCAATGATATTCCTTAACCTTCCTAATTGATCTGAGACTAAAGCATTCATAGGATATAATACTAAAGTTCTAACCCCTTCTTGATGCCAATTTTTTGTTTGATTTGAACTCTCATTTAATATCTCAGTTAAAATTGGCCAAATAAAACACTCTGTTTTCCCTGACCCTGTTCCTGTAGTTACCAATAAGTCTTTACCATTATAAAAATTTTCTAAAGCATTTACCTGGTGAAAAAATGGTGTACTAAAAACGCCTAACTTACTTTCAATTAGTTTTTCTAAGTATATTTTAATATTGTCTGGAATTTGGGCCTCTTCAAACCCATTTGTTATTACTTTATATTGCCCAGTAGCTTCAATAAAAGGTCTCTGAGTGAGAACTCCTTCTTGTTCAAATAATTGATTTACTGCCTCTAACAACAACTCATTTTCCGCAAAATATTGTGCCTTAATATAATCAGAGAGACGCTGCTTTAATCTCTCATGTGTTTTTCTTATACCTAATTCATTCATCTATATTTCACTCCTTAAGTTGAAACTTATTCCTAATCGTTCGAAAATAAATTTGCAATCTCCCCACAACATTTTAGGAATTACCCTATATTTATCATCATCATAAGTTTTATATGGCCATGACATTAATTTTAATAACCGCATCTCTATATTTGGTAATCTACTTGAACATTGTAAAATAAAATGATCGTCTTTTTCAATTACATCAAAATATATGTTAAATTGTCGTAATTCCTTTATTGCATACATAATACGGTATATTTCTCCTTCAACCACATAAGATAAATCTAAAGAAGCTACTTCTATACTATCATCTACTTTATTAATCAATAAGAAGCACGAGTTTGAATCTTTTCTTTTCAATAAATTCATTCCATTAGAAAGTTCCTTCGAAGAATACGCCTTCCATGCCCATAAAAATGACTTTTCATAATCGTATAATTCGTATTCATCATCCAAGTCAAAGTCCTCCCACTTCGCTCCTTTCTTCAACTTATAATAATACTGAGGTAAAGTTTCATCTTCATTTACCCCAAAGAAACTGCAATAACCTTCGGAAGAAGCTTTTTTTATTCCCCATTGTCCCACACCAACACGGTATATATTCTTTGAATTCCAGTTATTTATTAGACACTCACTGTAATACTCATATTCAAAAACATTAATAGATGCAGTAAATGGAACAGTTAAACGCCTCGAGTTATGAATTTTAACTAATTGCTCACAATTTATTAAATCCTCTATAACTTTTTGCGTTATCTTCTTTTTAACACTATGTATATGTTCTCCTTTTAACCACTCAACTGAACAATCTAAAATAGACAAAAAAGAATAAGCAATTTTTTCTAAATGAGTTTGTATATGTAAAATATCTACATTAATTGATATATCGTGTTCATTTTTTTTTACATCATTATAAGAATCACCTAAAACTAGAGTTCGCGCCCATTCAGCTAAAACACAATAAATTAAACGATTATGAAATTCTGCTCGTGTTTCCGAATTAAATTTTGTAATATTCAAATCCCTCGAAATTGTTGTAATTAGTTGTCTTTCCATAATTAAGCTCCTCTAAGAACATCAATTAACTCAAAATTAAATTTGAAGTTTTTTTCCATTAAATTTCGCTCAACTTTTTCGGAAAACTCCGTATCCGAACATAATACTTTAATTTCGTTTTTTATAAATGTTTTATAAGCTTGATTTACATCTGATAAATTACTAAAATACTTTAACATTTCGGAACGTTGTTGATGATAATTCCTTTGTAATTCAGTTCCTTCTATGATTTTTCTTAGCTCTCTACTTGCATGAACTTCTCCAATAATATTCTCAAATTCTCGTAAACAGTCAACCGCATTACTAAATATATATTTAGGTCTTCTAACTATATTAATCATTTCTACTGTCATGATTGATATATAATTTAACAAATATGTTGGCATATATTTATAGACATGCTCTTGCTCTGAAGATAAAATTATAATTTTTCCTTCATCATTATATTGAAACTCTCTTAGTAACGGTAACAAACAACTTTCACTCATTGAACCTATTACATCCTCAATCAAAATACATTTAGCAGTTGTCTCTTTCGCTTTTTGAATTAATAAATTTGGATTATTAAATCCGCTCGGAAGTGTTATTATATAAGGACTTTCACCGGAATAAGCTGAACTTATTGCTGTAGCAATATTCCTTGCTTTGTAGCTACAAATAAGTGGAGTTAAACCAGAAGCAATTATACCAATTATATAGTTAGATAAGTTCTCACATTCAGATTCAAATACACCACTTTGTTGTAAGTTAGAATATAAATTATCTACAAAATGATTAATATCTTCACATTTTTCAATTTCTTGTGCTTTATAATTTTCTTTTATATATATTTCCTGATTATCCATTACAATAGTTCCAACTGATTTTGGCTTATTATTTGAAATAAAGTAGTTAGTTAAATGGTTTTCTAGATATTTAAGATCGATATTTTCAATAAAGTTATTAATTGTTTGATGGTAGCTATCTACTTTATCCTTTAACCTTAACTCCTCAGCTCTTAATTCTTCTATTTTATTATTATACTGTTTAATCTCATAAATGAGTTCAACCTTTTCAGATTCTAAGTTACTTGTGATTTCTAATAATTCCTCATTATCTTTCTCCCATTGAATCTTTAATTGTTCATTAAACTCTTTTACCTTGCCCATTAATTGTTCTTTGGTTAATCGTAATTGTTTTTCCCTTTCAGATAAGAGATTTTGAACTTCTTTTTTTTCTTCTTTTAAAATAGTGATTTCTTTAGTAAGAGATTGATTTCTTCCATTTAAGTTACTCACCTCTCGCGTCTTATTTAATAATTCTTGCTTTAATTTATTATTTTCATTTTTCTTTTCATCACAATCTTTTTTATGCATCGAAATCAAATCATTCTTTTGTTTTGATTCTTTGATAAAATTTATATTTAATTGTTCTATTTTTGAATCATAAGAAATTTTCTGATACTCCAGTTCCTCTTGTAGAAACTTATCACTTTCTTTAATCAATTTAATTAAAGTTTCTAAATATACTTCATTAGTTTTGTTTAAAATCACTCCCATTAATTTCATATAAATACTACAATAAATAAGATCCATATTTTTCTCTAAAAACTTTAAAAATCGATATAATTTCACTTCATCCTTAGAACGAAGAATTTTTTTTATATACTCACTTAATTCTATTTCTTGATCAAATTCTTGTTCATATTCATCTTTTATATTTGCAATCGATACTACAATTGGTCCAATTAAGGCATTATCATCATTTTTCAAACCATCAATATAAATTTTAGGTAATTGACGTTCTCTAAAGAGCTTACTATCTATTCTTGATGCAATCTTATACTTCTTAGTATTTTTCTTAATCGGTTGAAGTTTTAACTCCATTGGTAAACTATCAATTAATTGCATGATCTCTTCATCCGTTAATAAATGAATATTCTTTTTTATCTCGACTAATAATTTATTGAATAAAATTTTATTCACTTTTCATCTCTCCATTTAAGTTTAAATTTTTTATAATATCAATAGCTATAATTGGAATCCCGCCATTTTTAATCCAAAAATCTAAAATTTTAAATACGTCATAGTTATCCTTATTTAAGTCCTTTTGTAATCGATAATAGAACTGATTCACATCATAATGATATTTCACAGTCGGTCCTTTACACGTCATTAAGACACTATATAAATTCCCCCAATCAGTCTCATTATCAACGCTATTTAACTTTGCTGCACGTATAAATTTATATTTATAACTACCATAACCACTAATTTTACAATGTATAACTGTTCCATAGTCAATGTTTTCTAAACTTTGTGTACTTGAGTGTATAACATAATTTTCACGATATACTTTAACTATTGATGAAATATTACTCTTAAATAAAAGCTTACCATTCAAAGGGAGTTCATGATTTATATTAGCAAGCTTCACTTCTTTATTTTTATAATTCTTAAAACAATATTTTGGAATAACATTTGTTTTAATTTTATTAATATTGCTTTTAACTATATTAAATTTAATTTCTGGCGGTATGTTTTTATCATTAGTTCCGATAGCTAATGTCTTACCCGAAGATAATAATTTAATTTTTACTATATTAGTATCTTTATAACTCATTGTATCGTTTATCGCATACTCATTTGCAGCATACAATGGTAGACTATTTTTATTTTCATATGAGAAATACATTTCTTCTGAATTAACATATAAATCGTTACCTCTATAAACTGCAGGCGGCCAAAGGGTCGTTAATTCATCAGGAGTTGCTTGTAATCTATAACCTTTTGATTGAATAAACTCCTTTGCTTCCTCATTCATAATAACTATTGACATTTCATATACATCAAACCTACTATATCCCGAGTTATTTTTTAATTGAATATCTCCTATTTTTTCAAAATTAGTATATTTAACCTTTGGAGCAGGGCCCTTTCTCACTAGAAGCCTATATTTTTTCCCAACATATATATTAGCTCCTAAAGCTAAGCGATAACCACCATCTGCATGACTGTGAAAAACATCCTTTTCAATATCAATTCCACGAATTCCCCATAACCACTTCTTTTTTACATCCATCAGATTTAATTCTGGATTACATTTAATATCTATCCACGGCGTCATATATTCAAGGGGATAATAATCTAAATTATCTATGCTATACGTCATTTTCTCTTTATCATAAATTTCGATTTTTGCTCTATGTTGTTTTAAAATAGTATAACTCTCGTTACTTACAAAAGGAAAATAAGCATAAAGCTTAAACTTTTTTGAATCATCACTCATTTTTGATAAATATAAAGGTAAGCCTCCATTATTTACATATAGACGGTCTACCTCACCAATGATTCTATCTGAAGCATTCCCTCCAGTATAGCCTGGACATATTCTTTGTAACGGTGTTCTATTACTTATTTTATTATGCGAAAAGTAAGGATCTCTTACTTCTCCTTTTCTAACGTGAATTCCATCATAACAGTATGGACATGTATATGCTGCTTTACTAATCGCATATTTGGCCTTAACATGATGTCCACTCCTATCTATTCCATATTCAATTGACGGCATTATCTCACCTCTCATAATTATTAAGTGTAGATACTTTATTTAATAACGACGATTTACAATTATCCTGATAGCGTAAAAACTACCATATATATACAAAATTATATCAAATTATGCTAAAAATAACAGAATATAAGCGGTATAAACTAAAATTAACTACATAGATCTGATTCTAATATAGTTTTATAGCCGCGTTTAAATTAAATTATTATATTAGATTCATTTTATTGAAACCTATAGGATAAACATTTAACCGAAATTTTTATTTTCTATATCGTTGAACAAATCATTTAGAATCAAATTTAAATTAGCTTTCCTTATTTTTATGACCCACATCATTTTTAAGGTTTAGATTTTGGGATATAAATATAAAAAAGCTACCCACAATCGCCTGTTAGTGACGGATGGGTAGCTTTTTAGTTGATAGGTTAAATTTATTTATTGTTTTTTTATTAAAGATTATTCTTCAGCTTGTTCGAATTGGCTGTTGTAAAGTTCAGCGTAGAATCCATTTTTAGCGAGTAGTTCTTCATGGTTTCCGCTTTCTAAGATGTCTCCGTCTTTTAAGACTAAGATGACGTCGGCATTTTTAATGGTTGATAAGCGGTGAGCGATGACGAATGATGTTCGTCCTTCCATGAGGCGATCCATCGCTTGTTGAATTAGAAGTTCGGTTCTTGTGTCAACTGAACTTGTCGCCTCATCTAAAATTAACATTGGCGCATGTTTAAGCATGGCACGTGCAATTGTTAACTGTTGTTTTTGTCCCGCTGATAAATTGACTTTATCATTTAAAACGGTATTATATCCATCCTGTAAGGTTTCAATGAAATGATGCAATCCGACCGCTTCGCAAGCTTGCCTAACTTCTTCATCTGAGATGTGATGTTGATTATAAATTAAATTCTCTTTAATCGTTCCTTCAAATAACCATGTATCTTGTAACACCATACAGAATAAATCATGAATATTTTCACGTGTTAAGTCATGAATTGGGACATCATCAATTAAAATTTCTCCCCCGTTAATTTCATTAAATCGCATTAATAAATTAACAAGCGTCGTTTTCCCAGCTCCAGTTGGACCAACAATGGCAACTTTTTGTCCTGGTTTTGCAATCGTTGAGAAGTTTTTAATGACTGGTTTTCCATGTTTTGAATAAGAAAATTGAACATTTTTAAATTCAACTTTCCCAGTAGCAGTTGTCAGTTTTATTTGTTTATGGCTTTCATCTTCCATCTCTTCTGCTTCTAAAAATTCAAACACACGGTTACTTGCCGCTGAGGCTGATTGTAAACTTTGAGCAGCTTGCGCCATTTGAGCAAGCGGTTGTGTAAAGTAACGGACATACATAATGAAAGCAACAATAACTCCAAATGAAATCGTCTCATTCATCGCTAAAATAGCCCCGACAATACAAACAGCGACATAGCCTAAGTTTCCGATAAACGTCATCATCGGCAGCATTAAGCCTGATAAAAATTGCGCTTTATAGGCACTCTCTCTTAAGTTTTCATTAATCGATTCAAAGGCTTCGCGCATTTGGTTTTCTCCATTATATACTTTAACAATCGAGTGTCCCGTATAAACTTCTTCGACATGACCATTTAACGCTCCTAAGTATTCTTGTTGGCTCGTGAAATACTTTTGAGATTTTTTCATAATAAACATCATTAACACGAACCCAATCACAATCGATAAAATGGCTGTAATGGTCATGATGACATTCGTTTTAAACATCATGATGAGTGATCCTAAAAATAAACAGATGGCAGTCACTAACGTTCCAATACTTTGATTTAACGTTTGACCAATGGTATCAATATCATTCGTCACACGTGATAAAATATCACCCGTTGTCGTGTTATTGTAATAAGACATCGGTAACTTGTTAATTTTATCTGAAAGCGATGTTCTTAAGTTTTTTGATACTCGTTGCGTAATATTGGCCATAATTAACCCTTGACCTAATGATAAAACAAAACTAATCCCATAAATAATAACAAGGGTCCACCCAATAGAAGCAATCGCGTCTAAATCCATGCTTCCAAATAAACCTTCCGTCATTAAATCTGTCATTTCTGATAGTTTATCCGGTCCAAATAACGTGAGAAACGTTCCAATCGCAGCTCCAATTAACGCGACAATAATAAACGGAAGATATCGTCTACAATAATGAAATAACTTACCTAAACTACCTTTTCTTTCATTTGTTTGACTCATTACGCTAGTTCCTCCTTTGAAAGCTGAGAGTAAGCAATTTCTTGATAGACGTCACACGTTTGCATTAATTGTTCATGTGATCCCATTCCAACAATACGCCCCTCATCTAAAACAATAATTTTATCCGCATCTTTAATCGTTCCAATTCGCTGAGCAACAATGAGTAACGTTGTTCCTAACGTTTCTTTTTTAAGAACGCTTCTTAATCGACGATCCGTTTTATAATCAAGAGCTGAGAATGAATCATCAAAAATTAAAATTTCTGGGCGACGAGCAATGGCACGAGCAATCGATAAACGTTGCTTTTGTCCTCCTGAAAGGTTCGTTCCCCCTTGAGCAATATGCGCCTCATAACTTCCATCCATTTTTTCAACGAAATCAGTTGCTTGTGCAATATTAACAGCATCCATGACTTGGTGAATATCGGCTGATACTTTTCCATTATCACCAAATGAAACATTTGATTGCACCGTTCCACCAAATAGGACGGCTTTTTGCGAAACATATCCGACTTTATTACGTAGTACTTTTTGGTCATACTCTTTGACATTGACCCCATTAACTAAAATTTCCCCTTCACTCACATCATAGAAACGAGGAACTAAATTAACAAGTGTACTTTTCCCACATCCTGTTGAACCGATAAAGGCAATCGTTTCTCCTCGGTTCGCTTTAAAACTAATGTTTTCAATCACATAATCATCAGCATCCGCATATTTAAAGCTTACATTTTTAAATTCGATTTCACCTGACACGCCAGCTGGTGACGCTTCAATTGTTCCATTTTGAATCGTTAACTTCGTATTTAGGACTTCATTAATACGTTTAGCTGATACAGTTGCACGTGGAAGTAACATAAAAATCATAATTAACATCATAAATGCCATCACGACTTGTAAAGCATACGATGAGAAGACAATCATATCTGAGAATAAAGTCATTTTAGATGGCAGGTCCGCTTGATTAATAATAATCGCTCCAACCCAATAAATGGCTAAACTTAATCCACTCATAATTAAACTGATACTTGGCATTAAAAATGCTAAAACTGAGTTTGTCACTAAGTTCGTACTTGTTAACTCCGTATTGGCATTTTCAAACTTCCCTTCTTGATATCCTTCAGCATTATAAGCACGAACCACACGTAATCCAGTAATATTTTCACGAGCAATTCGATTTAAATTATCCGTTAACTTTTGGATACGTTTAAATCTTGGAAGGGCAATTAAAATACAGATTCCAACGATCACCAATAAAACTAAGACAGCTACTCCTGTTGATAGTGTCCATTGCCAACTTTTATCCATGATTTTCATTAATGCCCATCCAGCAAGAATTGGTGCTTTGATTAGCATTTGTAATCCCATCACGATAAACATTTGAACTTGATTGACGTCATTTGTCGAACGAGTCACTAAACTTGGAGTTGAAAAGTTATTGATCTCTTCCATCGAAAACGATTGAACTTTATCAAATAAGGTTAAGCGTAATCGCGCTGATAGATTAGAGGCAATTTTAGCAGAGATGGCTGCGACAATCATTGAAGTAGCTAAACTTCCAAACGCACAAAGTAACATCCAACCTCCTGCTACTAAAATCTCATTCATTTCACTTCCAGGTGTTTGAACTAACTGGGTAATTTCACTCATATAATCAGGTAGCTTTAAATCTAACCAGACTTGAGTAATAATAAAGATTAAGCTTACACCGAATAAAGCCCATTCGATAGCTTTTAATTTCTTAAATAATTGAATCATGATTCGACACTCCTCCCTATGATAGTACTAACATACACAGAAAAGATAAACTAAAAATAAACTTTTAGCGCTATCATTTTAAAAACATCCATTATATATATAAGTAGCGATAAGTTTTTCATAGCGGAAAAACTTTTAGCGCTACTA
>JAUMTV010000246.1 GCA_030531025.1 Turicibacter sp.
CTTATTCAATCCATAAGTTTAATTTATATAAACTAACAAAAAAGGCAATCCTAAAATTAGGATTGCCTTTTTGTAAAGTTATGACACAATTAAAAAGTAGAAGCAACGCTTCTACTAGTTCGTATTACATTAATATTGTTCACTAATAATTTAATTTAGTAAATAGCCTTTTTGATTGAAATAGTTTAAATAGCGTTTCTTCTGTGTTTCTATCATTTCTCCAGAGTTTACAAAGGAAATAAAGTCTGATTCATTTAACCATTTATATGACATAGTTTCTCCCTTTTGAATTGTTATAGATGCTTTATCACAATCCGTAACGCACAAGAAAGTATAGAAAATACACTTATCATCATCGTAAATAAAATGGTCAAGCTCTTCAAAGTTTTCTAAAATAATTCCTATTTCTCCAAGCAATTCCCTTTTAATACACGCCATCTTGTCCTCACCTTTAAGTGCAGAACCTCCTGCTGTAGCTTCATAATATCCGCCATAATTGGGTTTAGACAAGTCACGCCTCATAAGTAAATAATCGCCATCCATATGTTGAACAAGAACTTCGCATACCAGATGATAAATACCATCTGGTAATAAATTGCCACGAATCAAGTCTATATTGGCACGTGTTCCATCTCTAAAATATCCATCCCAAATTTCCACCATCAATCCCCCCACACAAATTCCTATTTATCTATATGTTATCAGATATATCGCTATTTCGCATTATATAACAATTGCGACCTATTTATATTGTAAAACTCACTACTTAATACAATATATAATTATGATACTTTTATCACTCTTTAATTTATTAAATACAAGAAACCATAAGATATAATTTTAACCTTATCTCAGGTTTTTTTTTGTGAAACATTGCAAAACGTCATAACTGTTAACTAATGACACGATTTCTACCTTTATTTTTTGCCTCATATAGTTTTTGATCTGCTTCTTGTAATAATTCAGTTTGTGTTAAATTACCGGATTGACACATTGAAAGTCCAATACTACACGTTAAGCGTTGAACATGATCACCAATTTTAAACAAATGACGCTCAACAGATTGGCGAATTCGTTCAGCGACTTCCTTCGCATGAGAGAAATCTACATTTTTTAAAATCACAACAAATTCTTCTCCCCCATATCGACTCATCCAATCGATATCATGACGAAGGACTGACTTAATCACTTCAACAAATTGTTTTAACACCTCATCACCGACTAAATGTCCATGTAAGTCATTAATTTGTTTAAAATGATCAATATCAATGATCAAGACTGCCAAATTCGTTTCATGAAAGCTACTATACATTAATTCTTTAGCTAATTGTTTTTCAAAATAGCGTCGATTATAAACTTTTGTTAACTCATCTGTGTTAGCTAACTGCGTCAAAGCTGTTGTTGTCGCATCGAGTGGTAAAGCTAAGTTAGTAGACAGGTCAGAAAAGAAATCATTAGTTGTCACTTTTTTTAGTAGTTCCACAACATATAAACGACCTTCACGCTCGATGGGTAGAGCTAATATACAATAAGCCTCATCTTTATAACGTTCAATTTTAAAAGTAGATTTCTTATTTTTATAAGCAACAAAGGAAACGCAATTACGACAAACTGCATCTTGTTCCCAAAAGTCGTAACAATGACGCCCTTTTCTCTGGAATTTAAATGAGCTCATAATCCCTTCTTCTTTAATCAGTTCCTTTTTAATTGGATCCACAATACGGATACTATCATATAACCCAATAAATATACTTAATCGCTCGCGAATTTCATTAATCAATTCTGTTTCAAACATGTGTATGTCCCCTTTGCTATTATACTGCTGATTCTTCCCCCTTTGATAACTGTTCATCTAACCTCTTCTTCAATCCATCATTTTCTTCTACTAATGACATGACTTTTGATTCATATCCCTCTTTTAACTTCTCAACCTTTTCACCATGCTCTTGTTGTAATAAAAGTCGCAATTCTTGTAATTCAAGCATTTGTTTTCGTTTTAGCAACTCAAACTCTTGCTCCATCGCTACTTGATTTTGATTCATTTTTTCTAAAAACTTATCCTTTTGCTCTTCTTTCTCATCTTCAATCACGCGAATTCGACTACTTAAACGTCTGACTTCATCTTCTTTATCTTCAATTAGTGCTCGAAGTTTTGTTAGTTCCTCTAAAGCTGAATTAGCTGTTTCAATCTTGACTTCAACTTCAACAAATCTCTTTTCTAATTCACTATTTTTCTCGCGT
>JAUMTV010000247.1 GCA_030531025.1 Turicibacter sp.
TGATCTTAACAATACGAATGAGCCAATGTATGTGTATAATCCTTATTGAGTTCATGGTTTTACTTAAATATCAACACTTTTCTAAAACAGAGCCTATAAAATTAGTTTATCTACAAACGGTAGAAGTAACTAAGAAGTGGCAACGCCAAATTTCAAATTAGAGCCAAATCTTAAATTAATTATTAATTTTATTCCTGAACGATTGACTCAATATTTATAATTTTTTAGTAACCATTCAGCCTGGTATAGGAGGATAGACTAAAAAGGCGTCCCATTCAAATGGAGTACCCCTCATGAATATTATGAAAATTGAATCGTATTTCCCATTAAAATGGTTTCAATGATAGTTAATCTTTGCCTTTGACGAGTGGAGATGAAACCTCTGATTCGAGCGAAATGAGCAGCACCATTTTCTGTTCGAAAACATCCCGATATTTTCTATTTCGTTTTAGTCATTCGAACATCTCTCTCAGCTAAGTTATTATCGAACGGAACTTCAACTTGATATAGAAATTCTAGTACTTCTTCTTGTCGTTTGGATAAGCGATTTAGTAATCGAACGGAATCTGTTTTTTTTTCATGATCTTTTAAAGGATTCGCTAGATAGCCTTCTTCAATGATTTTTTGATATCGCTGCTCAACTTCTCGAATCTTATCTAATGGTAAAGGATATTCAGTCTCTTCCGAATAAGTTTTAGCTTCAAGTAATAATTCCGTCATGTCTTTTGCCCACTGTTGGTTCTCAAAATCGATAATTCCTTTGAATTCTCTTAAATGATGAACGTTACATAAAGCATGGGTGCCATCATCATATTTAAAATATGGTGTCCAATGGTCATGGATGACTGTTCCTTTGAAAGAGGGAAGAATTCAATTGGCTTCAATTGCTTGAGAGCCACCTTTTTCATGAACAAAGTAGTGCGTGAATTTTTTGTTTGAAGTCACATGAAGCCATTGTCTCTTTCCATTGACATAACATCCTGTTTCATCTAAATGAAGATAATTTGAAGACAGAAGATTTTCTTTGATAGACGCTTCAGTTGGTGCTAATAATTCATAAAATCGTTTCGTCATATTCATCAGTGTTCCTTGGCTAATGGTCGCTGCGAAAATATCTTGAGGCAATTGCTTCAGACGGTTGAAAGGAATCAATTGATAGTGACTCAAATAAGATAATACGCTTGTTAAATGTGGTCCATATTGTATCGGTTGCGTAACATGTTTCGGAAATTGTGCTTCATTTTTACAGCTGCAGTTAGGGCATACTTTGATTAAGGCTTGATGTTCAGTGACCTGAATGTTTAATGTAGGTAAATCGAAGACTTGACGCTTCATCGTTTTTTCAGGCTCAACGTCCTCTAAATGACACTCACACCCTTGGCAAGTTTGCGGATGATGTATCACGACATGATCCGGATCTTCTACCATTTTTAAGGTTGAACCTTTATGCCTGACTTGACCACCAGGTTTTTTGTTTGAAGGTTGACGCAAACTTTTTGTCTTTTTGAAACCATCGGTTGATGGAGGTCATTACCCTACTAGTAGATGATACCTGCTATCGCAGGGCAGGGAACCCGCGACTATTTTTACTTGTTTTATTTGATTGTTTTTCAATTTTTTTAAGACGAGCATCTAAATCAGAAATAGTTTTATTTTGTTTCTCAACTGTCTGAGATAACTCAGAGATTTGAGTTGAAAGTCCTTGAACTAAAGTAACAACGGATTGAATCCCTTCATGATAAACGTTGATGATTTCAGATTCTGACATAAGATGACACCTTCTTTTAACGTTGGAATAGTAAGGATATTATAACGTAAATTTTACAAGTATATAAGTAGATCATTAGAACTACATATCATTAACAAAACCACCAAGAAACGGATTTTGTTTACTTGGTGGCTGAATAGTTACATTTTTTAAATAAGTTTACACACTTAACTTGATAGACTCTATGCTTCTCTTATAAGACCTAATTATTTTATAGATAAGATATTAGCTTTAAATAAAGTGGTAGATACCATACGTAGTAAACTGATAATATAATCGAGTAGGAGATATTAATTAATTTAATAATCGTCCCCTCTCACACCACCGTACGTACGGTTCCGTATACGACGGTTCTATTTTATCTCTAAATATGTACAGTTTGATAGTGGTCTAGTAGTGAGACTAGACCTCTTCTTTTTAGTCTTTCAT
>JAUMTV010000248.1 GCA_030531025.1 Turicibacter sp.
GTCCGCAAAAAGTACTTTCTTTTAAAAATCCAATACTTAAAAATATTAATAAAAGGTTCTGTTTTAAATTAGTGTTGATAATTGATAATATAAAAGTGGACAAAATAATTATTAAAAATACCTAATGTGACTTAAAAAGTTATAAAGTAAAGCCTATATCTTAATTAACTAAGTAATCAAAGATATAGGCTAATTTTTTTATTTTTGAGCGAGTTTCCCTAATAAAATAGAATTATCATTTTTAAGTTTATTATTTTTCATCATCTAATAGTTGAATTCTAACTACGTTTAAAATACGGGCTGGGGATATTTCTTGAATTTCACCTGAAAATGTTATAGAAATATTATCATTAATATCAAAATCAGAAACAGATAATTCTGTTCCTCTCCACTCCATTTTTGTTTTTGTAGTTACAACAAATGTAAACTCTCCTCGATAATTAATATCGTTGACATTTAAGCCTTTTACTTCAAAATTCGAATCATTAATGTTTGTAATAGTTGCATAAAATGTTTGTTCATAGTTTTGACTTTTTAAATTTTCAATCCTATCACATGCAACGTTATACCCAATGTAATAAAACCCTATTGCAACAACGAATAATAATCCACATATGACTGCAATATTTTTATATTTTTTCATAAATATCCTCCTAAATAAGGGGCTTCACCCAAAATGGGGCTTGACTGTCAAAGGGTAGCTCTCTTGTTTAAATTGAACTAATACAACTATCGATTCTAATGTTAAAGATAGTTAATTTCAAACTAACTAAGTTGTCAAGTACCTATTCTGGTGTTGAGCCCTAAATAAATTAAATCATATTATATTCTTATTATACTTTATGGATTATAATTCCATAAAGTATGTAAATAAAACTATTATGTTATCTGGAACACTTTTTTTAATCTCGAATCCCTGAGCTAATTTCACGACCAAATAAAAATAATTGATGCTGAGTTACGCCTGGAAATTCATCTAATGGCATAAAATTCCCCTCAATATGATAGCTATACCCTAAGCCATAATAAAAACCAGAACCGCCATCGTCTTGTGTCTCAGTATTATACGAGAATAGCGGTTTTTCGAATTTTTTTATGACTCTCCAATAGTCAACTCCGAATAGAGTAAGCCAAATAAATATTAAACCTAACATTACGGTTAAAAATTTCAAAAAGAATTTCTTTATGCTCATTTGAAATCCCCCCTTTGTATAATCTACATATCATTATATGCTAACTCTACCATTTATACAAATTTTTCCTTTTAAACAAAGGCGGCTGTCCGAGTACGGATAGCATCAACGGAACATTCAGTGTAATTAGCTTGAGATAGAACATAGGCTTTCTCTATCTTAATTGACTCACGTTCTGTTTTAAACAGCTCAATAAACTTAAACCAATACAAGTAGTTCTGTAAGTGCTTGGTTGCAACTCCATTAAAGTGAGTCATAAATGATTTTAAGCGACTGTGAAGCGAGTTGATATGTTGGATGTGGTAAATATCCTTTTTTCGTCTTCCTGACTCGATTTTAACATGATTAAGGTGTAGCTCTTCGGATAAAGTAGCATATCCATGAGCACTATCCGTACACAAAATTGAGTTCGCTGAAATATGCCCTTCATAGAATCGTCTAAGTGCAGGATATTGTAATCTTCCTGTGCAAATAAGTCCCATTTTAAGGTTACCTAAACGGTCTAAGGCAGTTCCAACCGCTACTTGGTCACGAGATAAGCCACGTTTTTTCTTCTTTGCCTTTTTAGTTGCTCGTCCTGTTGAGGTACAAACCCCTTTTTTATAGCTTCTAACCTTTGTAAAGTTTCCTTTTCGATTGTATCTAAAGAAGGTTTCGTCTGCTTCAATAAGCCCCTCTAAATCTCCAACTCCTACGGCAGTTGCTAAGGCATCTAAAATTTTATGTCGCCAGAAAAACGCTGTGGCTATATTCAAATTACATTCCTCAGCGCATTTACGAATGGTATATCCCGATAACATACATTTCAAATATTGAAGCCATAATTTTGGTGATTTTTTAGAATGGCACGAAGGTGTCGCTGTTTGGTCACTAAAAGATTTACGACAATGACGACACAAGTAACGTTGAAGACCTTTTTTAGTTCCATTTTTAACAACGTGAGTTCCATGGCAAAAAGGGCAAGTATATTGCCCATCAGCATATCGAGTTT
>JAUMTV010000249.1 GCA_030531025.1 Turicibacter sp.
AATTTGTTGGTATAACTTATTCATAAATTGTTGTTCCATAAAAGGGCCCCTCCTTTTTAATGACGTAAAATATTGTATCATAAATTAAAAAATAAATGAGACCTTCTTCATATTTTAAGAAAAATATTCCAAATATAATAAAAGAGGAAGAACTGACTACTATCCACTAAACACAAGGATTAATAAATTACATATCACAAAATGTAAGGTTAACTTTACATTTTCGATTAATATGTTAAAATAACCATATGGAAAGCTAACTTTCCATATGGTTAAAAAGGAGTGCATTTCTATGAAGAATAAATTAGAGGAAATTAGAAAACAAAGACAAATTACACAAGAAGAATTAGCAACTGTACTAGAAGTTTCAAGACAGACGATTAGTTCCTTAGAGAAAGGAAGATATAATCCTTCAATTATTCTTGCTTTTAAAATTGCACGATATTTTAACATGTCAATTGAGGAAATCTTTATCTATGAGGAGGAATAAGTAATGAAAGGTAAAAAGAGATTACAAACAATACTATCTATCACGGGGGTCATACTTGAATTAATCGGATTAACAATCTACTTCATCACAAAAAATTCTTTATCAATCATCTTTTTTATAGGAGCAATTGCTGTAATTGTATCTTCACTCTTTATACTAAATAATGAAGAAAAACAAATTGAAAAAATAGAGATGAATGACGAAAGAAATACAATGATCAGACATATGGCACATGCTCAAACAAATACAATAATGGTATTTATTCAGGGTCTTATTGCCATACTATGTTTTCTTTTCAATTATCCTACCTTAGCAATTCTATTTGCAGGCTTAATTATATTAAATGGAATCATCATCTGCATAATTGGCTATAAACTCGAAAAAGAAATGTAATATCTCAAATAGAGAGACTCGATTAGTCTCTCTATTTTCGTATCATATATCAAAACAGTTGTGGTATAATATTCCATAAATGTACTATAAACAGGAGAGTGATTACGATGAACAATTCAATTAAATTATTCAAGTTGAAATAAATTAATAGGAGTGTTCTTTTAATCTAGTTCACTTCTATAATCAGGGGGAACTTACTGTGAAAAATATTTGGAAAGAGACTAAAAAAATCGATGCTCATGTTCATATCTTACCAACTGAGCGACGAGAAGAACTCATTGCTAATTATGGTAAAGATGATGCTTGGGCAAAGGCTGATTTAGAACTATTAATTGAGCGCATGGATAAAAATAATATTGAGAAATCAATTCTATTGCCAATTAATAATCGTTATATGTATTACGGTATGCGAGAAACAAATGAATTTTTAGCACGTTGCATTGAAAAGTATCCTAATCGTTTATTCGGATTTTGTGACATCATTATTCAAGGTGCTGATGGGTTATACGAAGCCCCCTATGAGGTTGAATACGCGATTAAAGATTTAGGATTAAAAGGAGTTAAAATTCATCCTTCAAATTTAAATTTACCAGCTGATGATTTACAACTTATCCCCATTTTAAGGAAAGCTGCCGAGCTTGGTGTTCCGGTCATGTATCATTCTAATCCATGGGGCCCAGGATTTTATGATTACTCCTCTCCTGAGCGAATTAATCGGATGATTAAAGTCTTTCCAGATATTAATTTTATTACCGCACATATGGGTGGTGTGAAAGCAATAGATGCAATTAAAGCTGTGACACATGTAGATTTATCATTTGCCCTTTTTGATTTGGTTGATCTATATGGTATTGAAGGAACGAAACGTATTCTAAAAAAATTTGGTTCTAAACGCCTTATTTTCGGGACCGACTATCCTGAAGGTAACGATGAAACATACTTTGATATTCTTTCTCAAATGGAGTTTTCAAAAGAAGAAATCGAAGATATTTGTTACAATAATATTATGAATTTATTAAGAGCGTGAATAGTCTATAGAAGATGAACTAATAAATCTCTTTTAAAAAGAGTTTAACGATTAAAAATCCCCTGATAAAAGAGGCTAATTTAGCACTTTTATAAGGGGGGGCTTTATGTTTAATTTTAAAATTTTAATGTTCTTGAAATCAAACAGCTTCTATTATCTAAACAATGTGATAATAAATGTACTCCCTTCATTTAATTGACTTCTTACTTCAATCGTCCCTCCATGAGATTCAACAATCGATTTTGCAATAGTCAGTCCTACTCCAATTCC
>JAUMTV010000250.1 GCA_030531025.1 Turicibacter sp.
AAGGTGAGAGTAGCATGAAAAATAATTTCAGTCACAATTGGTGCCATCGCTGTCCTAAATAACGCAATGTAAAGATAAGGACCGAATGATTGACGATGATATTTAGTATAAAAATACACACCAGTTATAATCGTCCAGACATTTAAAATATTTTTTCCTAAAAATGAAAATCCAGCAATTAAAAATAATGCGGCAAATGTTGCACTATTAAAGAGAACATGATGCTTCCATAATAGATAAATAAAAAGGCTCTGTTTTAAATAATTGTTGATAACGATACTTTACATTAGAAAAGGAGTTGCTCTAAGAGGCAACTCCTTTTCTAATGTAAGATAAATAAATTCTTTGTGGCTAAAAAGTGAATTTCTAATTTTAATTATTTAATAAAATCCAGCAAAATTTTCGGACCATCATTAAGTAAGTTTGAAAAGTTTAGATGAGCATCATAATATTCTTTTATAGCAAACATTCCACCGATTGAAGCATATTTCCCCCAAAATGTTCCACTATTAGCTTCTATCAAAGTTTGTTCTGAAATTTCATTACGATTATTTAAGGAGTATCTAAGCTTTTCAACTACATTTTGATAATGCTTTTTCATATCTGGTGATTTCCAATCAACATTCAACACATCTTCTTTATAAGAAATGAAGTGTGCTATTCCTTCATCAAAAATCATTTGAATAAATGTATCTTCAAGGGACATTGATTCTAAGTAAGGGTATTTAGAACCAATTAAAATATGAGCTATTTCATGCGTCAAAAAGTCATTTACAATTGATTTTAATCTATCAAAATCATCTGTATAACTTAAAATTCTAATCAAATCAAGAATAATATATCTTTCACCATTGTATTCTCTAACCATTGCATCATAAGGCTGAGGTGCGCCTACAATTAAATAAATAGTCGTTGATTTTGGAATTTCAATGCTATCAAATATTTGATTCCATAGAAATTGATTAGTTGGTTCAAAGTTAGTAATTTGCTCTTTAACTAAATTATATAGCTTTGTTAATTGCTTATAATCAACATTTACTGGTTCTTCGAATGTATATTCACCTGGTACGATTTGTTTATAAACCCAATGATTTTGGCAATCTTTTAAATGTTTATTTTCCAAAAAATAACTGATTATTTCTGAATTGATTATCATTATATCCCTCCTAAGTAATACCATTATATACCATATAATGGTAAATCTCAAACGGGGATTATTGAAACCATATAATCAGATTAAAGAAATGCTGGTTTTCGTATCCTAATTGCCTCATTTGACATTCCAGAGTAACCTGCCTGTGATTGAACATAGACCTTCTGAATTTTCAAGATTTCCTTTTCATCTTTAAAAAGCTCAATCCATTTGAACCACATTAAATAGCTATATAAATGTTTAGTCGATACTCCTCTAAATTTTTGTAAGAAGGACTTAAAATTACTGTGAAATGCATTAATGTGTTGGGTATGATAAATACCTGTCATATGCTTTCCCGATGGAATTGCCTTATGTTCTAAATCCAGTTGCTTAGCTAATTTTCCATATCCATGAGCGCTATCCGTACACAAAATAGAGTGGGGAGCGATATGCCCTTCAAAGAAACGTTTTAAATTATCATATTTTGCTCGTCCTGTTCCAATCATACCAATGAGAATATTTCCTGTTCTATCTAAAGCAGTTCCAATGCATACTTGTTCACTTGAAAGTCCACGTTTCCCAACAGATTCACCTCCGCGTTTACGAGGGGCTCTTAGCATTTTAAAACGTTTGCTTTTAGAATGATTTCCTTTATAGCTATAACGAAGATAACATTCATCTGCCTCAACTAATCCATCCACTTCCCCTGTCCCCATAGTGGCGAGATTAATATTACACTCCCATGAACATCGACGTAAGCTATATCCCTTAATCATACACTCGATATAATCAATCCATACCTTTGTTTCTTTCTTTGAATAAGCAGTTGGTGTCTGAGTTTGTTGGCTAAATGATTTACGACAGCTACGACAGAGGTATCGTTGATTTCCTTTCACTTTACCATTCTTTACGATATGGTCGTCACCACAAAAAGGGCATTTATACTGCCCTGATGAATATCTGGTTTCTTGAATCTCATTTTGAAGCTTAGATAAATCTG
>JAUMTV010000251.1 GCA_030531025.1 Turicibacter sp.
AACCTGTTTGCCATTTTGTACTCATTGATCCGTCTGCAATATTTGCTTGTGTATCGTTATCAAACGAGTTTGAGTGGTCTGTTACGGCTAGGAAATCAACTCCTGCTACTTCTCTTGCATGAGTATAAGCTTCATCGATTGACCCAGCACCATCTGATAAGTTTGTATGCGAGTGTAATTGTCCGAAGTATAAGTTACGTGCAACGTCTGCAACTTTAAATGTCCACTCTTTTTCAGTTTCATTACCTGCTTCATCAGCTAACTGTAACTTCACTGTATAAGTTCCATTTTCTAATTCTTCTTCAACTTGGTAAGTTAATTCCGTTTCAGTAATTGTTGCTTTTTCAGTCACTTCTTCATCATTGAAGAATAATTTAACTGAATCTAATGCAATTCCAGAACGATCTGAATATTTTGCTGAAATTTTAGGTGTTTTATTTTTACCTACGTTTGCATTATCAGCTGGTGAAATTGATGTAATTTCTGGATTTGTATAGTCTTCTGATGAAATAGAAATTTTCTTTGTATCAGTCGTGGCTTTATTTCCTTCGATATCTGACGCTTCGATTTTATACTCAATTCCTTTAGCATCTAAGTCTTTTTTAGAAATAATTCCTTGATATACTCCGTCAGTTAATCCCATTGGAACTGATTTGAATTCTTCTGTTCCAATCACACGATAGTATAATGTCACATCTCCAACTTTACGGTTATCTGTAACATCAGCCTTAATTGTAATATCAAAGTCTAAATTTCCTGAATCAACGATATCAACTAATGAAATAACTGGCGCTTCAGTATCTGCTTCTTTCACACCTAATTCTTGTGCATGGAAGCTCATATCATCAAATGAAATATTCATTTGTCCTTTTTCTTCGATATAAATACGAATACGTGTTGCATCTTCAGGAATACGAACTCCGAAGTTCTCATATTTACTACTGAATGAATTGAACATAGCTAAGTCTTTCCACTCATCTTTAAAGTTCGATTGATATTGAACACGTAAAACTGTTGTTCCAGATGCTTGAGAAGCATTTCCTTTAGCAGCAAACTTTAATAATCCATGTCCAATTAAACGGAATTCATCCGTTTGAATATATTGACCTTGTTTTGTGAATTTTAATGAAGGTCCAGCAATATTTCCTCCTGAGTACTTATCATCATCTGCTAAATTTGTACTCCAACCTTCTGGTAACTTTGGAAACTCTTTGAATCCTTCTTCAAAAACAGTTACTGGATACTCTACCGCTTCTGTTACCGTAATTGGCTTTTGTCCAATATACTTTTTACCATCAATAATTGCTGTTACTGAAACTTGAGTTAATCCCGATGAAATAGCATTCATTTTTCCAGCATTATTAACTGTTAAATATTGTGGATTTGTTGATTCAAACTCCATATTTGAAACAGTTTCACCGTCTTTAGTTGTTACCTGTAACGTAGATGACATTCCAACTTCAAGTGTTGAAGCTCCTGAGATAACTAAATCCCCGTATGCATCTACATCTGGTGTTGAACCATTGTCTGGAGGTGTTGTTCCACCATTAGCTGGAGGTGTTACTTCTCCACTATCAGGTACTTCTGGTGTCTCTTCAGTTTCCCCTTCAACAATTGATCCTGTTCCAGTTAATGCTACACCATCTAATGCAACATTAAATGCACCTTTTGTTTCTAATACAATTTTTACCTTTGTTGCTGTTTGAGGTATAAGAACTTCTGTCTTAATGAAGTTTGCTGTATCAAATGTTGTTAATGTATGAATATCTGTCCAAGTTCCATTAATTAATACTTGAACTTTTAAAACAGATTCTGTCGTTGAACTTGCTGAATAACCTTTTGTATAGAAAGTTAACGTTGCATCATTTTCTAATTTAAATGATGGTGTTTGTAAATAATATCCTGACTTATTTAACTTTAATGATTTTTTTGATGCTGTCACACCATCTGCGTAAGTCTTTGAATCAGCTTTTGCTTCCCATCCTTCTGGTAGTGTAGGATAGTTACTGAAATCAACACTTAATAATTCATTACTTTGTTGTTCAGCTTCTGTTTGCATAGCTTGTGCATATGCTTTTGGGTTAGGAATAATAATCCCTGATGTCGCAATACTA
>JAUMTV010000009.1 GCA_030531025.1 Turicibacter sp.
AAGAGGTTTATCAACTGTTTAAATTCCCTAAAGAAATTCGAAAAATGATTGATACGACAAACGCAATTGAAAGCTACAATAGCTAATTAAGAAAAGTTCTAAAAGGAAAAGGAACTTTTCCAAATGACACAGCTGTCATGAAGTTAATCTATCTTCAAATCCTGGGTCCCCTGGCAGAGAACGAAGTGAACCATCCTCAACTGCTAGGGAATGGAAGTTACTAAGCAGTGGTGACGCCAACTTTCAAATTGGAGTCAAATATTAAATCAATTATTAACCTTATACCTGGATCGTTTAACACCCTATATATAATTTTAAAAAATTAGTTTATACACTTACCTTGCCAAGGTCAACTTTACTTAATCAGATGGGAAATTAAACTCTTCACTCAGAAGCGATTTTCTAAAGCTTGATTTTTTTCCTTTATTATCATAAAAAAATCGTAGCTTAAACACTTTGAATAAAAGTATTACCCACGATTTTTCTAGTATTAAAGAATTCTTTTAACCTATAAACAATTCTAAAGCATTATTTTGAAGATTTACCCGAAAGATACTTAACCTAGTTCAAATAATAAATTAATTCTTAACATTACTAATAAGAGTTAATAAAATCATAAACAATATTAAACTATGATCAAGTTCTTTATATCAACTTACTATTAGGAACTAATTCAGGTGTCGAAGTCTTATTTCTATACTTATCCTTCATAAAGACATTTAGATTTTTAGTAGAATAATTTAGAAGTTTCTGGATTGCAAATGGTTATATTATCATATCCGTAAGAAGAATAAAATGGTTTATCGTTATCTGTTACATTTGTATAGGTAGTCTCACCATTTTTCTTTGGATTACATCTTTTTTGTTTACAATAATTATGACACTTATTTGTATAATTTGAATCATTTTTATTTAATTGACACTTGCATCCACCCTCATTTGCGTGATGCGAGGTTGTTGCTTCCGCTGAATGATTTTTATTTGATTGGCACTTGCAATGCTCTTTTTGGGGACAACATGAAGGACCCATTTCGTCACACTGTGCTAACTCCATTACATCTCTAAGTTTACTTTGTAGAATCGTCTCATAAGTCACTAAAACTTTAAGAAGTGATTCGATTGATTTATTAAGCTCTTTAATTTCACATGGATTAGTTGTACATCTTAAAACTTCCCTGAGTTTTAAGCTTTCTGCTTTCATTAATTCAGCCAGAGACATCTGTTCTAATCCAATTGAGGCAAGTAAAATATTAATAGCATCATCACGACAAATGTTAATATCTGGATTTATATCAGGAATAGTTGGCATCGACATAGTATCTACCTCTTTTTTAGTTTAGTCAATATTATGTATATGCCAATACACTCTTAGACGTTACTATTATAAAGTTAATAATGAATTAGAGATGCAATCAGTTTTTCAGACGAATACCCACAATCAAAATTAATCATTTCTTTTTTATATAACTAAAATCCTTTTAAAAATAGTAACCAAATTTGATTATCTAATGGGTATAACCTTGATTTCCTCAACTACATAGCGGATGCTATGATGTTTCACATACCTCACGATTTCAACTCGATCATATAGTACTCAATTTAGCAAATTTAATCTATCTCGATAGAAAAAAATTACTGAATATTATCACTCCCCTTGATCTCATTAACGACAATAATTTAATCCTCTCAATAAAACTGTAACTATTTCTTCTAATTTCTCATAGTATACATGGAGTATGTTATTTATTATTTATAACTGCTCAAAATATTTAAAAAGGTGGAATTCTAATGGGAATGCCAGAAATACCATGTGAATTATTAAACATTAAAAAAGATAAAGCTTCTAATTTGCTTATTGCCTCAATTGCAGTTGAAGAATTAGCCCTTGCACATGTTATTAATGCTGAAGGAGAAAAAATTCAGGCAGTAGTTGCAGATTTCAACAAGAAAAAACCTTCTCATAAAGATGATTTAAAAGCGAAATTTGAAGATGTAGATGCTGACGAATGTGAAGATTACGGTTATAAACCTCAACCTACAACACCTAAATCTGAAGTAACTGTCAAAGATTTATTAGCAATTAATGAATCTGTTCGACTTATGCTAAAAGAAGTACTAAAAAATAATCTGATATTAGAATGTAAATTAGAAGATATTTTAGCTGAGTCAAAAGAGGATAAAAAACCTGAAAAAGAAGAAAAATAAACTGAATAAAGTAAGCTGTCTTACAATGCTTACATTTATTTGATAACATATTAGCTTCTTCTGTATTCAAATGATATAAAAAATGAGTCCTGTTTAAATAAATGCTACTTTTATAATAACACACTCTGTTAAATAGAACTGTTGAAAGGAAGAAACAATAATTATTAAAACTCTATATGAATCAATCATTGAAAACCATAGAAGTTTGATCATGTTCTCTAAAACATCAACAAAAATATTTATCAGGGTTTTATAAAAGGGCTCGTAATAAGCTACTCATTAGAGATGACTTCTGTATTGTACAGGGTTATCTCTTTTTAATTTAACTGATATCTATAGTGATTGTGGTAAATCATAAATCATTTTATTTCCCTACATACTTTATCATATATTTTACATTTCTCTAACTCTATTTGATCTTTCATATGACCAAAGAATGATTCTTGAAGAAATGATTACCTCAAAAGTTTCCTTTTCATGCGCGTTGTAATCAATGCAGACTATAACTGTTTTAATTGAAGTTTATACGTTTTCTCTTGATCCAACTCTTCCTCACTCAGAGAAATTTTTAATGACTTATTCGTTTCTTTTACTGGTTTTAAATCTCGTTTAAGTAAATCGACTTCTCTTTCTAACTGCTTGGAAATCATTTGCTCCTTTAATATATAAGAGCGGAAAAAGAACTCTCGATTTTCAAGCAATCAAGTTCGTCCCATATTCTACTCCCCCTAATTTTTTTTAAAATTATATGCAAAGAAACATTGAAATTATAAATAAAATTATCAATAGGTAGAGAAAGCTCAACATTCCTTTCTCCTTCATCTAATTCACTTATTTCTTCAATTAACATTAGACAATTATAAATGAATTAATTTATAACTATCAAAGAAATACATAAAGTTAGTTATCTTACACGAAAGCAATTCTTTCTCTTAATTTAGTTCTCGTCAATAGCTCGACATTTTCAAGATACTATTAAAAAATAAAACGGTATGTTATCTATTAAAGAAACATACCGTTTTTTCATGCGATTGATTTTTCTAATGGTTTATTTTTTTAACTTAGGGAATCCAATAACAATGGCTAGGATTCCGAATACCCCCATTAACATCGGATAATGAACAAATTTAATAATCTCCATTGGAGAGATAGCCGCTAATCCTGCAGCCCCTAACACTTGAGCTCCATATGGGATTAACCCTTGCCAACATGAAGAAAAAATATCTAAGATACTTGCTGAACGACGTGGATCAATATCAAATTCATCGGCGATTTCTTTTGCTAATGGACCTGCCATGACAATTGCAATCGTATTATTAGCTGTACACAAATCAATTACACTAACTAATGTAGCAATTCCAAGCTCAGCACCTTTTTTCGATTTAATACGAGATTTAATTAAGTGTAATAAATAATCGATTCCACCATTATGCTTAATTAACTCTAACACTCCCGCAACAACAATACAAATCATTGCTAACTCTTGCATTCCTGCCATTCCATCTGAGACAGCTGTAATTAAATTTAATAAGCTAAATGAGTGAGTCGCTAATCCAATGACTCCAGCTAAGACAACTCCTCCACCTAATAAAATAAAAACATTTATACCAAGTAAAGCACCGATTAAAATAGCTACATATGGAATCACTTTGATCCATTCTACTTGATAAACTTGATTTAATTCAACTTGATATTGTAATGTCATAACAAATAAAATAATTAATGCAAGGATGGCAGCGGGTAACACGATTAAGAAGTTAACTTTGAATTTATCTTTCAATTCACAACCTTGTGTACGCACAGCAGCAATCGTTGTATCAGAAATCATTGATAAGTTATCACCAAACATCCCTCCACCAACAACGGCTCCAACCACAAGTGCAACTGGAATTCCTGTAGCTTCAGCAATCCCCAGACCAACTGGTGTCAATGCGGTAATTGTTCCAACTGATGTTCCCATCGAAACGGAAATAAATCCTGCAATCACAAATAATCCAACGACGACTAAATTAGGTGGTAAAATCGATAAACTTAAATTTACGGTTGCATCCACTCCACCCATGGCTTTTGCTACACCAGAAAAGGCTCCAGCTAATAAAAAAATCATAACCATCATGATAATATTTTCGTTTCCTGCTCCCTTACAAAAAACTGTTACTTTATTATTAAAGCGTTCTTTACGATTAAACATAAACGCTGCAACAGAGGCTAATAAAAACGTAACTAAGACGGGCATTGTATAAAAATCACCTGTGATAATTCCGCTACCTACGAATAAAATTAAAAAGAGCCCCAATGGTAACAATGCCCATGGATTTCCCTTACTTGTCTTCTGATTCATTTTTCTCCTCCTTCTAGATCAATCATACTTGATCATACCTACAAATCTACTTTATTCAGTTTACTTGCTATGTCGACGTTTGTCAACATTCCTGTCATTTGTTTTCATATATTATTTTACTAATTAGATATTTTTTTCAGACAGATTGTAATCTTAAGTGCGACACATAAAAAAAGCTCATCAATAGAATCCTTATTATAGAATGAAGTTACCACACCAAATTCTTAACAAGGAGATTGATTTATGAGTGATAAACATCTTAACACATTTGAACGTACACGTGCTTAAGTTCTTTCAAAAATGGGTTATTCAACGAGACAAATTGCCGAACAATTAAATCGCCATCAAAGGGCGATTGCTCGTGAACTGAAACGAAATACCCAGGTGATCTATCAAGTTGAATTAGCAGATGAATTAGCTGGGTATCGTCGCTTAGTTTGTCATCGTAAAGAAGCGAAATCAGAACAACTGATTCAAACCATTCAACACTATTTAAAGCTACCATGGTCACCTGAACAAATTTCTAATACGGTTTTAAAGGGCGTTCTTTCATTTAAAATGATTTATCGTTGGATTTATGATGGAACGATTTTGTTAGGAGATTTAAGTTGTTAAGACAAAAAGGAAAACGCCGAAAACCACGAGAAACACGCGGACGATTTAACATTGGAACGTCGATTCATCAACGTCCAAAAGAAGTCAAAAAATGTGAAACGTTTGGACATGGGTCACCTGCTATTCATCGAAGATGAATAAATCCTCCACTGGTAGGGAATCGGTCACCTAGAAGTTTCACTTGTGAAACAGTCCTCTAGTGCTAGGGAATGGGGAGTTGGATACCGTTGTTTCGAGTCGTGGGAAGAGTAAAGGTTGCATAGCAACCTTTGTTGAACGTCAAACCCGTTTTTATGTGGCCATTAAAATAGAAAATCGCTCAGCAACAGAAATGTACCGAGCGATTAGTGAGCTATATGAACTCTTTCCTAAAGACACCTTTAAAACTTATACGGTTGATTGAGGAAAAGAGTTTGCTTGTTATTCCAAAGTAGAAGCTGATTTAAAAGTTCCTGTTTACTTCGCACATGCCTATTCATCTTGGTGCATAGGAAGTAATGAAAATGCCAATGGTCTTCTTCGAGAAAATTTCTTGAAGAAAACAGACTTAGCACGAGTCAGTGATGAAGAGATTAATGAGGCACTCTGCCTCATGAATCATCGACCACGAAAATGTTTAGGTTGGAAAATTTCATGGGTCACCTACCCACGAAGTGGTATCCACCTCTAGTAGGGAATCGAGCTATTTCATTAGTAAGTATCGCATTTGTATTGACAATTCGTCTTCACAAAAACATAAAGTTTTTCGACAAAAAATACTAAAAAAAGAATATAAAGTAAGTTATAGTATAGGAAAGAGCGATAAAAGGGGTTACATTGAAATGAGTATAAAACAAATTATATTAAGCCGTCTTCACAGCATTAATCGTGATGGTATGAATGATTTAATACATTATTTAACAATTGAAAGTGATTATTTTACAGCACCTGCTAGTATTAAAGGCCATTGTAATTATCCTTACGGGCTAGCCATTCATAGTCATAACGTGGTGGAATTATTAATTGAAAAAAATAAAAAATTTCATCTTGGATTATCGTTAGAAACCATTTATTTAGCTGGCTATTTACATGACTTATGTAAAACAAATGTGTTCCGACCAACACTTAAACTCCGATATAATCAAAAAAATGAAAAAGAGTGTTATTTCACCTATGAATGTAATGATGATTTTCCTATTGGACATGGGGAAAAAAGTGTCATTCTTGCTCAGCAGTATATTAAACTCACACTAGAGGAGGTTATGCTCATCCGTTGGCATACAGGTCCACATACTCCGTGTGAAAATATTTATCGCTACGATCAGGCTCTTGCAGTTTGTCCAGCTATTAAAGCCATCTTCACTGCTGATGAAGAAGCAGCAACTTTCCTTGAAAAAACAAAAGAAACACCTATTTTTCGACCAAGTGTATTTTATACCTGGAAAAAAAACGGTGCTTTACCCAAATTTTCATCATATTAAAAAGCTGTATCATTATTGATACAGCTTTTCATTTAAATAAATGGATTATAAAAGCGTGATCCATTACTAAACGTCATCCATAAAAAGATAATCATACAAACAGTCACACTAACAATTGCAATCCAATCACGGACCACAAATGGACGTTCACTATAGAATGTTCGTTTTTTATTTTTTCCAAATGCACGTAATTCCATCGCATAACTTATCGTTTCGATACGCTCTAGACTAGTAAAGATAAGTGGCAGTAAAATAGCTCCCATATTTTTAAGTCGTTTGGTTAACTTTTCTTTATGAGATAAATCGATTCCACGCGCTTGCTGAGCCTGTGAAATCTCAATAAAATCATGTTGAATATCAGGAATATAACGCATCGCAATTGAAACTGAATAGGCAATTCGATAACTAATACCTAGCTTATTTAAAGAGGCCGCAAATTCACTCGAATTTGTTGTCGCTAAGAAAATTAATCCAATCGGAATAATCGTTAAATATTTAATCGTCATATTAAACTGATAAAATAATTGCTCTTTTGTTAAAATATAAGGTCCAAATAGCTTGACTAAGTTGTGCTGTGTCCCATAAATGGAAACACCTTCTAGCGGAGCGAATAAAAAGACGGCTAAATTATTAATTAATAAAAAGACTAAAATGAAATAAAACACAAAAGCAATATCTTTAAAGTCTAGTTTTGAAATTTTAAAAATGACAAAACTCAAAATTAACATAATCACCAAAACACGGGTGTCATAACTTAACATTGCCGTAATAGACCATAGTAAAAAACAAATCAATTTCGTACTTCCTGTTAAACGATGAATCGGCGAATCGATATCAATATAAGCTAATAACTTCGTACTCACTAAGTTCTCACCACCTTATCACTTGCAATAAATTTACAAACAAAGTCAACTGGAGATAAATCTCCAGTTTTATTAGCTAAATCATATAATGAAGTTTTCTTCAAATGAGCTTTTTCAATTAACTCATGATTTGTTAAAACATTCCACGTCGAGTCATCGCCAATAACCTCACCATTTGTAATCACTAACGCACGTGTTGTATACTCAAGCATTAAATGCATATCATGTGTAATCATTAAAATGGTGATTCCACGTTCATTTAATACCTTTAAAAATTCCATGATTTCGGTATAATGTTTCAAATCTTGTCCCGCTGTCGGCTCATCTAAAATTAAAATTTCAGGATTTAAAACTAAAATTGCTGCAATCGTCACGCGTTTTTTCTGTCCAAAACTTAAAGCAGAAATCGGCCAATTTCTAAAAGGATAAAGTCCACAGATTTTTAATGTCTCATGAACGCGACGCGTCACTTCCTCTTCCTCAATTCCACGAACACGTAAGCCGAATGCAACTTCATCAAAAATCATTGTTTTTGAAATCATGTGATTTGGATTTTGCATCACTAATCCTATTTTTTCAGCACGCTCTTTAATTGTGTGTGTCGCTAAATCTAGCCCCCTAAATTCAATTGAACCTGATGTTGGCTTATAAAAACCACTAATAAGTTTCGAAATGGTTGATTTACCAGCACCATTTTTACCAACAATACTTACCATTTCGCCTTGATGAATTTTAAATGACATATTTTTGAGAATTGGCTGATTTACCTGATATCCAAATGTGACATCTTTAAATTCTAAGGCTACCTCTTGATTCTCATATGGCGTTAATCCTTGAGACTCATTAAACCACGTCATGACAGGTTCGATACAAGAAGTAAGATTCATCTCTTCTAACGATTGTGGATTCATGTCCTCAGTAATTTGACAACCTGCATACTTTAAGGCTGTCACATAAAGAGGCTCACGAATTCCGACTTCTTCAAGTAATGTTGAAGCTAGTAGTTGATTTGGTGTCACATCAGCAATAATTTCACCTTGATTAACGACAACAATTCGATCAACTTTTTTATATAAAACATCCTCTAAACGATGTTCAATGATAACGATTGTTTTTCCAGTCTGTTGATGAATGTCATCAATTAATGTCATCGTATGCAACCCAGCAGCTGGATCTAAACTGGCTAATGGTTCATCAAACAATAAAATATCAATCTCATCAACCATCACACCCGCTAGTGTCACACGTTGCTTTTGTCCACCAGAAAGTTCATGAGGTGAATAAGTTAAATGAGAATCGATATCAACTAATTGAGCAACTTGATTGACAGTTTCAATCATTTCCTGTTGAGGAGTCACTAAGTTTTCTAATTTAAAGGCGATATCCTCACCCACCGTTAATCCAATAAATTGATCATCAGGATTTTGTAAAACAGTCCCGACATAATTTGAACGCTCAAAAATATTTTGCTTTAACGCATCTTGTCCTTTAATTTTAAAAGTGCCAGTCGCAGTCCCTTTATAAATATTAGGAATCAATCCATTAATACAATGAGCAATGGTACTTTTTCCTGATCCTGATGGCCCAACAATCAGAACTTTTTCTCCTTCATAAATCGTTAAATTAATATTTTTAAGGGTTGGGCTTGATTGAACTCGATATTGAAAACTGAAATTTTCGAATTCAATAACTGGGTTTCGCATGCTCCTCATCCTTTCTCTCTTTTATTAAACCGAGATGAACTAAAATCAAATTTATCGCTTTTATAAAACTCATTTTAATTCAGCTCTAAAATAACCAACCTTTATATTATAACATAATTTTTTGTCGAATATTGTTTACAATATCTTACAAATGTTCCCAAAATAAAAGTTGAGGTGTTAATTCCTCAACTTTACTCTTCCATGATCAAGCTTCCTTTTTTAGTGCGAGTTTTTGCATAAGCACTGATTAATACTGAACCTAAAATTCCGATAGTCACCATGTTGACACATCCAGCTACAATCCCTTGTAAATAAACTTTATCAGCTGGTTCAGCATAAATTAAAATATCTAATGTTGGAGCAATTAAGAACCACCCAACTACATTGGCAACAATTTGTGCAACATTAAATTTAATTAATTCTTTAACACCAAACTGTCCGTCTTCAATTTTAATACTTTTAGAAATGATTCCGATGACAAGTCCAATCATTGCAGAAGCTATAATCCAACTCATCCATGGTGTTCCATAGATTAAAACATCTTTTAAGAAATGACCAATGAATCCCGTCGCTAATCCTGCAACTGGTCCATATAAAAGTGCGATTAAAGCTAATACCGCATAAGCTGTTTCTAAGCTTGTATTTGGAATTCCAGTCGGAATGGCAGCAAATCGTGATAATACAACGAAAATTGCCGCTCCAATACCAATCGCTACGATGGTTTGAATTGAACGATTTTTATTCATCTTATTGTCTCCTTTATCCTTTTAATCGACATTTTCAAATTCCGATATTCTTCTTGTGTTTTGTCTAATATTTAGTATATATGTAGTATTTCCTCCTGTCAACTGACATAACACGCAACCTTATAAATGTTACTCTTAACAAACTGACCATAGAAGTAATGAAACTGGTTGATACTACACCGACCTGATTTCTCCCTATAGGAAAGTCATCTTACTTTAAATTTATGCCAATCTATTACTCCATATAAATAACTATTCAGCATAAAGGTATTTACTTAGTAAAGACTCATTCATTCGATAAAAATTATAGCTATCCGAAACAAAAAACACTGCAATTGGCAGTGTTTATGTTGTTTCATTAATGGCTTTTGAAGCAATGTATGCCATGGACATCGCTGCTTGAATATTATATCCACCTGTATCTCCATCAATATCTAAAACTTCTCCAATGAAGTAAAGGTTACTTATTTTTTTTGATTCCATGGTTTTTTGCTTAATGTCTTTTAAAGAAACTCCACCCGTCGTTACCATAGCTACATGATAACCGCCAAGTTCTTTCACTTCCATCTCATATTCTGTTAAAGTGGTTAACAACTTTTGACGAGTAACTTTATTGAGTTCAGCACACTTTAAATTTTCATCAATTCCACATAGCTCTAATAGCTTATCGGCAAATCGTTTCGTGAGATTTAACTCACGAACCATTGATTTCACAAGTGTCTTTCCACCATTATTTAATTTTTTCGTTAATTGACTTCTAAACTCATCAATGGACTCAGCACCAACAAAATTACACTTAATCACATCACCCGATTGCATATAACGTGAGTTATTTATAATCCCAGGTCCTGATACACCAGTATGCGTTAATAAGAAATCCCCTTGATAAGCTCCAATTTTTTTCCCTCCACGCCATAGCGTATAAGATAACTCTTCAAATGATGTTCCTGACATATCAGATAGTTCATAATTCTTAATTTTTAATGGAGTTAACGCTGGCTTTGTTGGTACAATTTTATGTCCAAGCGTTTTTGCCCACACAAGTCCATCACCTGTTGATCCAGTGTGCGGGTAACTTAAACCACCGGTTGCAACCACCACAACTGGGCTTTCAAACGTTCCTTTTGCTGTCTGTAAATGGAATAAATCCTCTTCTTTTACTAATGATTCAACCGCTGATTCATAATGAATCTCAATCGAACGTCGTCGACACTCTTCTAGTAATACATTTAATACATCTTGAGATTTTAACGATTTTGGAAATACTTTTCCCTTCTCAGTTGTTATAAATTCTAATCCACGTTTTCTAAAGAAATTTAATAAATCTTCATTTTGAAAAGACAATAGGGCATGTTTTAAAAACTTTGCATTTGCACCATAACACGTTAAAAAATGATGAATATCCCCTGCCTGAGTAATATTACACTTTCCTGCACCTGCCATTAATAACTTACGACCACACGATTTATTTTTTTCTATCAGGGCAATGCGCTGTTTTTTATTTGCACACATGATAGCAGCAAATAACCCAGCTGGACCACCACCAATAATAATCACATCATATTTTTTCAAATGTCAATCCTCCGACTTTTATGACCTCATCTAATTAGATAGTCATATCCTCTTGCTCTTTTGCCTTCTTAGTTTATCACTCTTCCCTCGTGTCTGCAAGAACGACTCATCGAAAAAAACTGGTAATGATCACTAGGTTTAAAAGAAAATACTTTTAAGTTCTTGACAAACTCGATTCATAAATTCTTTAATCTCGAGTTCTGATAAGACCTGTAACTGTTGAACACCCTTTTCTTCCGTTACCTTGGTTAAATCAGCGCACAACACTTTTTCCTTCCACGCTGTAATTTCATGTTCAGTTAACAAGGGTTGAGCGGCTATAGACATCGGACCACTTAATAAAGCTCTAACTTCTTGTGTCCAAGTTGCCCTAAGAAGAACTTGCTCATCTATTATACTCATATCCATATAATAAAACGAATATAGTTGTGTTCGAGTCAGTCTTTCTTTTTCTCGATGAAAATATGGAGCATAAATTTGGTCTCGCCATAAATAATCCGTATAGATATGAATGAGATATCCTAATAAAAAGCATTTAGAGTTAGTTGAAATGACCTGATGTGCCGTTAAAATGGCTTGCTCATAGCTTTGATCTGCTTCATGATAAAAGTGGGTAGCAGCTTTATCTTCCCATGTTTGTCCCTCTCTCATGTGAATTGCATCCGGACTAATCACGCCTAAAACAAGCTCCGAATTTAATGGTTGCTGTAACTCCTCATATAATCGAAATAAAATTTCTAAGTGTAAAATCGGTGATGGCATTGATCACGCACCTTCTTATCCTTGTTGTTTTAAAATAGAGATTAAACGTTGCTCAAACGAGTCTAATTCAACGGCTTGAACAACGTTTAATAAATAATCCTCAATTTGTTGTCCTTGGGGTTTTGGGAAGCTGTTCATATAGTCATAAAATAAGACAGCTGGTTTACACGTCCCAAATTCATAACGCCCTAGATACTCATAGGGTTGTGGTAACACCTCTAGATGAGAACAAATTGAAGTAATAAATGCTAATTTCACATTAAAATCAAGATATTCAAGTAATGAGCTATACGTTGATTTCACTTCTTTATACGTCATCATAAGCTCTTTATTTTTCTTTAATGAACGATAGAATGGTTTTAATGCATGTTCAATTGAGAGTGTGTTGAATAATTGCTCAACCAATGAATGAATAAACATTTTTGACTCTAACTGAAGTGAACTAATCAAATGCTCATTGACACGTGAAACTGAATGATTGAGATTAAAGCTTAATAAATAAACCTTTTGGTCAGTTAAATAGGCTTCAGCTAGCTGCTCATTAATCATTTCGATTAACACATTCGTCCCTATTTCTTTTTCATATTGCTTAATTCTATGATTAATTTGTGGTAAACGTTCTTTTAACCAGAATACTTTAAAATTTACTTTTTCTAATTCCGCTACAATTTTAGCTAAAGAGTTGATCAGTAATTCTGCATTACGTTTGATAAATTTTTTATATTCTTTAGTTGCCGTTTGATAATCAGCTGATTTTTTATACATAGAAATTAAAAACTTTGGACTTCCTAGTAATTCTGTTATTTGAAAGTTTTCAAAATCCGGGTCAGCTAAAACTAATGGAAAGACAAGAGAAGTTAGTGTCTCTTCTTTAGGAATTAACTTCTGGATACGTTTAATCTCATTCCTAGCGTCTTGTGTCAAACATTCCTCAAAATGATACATTACTCGATCGTCGTCACTCGTCGTTGGAATAATTGCATCAGAGCATAAAAGCTCTAAAAAGCAGAGCATATCTAGTAGATACGATGGTAGAAATTCTAATGTCTTTTTCTGTTCATTCATGAAGCAATCCCCCTGAAACCAATATCATTTTAATCCTATTGTATCATAGGAAATAATAAGAAGATATTCCTTTTTTTATTCCCTATGATACAAAAACAAAAGAACCCAGCCTTAATAAGGCTTGATTGGACAAAACAACTGATTGATATTGTCCTTTCAAAAAAACAGTTACTCCAACTAATCCACCAATTATTGTAGCGGCTGGAACCTTAAGTTCTAAATAACTGTATTTGAGTAAATTGTTATCTGTTAGAATTTGATTACATACGCTTCTACCAATTGATAAGTTTATTGGTGTGACTTGAAATTCAGGGATTACCTAACAAACCAGTCATTTTAATATGCACAGCGTAGAACTAGTCAAAGAATCTTGAAATCTCTGTCGCACCAGTATTAAACATACATAGGAATCCAAGTAAACTAAATGTAACAGTGATTAAAATTAATCATATAACTTTCAACCCCATACACGACTGACCCAATCAAAGGAATCAACAACAAGATTAAGATGCTTAGACGCATTTGCTTTGGCCTCTGTAGTTTCTAGCAGTAGAATCCCTGTCCTACGAAGCAGGTATCCTCCTTTGGTGGGCTAAATTAAGAATTCTTATGATTCAAAATCTCACTCGACCTAAAAGAAAAATCCTAGAAGCTTAGACACTAGGATTTCAATTCATTTATTCATTGTAAACAGGTTACACTTTAATCACCAACACTATCTAACAAAGATTCAAAAAAAATCCCTAAAAACAATCTGTTTTAGGGATTTTAAATTTATCGTTTAGAGGCAGCTAATACTTGTGTCCAAATATCGTCATACTCTTTAATGAATTCTCCTGGATCACGGAAGGTCTCCATCGGTAAAGAATCTAATAACTCTTGTGATGGGCTATACGCTTCATTTTGCGTCCATTCATCTTCAGACACAATGGCTAACGTTTCTGTATTTGGTGTTGAATACATCACATATTCTGTATTCATTAATGCAATTTCTGGACGTTGCATAAAGTTAATAAATTCATGAGCTAACTCAACATTTTGAGCAGTTGATGGAATGACCATTGAATCTACCCAAATATTTGATCCTTCTTTAGGAATGACATATTCCATATTTTCATTCTCATCCATAATATAAGTGGCATCACCTGAATAAACAACAGCTAATGCTGCATTACCTGCAATCATATTATCAATGACTTGATCTGTTACATAAGCATAGACTAATGGACGTTGTTCAATTAAAAGTTGTTTTGCCTCTTCTAATTCTTCAACATTTCGTGTATTCATTGAGTAACCTAATAATTTTAACGCGACCATTAATGAATCACGTTGACTATCATACATGAAGATATTTCCTTTATATTTTTCGTTCCATAAAATAGACCAAGAATCAACTGGTTCTTCTACCACTGTTGTATCATATAAAATCCCAACCGTTCCCCAGAAGTATGGAACCGTATATAAATTTTCAGGATCATAAGGTAAATATTTATATTCATCACTGATATATTTAAAGTTAGGAATTTTACTGTAATCTAAAGGAAGCACTAATCCTTCTTTGATCATTTTTTCAACCATATAATCTGAAGGGAACGCTACATCGTAATTTGTTCCCCCTGCTTTTATTTTTTGATACATCGTTTCATTTGAATCGTATAATTCATAAACGACTTTACAATTAAACTCTTCTTCAAAGATCTTTAAGACTTCTCGATCGATATACTCACCCACATTATAAACATACAATCTTTGTCGAGTATCACCCGAGCAAGCTGTTAAAAGTAAGATAACTGAGGCGACAAGCATCATCATTAGTTTTTTCATAAGATGACTATACCTCCTTTTTCTTTCTAATTGATAAATTATTTGAGATTAAAACAGAAACTAAAATTAAGCTAACCATAATCGTTGCTAAGGCATTAACCGTTGGTCGAATTCCACGTTTAGCCATTGAGTAAACCTCAATTGATAAGTTTGTTACACCATTTCCTGCTGTAAAGTAACTAATAACAAAATCATCGATTGACATTGTAAATGCCATTAAAGCTCCTGCCATAATACCAGGCATAATTTCAGGGATCACAACCTTACGAATGGCTTGCATTGGCGTTGCTCCTAAATCCATAGCTGCTTCTGCCATATTTGGATTCATAGAATATAAACGGGGTAACACTGATAAAACCACATAAGGGATACAGAACATAATATGAGCTAATAACATTGTTGTAAATCCGAAGTTCATTTTAACTGTCTTAAATAACATCATTAATGCTACCGCTAAAACGATGTCCGGACTAATAACAGGTAGATAGTTAATGTTCAAAACAAATGCTTTTGTCTTTTTTGTTAACTTATAAATACCAATTGAAGTGAATGTTCCAACAACCGTTGAAATAGCAGTTGCTAAAACAGCAACGATGACTGTATAAAAGACAGCCGTTTGCATTTGACTATCTTGGAATAACTCTTCATACCATTGTAAAGAGAATCCTGTCCATTTCCCACTTGATTTCGATTCATTGAACGAGAAAACAATTAATACAGCAATCGGTGCATATAAGAATAAGAACATGATTGCTAAATAAAATCTAGATAACCATTTATTTACCAAGGTAGTGCACCTCCTGCTTGTCCATCTGAATCAAATCGCTTCATTAACCAGATAGAAAGTAAGATAAAGATCATTAAAATCATTGATAACGCAGATCCAAAATACCAATTCCCTGTTAATAGGAATTGTTTTTCAATCAAGTTACCAATCATCATGTACTGTCCTCCCCCTAATAATTGTGGGATAACGAATGTACTTACCGCAGGTAAGAATACCATGATTACTCCTGTAATAATACCCGGTAATGTTAATGGGAAAACAACACGTGTAAATACTTGTCGATTATTCGCTCCTAAATCACGAGCAGCATATATTAAATTTTTATCCACTTTTGTTAGCGCTGTATGAATTGGCAACACCATGAATGGCAAGAAATTATAAACCATTCCTAACACAATGGCAAAATCCGTATACATAATATCGACTGGGGCAATATTAAAGAACTCTAAAATATTGTTTAAAATTCCATTTTTCCCTAAAATTGAAATCCATGCATATGTACGAAGTAACATATTAATCCACATTGGCATAATGAATAATAAAAGCAATGAAGATTGACGTTTAGGTGAGCATTGTGAAATGACCCATGCTAACGGATATCCAAAAAGTAAACAGAAAATAGTTGAGATTAAGGCAATCCATAATGAACGCGCTAATGTCGCCATATAAATTGGGTTAAAAAATTTAATATAATTATCTAATGTAAAACGAAAGGCCATCGGATTTCCATCACTTGGATCAATGATACTATATAAGAAAATCAGTAACATCGGGACGATGATCATAATAGAAACCCAGACGATATATGGATAACTTAAACGTTTCGTTGATTCATGCATAACTAAACACCAACTTCCATAACATGAATATCTGCCGGTGCAACTGTCATCCCTACTTCTACTCCGACTTCAGCACTTTGTGTACTATGAACAATATATTCACGGCCTTCTACCATGACAATAATTTCATAGTGAACTCCTTTAAAAATGACACTATCAACGATTCCAGTAAAGGCTCCGTTTTCTTTCGAAACAATTTGTAAATCTTCTGGACGAATGACAACTTCCACCGTCTCATTCGGGTTATATCCGCGATCCACACACTCAAAGATATGCCCTTCAAATTCAACTTTATAATCCTCAATCATTGTCGCATTTACAATGTTACTTTCACCAATGAAGTTAGCAACAAATCGGTTACGTGGTTCGTTATAAATATCGACTGGTGTTCCAATTTGCTGAATTAATCCATCATTTAAAACCACAATCGTATCTGACATTGTTAAAGCTTCTTCTTGATCATGAGTAACGAAGATGAATGTAATTCCCATTTCACGTTGAATCTCTTTTAACTCATATTGCATATCTTGACGTAATTTTAAATCTAATGCCCCTAAAGGTTCATCTAATAATAAAACTTTCGGACGATTGACTAACGCACGGGCAATAGCAATACGTTGTTGTTGTCCTCCTGATAATGAATCAATACTTCGTTTTGCAAAGTCTGTAAGTTTAATCATCTTTAACATACGGTTTACACGTTCTGTTACCTCTGCTTCAGGTACCTTTTTCATGCGTAAACCGAATGCGATATTATCAAATACATTCAAATGCGGAAAAAGCGCATATTTTTGAAAAACAGTATTAATCTCACGTTTATACGATGGGATTTGAATTAAATCTTTTCCGTTAAATTCAACTTCTCCTGAAGTTGGTGTATCAAAACCACCAATAATACGTAATAAAGTTGTTTTCCCACATCCAGATGGTCCAAGTAATGTCACAAATTCATTCTCATGAATAGTTAAGTCGATCCCCTTTAAAACGATATCCCCATCGTATTCTTTTGTTAAGTTTTCAATTTCAATTAACGGTACTTTAGTCATACTTGACCCTCCTTGTATAATTCTTAGAATGTTGGTGGTGTTGCAACCCAAAGAACAGATGCCGGTACTTTTGAATTATTTTTTAATTTATGATCCACATCTGCTTTATAATAAAAACTTTCGCCTTTTTTCACTTTATATCGTTTAGCGCCTAATACAAGTTCTACTTCACCCTTTAAAACATATCCAAACTCTTCTCCATGATGTGGCTCATCATCATATGACATTCCACCTGGTTCTAAATCAATAATAATTGGTTCCATTTCATTCTTTTGTGCGTTTGGAATAATCCAACGAATCGTCATATTATAATCCGGTTCTTCTTTTATAAAGACATCTTCACGTTGAAAAACCACTTTTTCATCTGATTTTTCATCTGAGAAAAACTCTCCTAGCGTTGTTCCTAAAGCTTCTAATATATCTACAAGCGTTGCAATCGATGGTGACGCTAAATCACGCTCAACTTGAGAAATATAACCTTTGGTTAATTCGGTTCGATCAGCTAATTCTTCTTGTGTGAGCTGAAGCTCCATCCTTAAACGCCTAATTTTTTCTCCTATTATCATGGTAACACCTCAAATTTTCATTTACTAAATAAATAAACCTTTTGTTTACTAATAATAAACCTCTTCTATTATAATATGATTCATGATTTTGTCAATATTTTATAAACTAAAAATATACCTTTTGTTTAGAGATTTTTACATTTTTTTTAAAATAAACTTCACTCCTTATTGTTTGAGATGCTCGACAATTTATACGAATCCTCCCTTAAAATGAAAAATCATTTATAATGACCTCTATCTCCTTTTACAGAAAGCGTTTTTCCATTTCTTCCTTTTCTAATTTAAATCTTCGTAACGCTCAAAATGTACTTCTAATAGCATCATTCTAGCTCAAGTTAAAAAATAAAAACTCAATCGATGAAGAAAGCTTTTCTTCATCAATTGAGTTGAAAGATAATTATTGTTCAGCATTACGTTTACGTTTATCGTATTTTTTACGCTCATTTGTATCTAAAATTTTCTTACGTAAGCGAACTGATGTCGGTGTAATTTCTACTAATTCGTCTTCGTTAATATATTCTAACGCATACTCTAATGTGATTAGACGTGGTTTCTTTAACACAACTGTGTTATCTTTACCAGCTGAACGACAGTTTGTTAATTGTTTCGCACGTGTAACGTTTACGGCTAAGTCTAAATCTTTGTTATTTTCACCAACGATCATTCCTTCGTAAACAGGAGCTCCTGGTTCAATGAACATGATTCCACGGTCTTCTAATCCCATTAAACCGTAGTTTGTTGCTTTTCCGTTTTCCATAGAAACTAACGCACCATTTTTACGTTCTCCGACTGAACCTTTTTCCATTGGACGGTATTCAGAGAATGTGTGGTTAATGATTCCGTAACCTTTTGTTAATGTTAAGAATTCTGTCATGAATCCAATTAAAGCACGAGATGGTACATCATAAATTAAACGAACTTGTCCATTTTCATTATGGATCATGTTTTGTAATTGACCTTTACGGTATCCCATCGCTTCAATCACACTTCCAACATGCTCTTCAGGTGCTTCGATTTGTACATACTCATATGGTTCACATAACACACCATCGATTTCACGAATGATAACTTCTGGTTTAGAAACTTCTAATTCGAATCCTTCACGACGCATGTTTTCAAGTAAGATTGATAAGTGAAGTTCTCCACGTCCTGAAACAACCCACTCTTCTTTTGTTCCAACACGGTCAACTAATAATGAAACGTCACGTTGAATTTCTTTGTATAAACGTTCATCAATTTTAGATGCTGTCACGTGTTTTCCTTCTTGTCCTGAGAACGGAGAAGAGTTTGTTGAGAATGTCATTTTCAATGTTGGTTCATCAATGTGTAAAATTGGTAAAGCTTCCTCTTTACCGATTTCACAGACTGTTTCCCCTACGTTGATGTCTGGTAAACCAGCGATTGCAACGATATCTCCAGCTTGTGCTGATTCAATTTCAACACGCTTTAATCCTAAGAATCCAAATAATTTTGTGATACGGAATTGTTGTGTTGTTCCATCTAAGCGGCAGATTGAAACCATTTGGTTGACATTGATTGTTCCACGAACGATACGTCCAATCCCAATACGTCCAACATAATCATTATAGTCTAATAATGCTGGTTGGAATTGTAATGTTCCATTTGGATCCATTCCTGGATCTGGAATATTTTCTAAAATTGACTCGAAGATTGATTCCATGTTTTCTTCTTGATCAGCAGGATCTGAGCTTAAGCTTGCTGTTCCATTTAATGCTGAACAATAAACAACAGGGAATTCTAATTGATCATCATCTGCTCCTAATTCGATGAATAATTCTAATACTTCATCAACAACCTCTTCAGGTCTTGCCGCTGGACGGTCAATTTTGTTCACCACAACGATTGGTGTTAACTTTTGTTCTAATGCTTTCTTTAATACGAAACGAGTCTGTGGCATTGTTCCTTCGTAAGCATCAACAACTAATAAAACTCCATCTACCATGTTCATAATACGTTCAACTTCTCCTGCGAAGTCAGCATGTCCTGGTGTATCTAAAATGTTAATACGATAATCTTTATAATCAATCGCAGTATTTTTCGCTAAAATCGTAATTCCACGCTCACGCTCTAAATCATTCGAGTCCATGACACGGTCAGCCACTGCTTCATTTTCACGGAATGTTCCCGCTTGACGTAATAACTGATCGACTAAAGTCGTTTTACCGTGATCGACGTGGGCAATAATGGCAATATTTTTAATATTCATATAGGCACCTCTGTCTGGCAAATTTAAAATTTCATACTGAAATATTATACAACAAAATAAGAGCTCCTGTATCGAATTTTGACTGAAAATTATGAAAATTTTTCAAAAGCCTTTTCAAATTATACTTTCATCACGGTTTGCGCTCAACTATTATCTTTGCACGTGTTCTTTAGAATATCCATAAAATTTAAATCCAATTCAAAAATTAAACTAAAATGAATAGATAGACAATTAAAATAATAAAGCCACTTTTAGCCCTACTGGTTTGCTTTTATCTTCAAGAAAAGACTCTTTAAGTAAGCGCTTATATATTAAGGTGTAGTTAGTTATCTTTTTTATCTCTTTCAAAACAACAACTGATATCTCTATCTAACCTTCAGGATGTCACAAGAAAAGAGTCTATTCTTTCTTTTTGAAAATCACAATTAACTTTAGCTGATTGATCATGACTACGATGCCAAGAATTTAATATGAAAGATAAAGATATAAAAAGGATGAGTCATCAGACTCATCCTACAGATTTAAAATAAACATCTCTAATGCTAATTCTTTTTGAAGCATTCCTGACTTAATTTTATAGTCGATTTCCGCTAACTGATAAAGATACTTTGCAATGGTCTCTTGTTCAAATCGATGAGATTGTCCATGAATGAGCTTCACACGATATGGATGAACATTAAGTGTTTTTGCAATATCAGCCTCACGATATCCTTGTTTACTTAGCCCAATCACTTGAGACATTAATCGGAATTGATTAGCAATTAAGATGAGTAACTTAAATGGCTCTTCATTTTGTGTCATTAAATCTTCATAGATTAGGTAAGCTTCTTTAACTTTTCGTTGGACAAGCGCATCCGTTAACAAAAACACATTATCTTCTAATTGACGAGCCACTAATAGCTCAACTACTTCTACTGATAAAATTTTTGATGGTTGATCAATGAAGTAAAGATAAATTTTCTCAATTTCATGGTACAGCACATCAATTTTAGCATGCGTCAATTTAATCAATAATTCAATGGCTTTTGGATGACATTCAATTCCTTCAGCTTTTAACTTCTTCTCTGCCCACTGTTTTAGTGATTGATCCGAATACGTCTCGAATGTAAACACTTCCGATTGCTTCTTTAAAATTTTCACTACTTTTTTACGTTCATCGAGTTTTTCATAAGGAGCATAAATAATGAGGAGATTTTCTGTCACAGGATGTTCTAAAAAATTCATCAAAGCATTTAAATCATGTGCGGGATCCCCCTTCCCTTCCTTGCCAGTTAAAAAGGATGGGTTACGAACGATCACCGCTTTTTTATTACTTAAGAATGCTACTGTTTGTAAATCAAAAAGTGCTTCTTGAATCGTCGCTTCTTTCATGTCATAGGACACCACATCGAATGATTCAATTTGATGTTTAGTTAATAAATCATTAATTTTTTTCTCGCACAAAACCGTTTGTTCGCCGAGGATTGTATAAATCGCCATGGCTTCACCTCACTCTTATTTTAACATAAAACAAATTTGTCAAACAAGATGACCGTAAGTTCTTTTCAATCATGACGCGAATCACTGCTTTTTTGATGATTCAAGGAGCTACTAATTTTGTAAAAATGAGATATTTAGATTATTGTCTAATTTTTGAATTTTTAAATAAGTGAATTAATGAACTCGATGAATGAATGTTTCACCGTTTTTTATTTCAAATTGTATACTTCCATCGACCTGCGTACTAAGCAGTGGAATTTTTAAAGTTGATAACGTCAATAAAAACTCTTGACTCGGATGACCATAACGATTATTTTTCCCACTTGAAACGACACTAATAGATGGCGCGAGTTGTTCTATAAAGAATAATGAATTCGATGTTTTTGAACCATGATGTGCAGCTTTATAAATATCTAGTTTTAATCCTGGATACTGTGAAAGAATATCTGCCTCCACTTCTGTACTAATATCTCCTGTTAATAAAACAGTTAAATCAGAAATTTCAACCGTCAATACGAGTGATTGATCATTTTCATTCGCTAGCTTCTTATCCGGTTGTAAAAACGTTAAGGTTTGATTTCCACAAGTTAAGATTTCATTCGTTTGTGGCGTTAACACTTTAACACCTAACTGCTTGGCGTGTTTGATGACCTCCTTTAATAAGTCACTTTCTGAATACCTAGAAACGACTAAATGTTTGACATTGAAAGTTTCCATCAAGATATTCGCTTCGCCGATATGATCAAAATCTCCATGAGATAAGATTAGATAGTCAACATTTCTAACCCCTTCTCCTAACAAATAAGGCTCTAACGTCTGACTAAAAATAGACGTCGTTTGCCCCGTCAACGAAACTTTCCCCCCTGTATCAACCACAATCGTACACTGTTGATAAGGAGACTGAATAATCGTACTATCTCCTTGTCCAACATCTAAAAAGGTTACTTTACTTGTCGGTTGAACACCTCTGACTATCTCTAAAAGAACAAAGATTGACACTAAAATAATCCGCCATTTTTTAGACTGACTATTTTTTTCAAATAACCAACCTGCTAAAAACAGCAATAAAATAATTAAAATTACCACTGATAAATTAAGACTCCCAATGATCCAACGAAGATTCAAGTACTTTCCCGCTACGAGGATGACCTTTTCAAAGACACTTAAGATTTTTTCTGTGATTAAAGCAAATGGTTGAATCAATAACGTTATCAATAGGCAAGGAATCAAAAGAGTCGTGACAACTGGAATTAAAACTAAATTAGACACGTAACTTAACAGATTAATAGAATAATCTTGCGAAATTTGGATCGGTAAGATGGCCAGTTGAGCCAAAAAGGGGATGGTAAAAAAAGTGACTTTCGATGAAAGCTGTTTAATAAATGACTGGCATATAATTAAACAAAACGTTAACCAATAGGAATAAATAAAGCCAATTTGATACACTTGAAGTGGAAAAGCGATGAAATTGATTAAAAAAACGATAGAAAAGATATCCAATGAAGAAAGATTCCATTTAAATCTTGAATTAACCTTTGCTAGGATTGCCATACTAGCTGCTCTGACAATCGATGGGCTTGCCCCACTAATCATCATAAAACAAAAAAGTAACGTGATTATGATGAAATCAGCTAATTCTTGAATCACTCCCAAACGCTTGAGCACATAACTAACAATTCCTGCTAATAACCCAACGTGTAATCCGCTGACCGCAAACAAATGAATAATACCAAGGGTCGCATAGCTATCACTGACCTCTTCAGTTAAGTCATTTCGAACTCCTAAAAACCAGGATTGAAGATAAGTGGCTGTTAAAGGAGGATAATGTTCTTTGATCCAATTGACCAATTGAAACTGATAGGCTCTAATCGACCATTCCTTATCAATCACTCGCGTTGAAGATAGATAGATAGTTCCTTTCATTCCATTCGATTGTAAATATGCTTTAAAGTTAAAGGCATAAGGAACCGTCGGATTAGTGATTTCTGCAACTTCCGTATTGACTTCAATCCAATCACCTGGCATTAATCGTGGCGTTGAGTTGGCAAGTGTTAAATAATAAAGACCCGCTTCTGTTTGTACTTTAGCGGTTTGCTTATGCTCTGTTTGCTTTTTAACTTCAATCACCTTTGCTTGATTGATCTCAAGTGAATCCTGACTTTTGACTTGAAGGGAGGTTAACGAAATATCAATATAAATAACGGAAATGAGACTAATCAGGAAATAAATCCAGTATGTCTTAGGAAATCGTTTAAAATAGACAAAACCAACTAAAAGAAGAAGAAAAACGCCTTCCTTTATGAGTAATGCGACAATAACACTTAAAACAATATAGATGACATGTTGTCGGAAATTAAAGTTCAATATAATCACGCAACTTTTCTAAAGTCTTTGTTCCAATTCCACTGACATTCGTTAGCTCATCAATCGACTCAAACTTTCCAAACTCCTCCCGATAATGAATAATCGCCTCAGCTTTTGATGGGCCAATCCCTGGTAACGTTTCAAGTTCTCCTGCAGTTGCTTGATTAAGAGAAATTTTCGTCTGTTCTTGTGAATAGCTCCCTGTTTCAATCGAATTCGTATTCCCTTCCTCTTCTAAATGAGGAACATAAATCACCATTTCATCACTAATTTTTTGAGCTAAATTAATGGTTTCTGACTTAGCTGTCTCTAAAAAACCTCCTGCTAATTGAATCACATCATGAACGCGTAAATCCGCTTGAACCTCATAAACACCAGGAAATTTGACCTGCCCTTTAACATCCACCATATAAAAACTAACTTCCTCTTCCACTTTTACCTCCTCTTCTTCAGTGACCTCTAGTTCATCCTCTACATAACTAGTGAGTGAAGTTACATCATCAGAAGAAGTAGGCCGATTCAAATAAAAGATTGTGATCATCATTAAAGTGGCGATTCCTATCATTATTAATTGCTTTTTCATGAGTATCACCTCATCATAACTTACGCCTCTCCTTCTTCATTTCCTTTTTGATTCTTTGACTTTATAAAATAAATTGCTTCTTCATCACCCAAATTATGTTATCTATTCACACCTTTCAAGTCCTGATGAATTCAATCCTCTACATTGATACTAATATCGTTTTATAGATACCGTGAAGTACATCGTTAACTTGTATAGTATGTATTGCAAATTATATTGCCTAACACATCGGATTGGTATATGATGGAAAATAATTGCATTGAATGAAAAAATATTAGTTGAAAGGATGGAGATATAAATGAATGTGTATATTTTATTATATAATGAATGTGCGTTATACGAGGTTATTTTGGCTAGTTATTTTTCAAAAACTAAGTATAATATCATTACTCTTGGAGTAGATTCTGAGGAAGTACTAGTATTTGAAGGATTTACCGTAAAATGTGATAAATTAATTCAAGCTGTTGAAAGTCACAAAGACGATATAGTTATTGTTCCTGGAGGAAATATAAATTTAATAAAAAATATAACATTACTTCATAATTTTTTAATTCAATCTAATCAAGCTGGTGCTACTTTTGGTGCTATTTGCTCTGGAGTTAATCTATTAAAACAAACTAATTTAATTGAAGATATGAATCAATATTCATTAAAAACGACAAAACTCGGAGATAGGTTTATCTTAGCTAAACCAAATGAATATGTAGATTTTGCTTTGGCATTAGGGATAGTAGGAAATATATATGCTGATGCGGCCGATTTTAATGAAACAGTTGAATTTTTTAAGTTTTTTAAGACAATTTGATTTTTTGAAGATTAGTTAAGTATTACAAATTCAACTACAAAATTTATAAAGGAGGTTAGTACAACTGAATCATTACTTAAATCAGTTAAAACAAAAGCTTAACTGTTTACCCGAATCATACGTTAATGATATATTAAGAGATTATCAAAGTTATTTTTATGAAGAGAAAGAACACAGTAAAACAAAAAAGAGCTAATTTTGGAATTAGGGGATGTAGAGGATATCTCTAACCAGATCATAGCAGAATATTTCATCGAAAATTCAAATGAAATAAACGGAATTAAAAGATATAGTAAAGCATTAAAAGCGGTGATGACCTTAGGAGTAGGAACATTAAATTTAATGATCATCCTCCCAATCATTTTTTCAGTATTAATTGGATTAGCCTCTTTATACTTTTTAGGACTAGTTTTCATAAATAATATCACCTGGATTTTTAGTTCTTCATATGCTCTATCCTAAATTACCTATCTCTTTTGGGACAGATACACCACTATTTAAGTTTCTGATTGTTTCATTAATGCTTGCCATTGGATTCATAATAATAAAGACTTCAAATAAATTTAGTTCTAAAATCTGTAAATGGTCATTTAGATACACCACAAAAAGTATCAAATTTAAAGCTTTTAAATTTAATGACCTTGTCAATTAAGTGTGGCAACTATTTCATATTAAATCTAAGTAACTCTATCCTAGTCTATATGATAATACCTAAGATCAAGTTATTTTTATTCAGCTTCCTTATTACAAGATTAACTATCCCCCCTACTTTTAAAATAGAGACTAATAAATAGTTTTCCACCACAAAAAACTAGCAGTGACAAACACAAAAAAGACTTGAGAAATTAAACTCTCAAGTCTTTTTTATGATAATACCAACATTTATGACGATTCATTCCCTGTTGGATTACGATGATATTTATTTTTGGGCAACGAAGACAATACGCTCTGATTCTTCTGTTGGCGCCTCATCTAAGAAATCGGCTGAAATTTCTAAGATTTTAAATCCGATGTCCTCAAGCCACTGTTTATACTCTTCAATCGCAAAAGTACGTTGATAATGTGTTTCTTCGAAACGCTCATAACGCTCCCCTTCACGTTTGAAGAATGTTAACTCATGCTCGATGCTATAAGGGTATTTCCCCTCACAAACATGCCAAATATATGTTAAATCTGGATTCGTATCAGCATATAAATAATCTTGGAAGATTTCAGTCACTTTAAATAATGAGTGAACATCAAAAATTAAAATGCCACCTTCTTTTAAACTTTCATAAAGATGTCTAAACGTTTGAAACACTTCCGTATCTTTTTTTAAATAATTTAATGAATCCACGTAAATAACGGCTCCATCAAACCCACTAAATCCTTCTAAGCGGCACATATCTTGTTGAACATAATGAATGCCTAAACCTTCTGATAAAGTTTTTTCATAAGCTAATGAAAGCATATCTTCTGATAAGTCTATTCCTGTGACATTATACCCTTCTTTAGCTAAAAGAATCGAAATCGTTCCTGTTCCACACCCCACATCTAAAATAGAGCTTCCAGTTGGGAGATATTGCTTCGTTTTTGCAATCCATTTATGATAAGGAACATCTTGCATTAAGATATCATAATAATATGAAAATGCTTCATAAGCCATTATGCTAACATCCCTTCGATATTGACACGAGGAACGTCTGCCCATAATTTTTCTAAGTTATACTCAAGACGAGTTTCTGGTGTAAAGACATGCACAATAATACGTCCAAAGTCAGCAAGTACCCACTGTGCTTGGTGTGCACCTTCAATGTGCTTTAATGTTAATTCTGTTGTTCCTTCTAAATCTTTTAATTCACGAATAATCCCTTGTGCTAAACGATCATTTTTAGCTGTTGTAATAATCATATAATCATAAATTGGTGAATGGTTTTGCATATCTAAAACAACAATATCTTCTGCGTGTTTTTCATCTAATGCTTTTACAAATTTCGCTAAATTTTCCAAATAAATCAACTCCATTATAAATATTGACGATAGTATTCATACGCTGCTAGTGTGTCTGGGTGAATATCACCCTTCCCTTTACCACTCAAATAAGCAACCGTATCGGCAAGTGTCTGTGCAACAGCAACATCTAAATCGTTTGCTGCTAAATTACGAATCGCTTCTACCCCTGGTTGGCTTCGATTCGGTTCAATATAATCGGCTAAAAACACAATTTTCTCAAGAGTCGTCATAGCTGCTTTACCTGTTGTATGATATTTAATTGCATTTAAAATATCCGAATCTTCGATATGATAATCTTTTTTTGCGACAATGGCACCGGCAGGTGCATGCCACACTAACGGGCTATAGTTGAGATACTGAGTCTCTTTCGCATCTTCTAACATTTCTTTTAAACGGTCATTTGGTAAATATTTTGCAATATCATGTAATAAAGCGGCGATTTGAGCTGATTCCACTGACGCATGATAACGATTAGCTAGCTGTATACTTGTCGTCACAACCCCTAACGTATGCTCATAGCGCTTAGTTGGCAGCTGATCTTTAACTTGTGATTTTAACGTTTCAAAATTAATCATCATTATTTTGGTAAAATAATTTGTTTCTTCTTACTTGATTCTTTGTAGAAAACAATTGTTTTCCCAATAACTTGGATGACCTCAGCATTAATCACTTCAGCAATTTCAGCTGCAATAGCTTTTGGTTCATCAAAGCAGTTTTGTAAAACTGAAACTTTAATTAATTCGCGCGCTTCTAATGCATCATAAACCGTTTTGATTAACGCATCATTAACACCATTTTTTCCAACTTGAATAATTGGTTGCATCGTATGCGCTAATCCCTTTAAATAACTTTTTTGTTTTCCTGTTAACATAATTGCTCCACCTCTAACTGGTATTCATATTTAAGCTCTTTTTCATTAAGAGCAGTTGCTGTCTTTTATTACTGTCGACCAGTTGACCTTTTATCTTGATTGGTTTTTGATATCTTTGATATCGTCAAACTTGAATTGTTACATATTTAGCATCTTTTGTCAAGTTTAGGACATGATCAATCCACTAAATTAACGATGGACGTAAGATAACTCCTACACCTTTAGGTGCATGAACAGCAATTTCTTGTCCTGTTCCAGCTACAGTAATCCATCCTAATCCAGAAATCACAATATCTGTTTTTTCTTTACCGATTCGATAAACATGTTTTTCTAACGGCATCGGTTGTCCATTTTCTTCGACAATCGGTTTTAAAACTTGTCCCGCTTGAGTTGCCCATAACTGATCAGCTTTTTCTAATTTTGTACGATGGATATGTAAAGAATTAGAAAAATGTGTGACAAATGATGTGCGTTCGCCTTTAATGAAGTCCATACGTGCTAATCCACCGATAAATAAGGTTTGCTGATCGTTTAATTGATAAACTCCTGCTTTAATTTCTTTTTTCGGTGTAATTTCTTTTAACACTTTAGGTGATACGTAATGCGCTAATTGATGTTCATTAATAATCCCTGGTGTATCAATAATCGATGTGTGATCATCTAATGGAATTTCAATAATGTCTAATGTTGTCCCTGGAAAATGTGACGTTGTAATAATATCTTCACGTTCTTCTGTAAAACGTTTAATAATACGATTTACTAACGTTGATTTTCCAACATTTGTACATCCTACAATATAAACATCGCGACCTTTACGATATTTTTCAATCATCTCCATTAACTCATCAATTCCAATGCCTTTAGCAGCACTTACTAAAGCAACATCTAATGGTTTTAATCCCATTTCTTTTAACGAGCGACGCATCCAATGATTTAACTTTGTTTTATTGACTGATTTAGGTAATAAATCAACTTTATTTCCTACTAATAAAATATCATTACCGTTAATATGACGTGAAATTCCTGTTACCATACTTCCAGAAAAATCAAAAATATCAACAATATTAATAACTAAGGCATCTGTGTCTCCAACACGTTGTAAGATTTTTAAAAAGTCATCACTTGTTAAAGACACATCTTGAATTTCATTATAATGTTTTAACTTAAAGCAACGTTGACAATAAATAATTTGATTTTCCATTTTTTCAACGCTTGATTTTGGTGTATATCCAATTTCTTTTGGATTTTCGGTTTGAATGGTTGCTCCGCAACCTATACATTTTAACTGTTCCATTGAGGGCCTCCTATAATTAGTTTCTATCTAAGTAAGGTGGAGTCGGTAACTGACGTTTTTTTAGTTGTTTCACAACAAAACGCTCTAAACGACGATTAAACTTTGTTGAATTTTCATCTGAATCTAAATGAATGGGTTCAACTAAAATCGTATATAAACCAAGGCGTTTAGCAACTAAAACATCTGTCATTAATTGATCTCCAATCATTACAACTTCATTGCAATTGTATTGCTTTAAAATTTTGCGTAGTTTTATTTTTAACGGCTTTAACGCTTTATGATGTGCCGCTTTAATTGATAAATCTTTGGCAAAATAAGAGACACGCTCTTTATTATTATTTGAAACGATAATCACTTCAAATCCTAAATCTTTTGCATTATTTAAAAAATCAACGATTTCTGGTGTTGGCTTTGCTATAGCTGCACCGACTAATGTATTATCAAGATCAGTAAGGATAACACGCTTTCCACTATTTTTTAATTTCATTAAATCAATTTGGAAAACATTTTTCACATATTCATCGGCAACAAAATGATGAATCAACTGAATCTCCCCTTTCTTATCTAAGCATTTGGTTCATCAATGAACCTTCATTTTTCTACGCATTCATTTAATTTTAACATAAATTCATTATAGTTTTAAGTCTATCGACAAGAAGTTGTGCATATAATCTACTAAGTCAACTTATGAGGGAGGATTTTATCCTATGTTTTTATTTCAATTTATTGCCTCACTCTTCTCTAATCTCATTCCACTTGTTGGTGCAATCAATAATCAAGCGTTTCCAAATCCACTAACAGCAGAAGAAGAAGAAGAATACCTCAACAAAATGGCAGAAGGCGATAAAGATGCTCGCGAAAAGTTAATTGAACATAACTTAAGACTTGTCGCTCATATCGTTAAAAAATATCAAAATCAAAATGATGATAAAGAAGATTTAATTTCAATTGGAACGATTGGGCTCATTAAAGCGATCGACTCCTTTTCGCCGGATAAAGGAACAAAGCTAGCAACTTATGCCGCCCGCTGCATTGATAACGAAATTTTAATGCTTTTTAGATCGACTAAAAAAATGAGAAACGATGTTTCATTGTACGATCCAATTGGATACGATAAAGAAGGAAATGAAATTTGTTTAATTGATGTAGTGAAAGACGAAGAGAAGGATTTAAATGATGTTATTATTCAACAACTTGCGATTGAAAAGATTGAAAAAAACTTAAGCGCCCTGACCCAACGAGAACGCGACATTATTATTCGTCGATTTGGACTTAACAATCATGAAGAGGAAACACAACAAGAGATTGCTAAATCTTATGGTATTTCTCGTAGCTACGTCTCTCGTATTGAAAAACGTGCATTAATGAAACTATACCGTGAATTTCTTAAAAACTAACAGACAAAAAGGGGATTACTATCCCCTTTTTTCTAGTTCTACAAACGATTTCGATAATTTGCATCAGAAGGCATACGCCAATCGGTACGTGGTGAAAGTGATATATCTAAAACCTTTGGTCCATCTGGCATCGCAGAACGTTTAAATTGTTGCGAGTAGAAGCGACGGAAGAAGATTTGTAAATACTCTAATAACTTCTCTTCTTCAAATTCTCCTTTAAAGGCTTCTTTCATTAAAGCATAAATACGATCTTCAGTATCACCGTTATTCAGCATATGATATAAGATAAAATCGTGTACTTCATATTTTCCGATGATCTCTTCTGTATGTTGCTCTGTATTAATTAATTCAGGTGAGATTGGTGTGTCTAAAATGTCACCTAATGTGTATTGTAATAATTTAGCATCTTCTTCATTAGCTGTTAAATCTTTTGTTTCACGTAACATAAATTGTTTAACCATGAATTTCACTAATGTTTTAGGAATCCCTGCATTAATAGCATAGTTTGACATTTGATCTCCATTATAAGTACACCAACCGAGTGCAAGCTCAGACATATTCCCCGTTCCTAATACGAGCCCATTCATTTTATTAGCTAAGTTCATTAAAATATTCGTACGTTCACGTGCTTGAGCATTTTCATATGTGACATCAACGACATTTGGGTCATGACCAATCGTTTCAAAATGTGATAAGACTGACTCACGTAAATCAATGTCATGATGCGTCACACCTAATGTTTTCATTAATTGATTCGCATTCGTATTCGTGCGATTTGAGGTTCCAAACCCACGAATGGTATAAGCAATAATATTTTTACGAGGCATATTGATTAGATCAAAAGTTTTCGCCGCTAATAATAAAGCTAACGTTGAATCTAAGCCACCTGAAACTCCAATTAATAGTGTTTGAGCACGTGTATGCTCGATTCGTTTTGCAAGACCAGCCATTTGGATATTCATCATTTCTTCAAATGCTTCTTTTTCTTCATCTTTTGGTACAAACGGCGTTGGATCAATTGGCTTTTCAAACTGATAGTTTTGACAGTCGACCAAATCAAAATTCACATGTTTAATATATGCCATATTATCTTCAGCACTTTGTCTAAATGATGAAGAACGACGACGATCAAATTGGATTTTTGAAATATCTAAATCGGCAAACATCACATTTAACTCTTCACGAGAAAAAATATCTGATTCAGCAAGTAATGCTCCATTTTCAGAAACCATACTATGACCACCAAATACTCCGTCTGTCGTCGATTCATAAACACCTGAAGAACAATAAATATAACCCGCTACTAATTTTGAACTTTGAATGCGAACTAAATCGCGTCTTAAACGACTTTTTTGATACACTTCATTACTCGTCGATAAATTTAAGATAATATCGGCTCCATTTAATGCTAAACGTTGACTAGGTGAAGATGGCACCCATAAATCTTGACAAATCTCAACACCAAATGAAACATTATATTGATAGTTTTCAAAAATTAAATCACCAAAAGGGACTTTACGTCCTAAAAATTCAATTTCATCATAATGTCTGACAATTTCATAACCACGCGTAAACCAACGTTCCTCATAAAATTCCATGTCATTAGGTAAATAATATTTTGGAATAATTCCTAAGATTTTATCTTTCTGAATGACAATCGCACAGTTATATAAGTTTCGTTGAATAGAAATAGGTGCCCCTACTGTAAAAACGCCATCAAATGGATTTTTTTCTAATAACATTTCAATGGCTTTTTTAACATCTTGTAATAAATAAGTTTGAAATAATAAATCACCGCACGTATAACCACAGACAGATAGCTCAGGAAAAACTAAAATTCCTGCTTGATGGTCTTGTGCCACCTGTAATGCTTTTAACATGACCTCCACATTGGCAATTGGATCACCAACTGAAACTTTAGGCGATGATGTTGCGACTTTTAAAAATCCATTATAATACATGAATTACTCACCTCTTCCATATAATTGATGCTGCTTAATATAATGATCGACACTTTCTAATACGAGATCCGATCGATCTAAATTTTCACGATATTGGGTAGAGGAAACATCCATCTTCCCAAATGAATTTAATACAATAAATTGATTTTTATACTTCTCAAACTGATTTGCAATAATATGATCAACCTCAATATCATCACGTCTAAACACAATTAATTTAAAATGTTTAATCAGTTGTTCATATTGAACCCAGTTGGGCAAGTCTTCTAGATTATCTGCTCCAATCACAAAAGCAATCTCTTGAGTTGGATATTGTTTTTTCATTAAGCTTAATGTCTCAAAACTCGTTAAGACATGATTTGCCTCTACTTCAAGGGTTGAAACCGATGCATGTTGCAGCTGTTCACACACAAGGTTTAACATCGCCACTCGATGAGCTGAAGAAATTAAACCTTTCTTAGGGTATTGATCACCTACCGGTAAAAAGAAAAACTGTTCACAATCAGTTTGTTTCAGAATATGTTTTGCAATCTGATAATGTGCAATCGTTGGAGGATTAAAGGAACCACCAAAGACAACGATCATGTCTACATCACTCCATTTCCTAATCATGTTTAGTATGAGCTAGCATTATTACATTTAATCCTAAATCAATAGAGCTAATGAATTTTTACCATTTCTCACAAAGAAAACTAATTTCTAGATGTTTCATCATGCTTTATCTTTTATTAGATAAAAAGAAAACAATCGCAAAAATGATTCGCGATTGTTTTTTTGCATATTAAATCATTGCCACTAATTCTGTGACCATTTGTGAAGACTCTTTTGCTGCAACCGCTAAAAATTCATTAAAGGAAATGTGTGACTCTTTTCCAGCAATATCTGATAACGCACGTACGATAATAAACGGCTTTTCATAATGATGACAAACTTGTGCAACTGCAGCTGCTTCCATTTCAATAGCAACAACTGATGGACAATTCTTTTTAATTAATTCCATTTGATCAGGACGATTGATAAACGAATCTCCTGTTCCAATTTGTCCTAACCAATACGTCTTATTAGATTTTTTCAAAACTTCTTCAGTTTTTTTCATTAACTCAACATTTGGTTCATAAACAGCAGGCATACCCGGTACTTGTCCATAAGCATAGTTAAATCCAGTTACATCAACATCATGATATAACGTTCCGTTAGAAACGACTACATCTCCAATATTGGCTTGTGGGTGTAACCCTCCAGCTGATCCTGTGTTAATAACACAATCAATATTATAATGTTCGAATAAAAGTGTCGTCGCAATAGCAACATTGACTTTTCCAATCCCGCTTCTTAATAAAACAACATCTTTATGATTTAATTTTCCTTTTGTAAACTCAACATGTGCAATCGTCTTAACGTCTTCAACAGTCATTGCTTCACGTAATAATGTTACTTCTTCTTCCATTGCACCAATAATTGCAATCGTCATGCTTTAACCACCTTTATAGCTATTTAATTTGAAAGAAAAAGAGCTGCTTATGGGCAGCTCAAAATTATTGAACATTGACAATAGCAACTGTAATAACACCTTTTGGTGTTGAAACCATTGCAGTCTCACCCTGACGTTTCCCCATTAAAGCTTGAGCGATAGGAGATTCGTTTGAGATTTTTGAGTCAAATGGATTTGCCTCTGCACTACCAACAATTTTATAAGTAACTTCTTCAGTTGTTGCTTCATCACGGAATGTTACAGTTGACCCAATTGTAATAACATCACTATCTTCATCTGATTCAATTACAACAGCATTTTTTAAAATGTATTGTAATTCTTGAATACGCTCATAGACCATTGCTTGTTCTTCACGTGCTGCATCATACTCAGCATTTTCTGAAAGGTCCCCTTGTGCACGAGCTTCTTGTAATTTAACTTTAATTTCTTCCATACGCACTTGCGTTAAGTGATCTAATTCATCTTGAAACTTTTTAATCCCTTCAAGGGTTAAATGTTGTTGTTTTTCTTTCATTAAAAATTCCTCCGAATCAATTGAAACCAATAAGATTGATAATTTCAACTATATATTATACATGAACTTATTCATTTAGTAAACATTATGCCATTAATCCACCAAAAGTGTCATGTGTATAATTCTACGTCTCTTCATTTAGTATTCCACTTTTAGCATAAATTATTCATTTTTTTAAAAAAATTACAAAAAATGTGAGGTTATAGAGATAAAAAGTAAGGCCTTTGCCTTACTTACATTAATATAGTTTTATCGATTATGCATTTAAAATACTATTAATTTTTGTGATTAATAAATCAATAGCGACTGTATTTGTTTTTCCATCAGGAACGATAATATCTGCATATTTTTTAGTTGGTTCAATAAATTGCTCATGCATCGGTTTAACCGATTCAATGTATTGTGAAATAACTGAATCAATCGTACGTCCACGTTCTGTTGTATCGCGTAGTAAACGGCGAATAAAACGAATGTCGTCATCACTTTCAACAAAAATCTTGATATCTAATAATTCACGAATTTTCACATCTTCTAAAACGAATAAACCTTCAACGATAATGATTTTCGTTGGCTCTATTTTTTCTGTTTCTTCACTACGTGTGTGATGTGTGTAGTCATAAATAGGCTTTTCAATTGAATATCCTAAAATTAATTTTTTTAAATGTTTGACTAATAATTCATTGTCCATTGATAATGGATGATCATAATTTGTTTTAACACGCTCTTCCATTGTCATATGGCTTTGATCATTATAATAATCATCTTGTCTTAATAACGTGATGGTACGATCTGAGAAGGCATCATACAAAATGCGTGATACACTTGTTTTTCCAGAGGCTGTTCCACCAGCAACACCGATAATTAATGGTTTATTCATATTTCTCTACCTCATTTTTTCAAAATTTTCTAAAAAGATTTCGGGATGATTCCATGACTCACTCATGGTAATTCAAACTTTTTTATCTCATACCATCTAAGGTGGTCTGATTTCCAAATATGAAGTATACACTATCTTTCTACAAAATTCAACAACAATTCAGCAAGAAATCATCCTTCTATTTAGCTTACCACTTTTCACATTCTTCATAAGAAAAACCATAGCGAATGCATCGCTATGGTTTCTTTATTTCACGTGCTTACGCATCATATCATTTGGATATAACTTAAATGGAACTTTGAACTTTAAAATTTGTTTTGGGTGTCGAGCGACATCTAGTGACTGTCCTCGTTCATCAAATAACTCATCGATTGTCATCACTTGTGTATCAATCTTTGGTCCAAAGAACTCAACACGCTCTCCAACACGGAAATGATTTCGTTGCTGTAACGTTACTTCTTGCGTTTCATCGTTGTAATCAAGAACTAATCCAATGAATTCTTGTGTTGGATGCTCATCACGGTTATTAAACATTTGCTCTTCATGTGAAGGAATTCCCTCAAAGAAGGCTGGCGCTGTTTCACGATTTGCACATTTTGATAACTCAACTAATAAGTCTTCATTAAAGACAAAGTTATCTGGGTCTTCACAATATAAATCAATTAATTTACGATAAGTACTTACAACTGTTGCTACATAATGAATTGATTTCATACGCCCTTCAATTTTTAAGCTGTCAATTCCAAGCTCAATCATTTCTGGTACTGAACGTAATAAGTTTAAGTCTTTTGGACTCATCGCAAACTTAATATCATCTTCTTTAAATAATGATGTAATTTCCTCTTCATTATTTTTAACAAGATCATATTCCCAACGACATGATTGGCAACATCCTCCACGGTTTGAATCACGTGCTGTCATATGATTAGATAACGTACAACGTCCTGAATAGGCAATACACATCGCTCCATGAACAAAGGCTTCGATTTCAACATCAGTTTTTTCCATAATCTCTTTGATTTCTTCTTTTGTTGTTTCGCGCGCTAAAACAACACGATGAAGTCCTTCTTGTTGCCAGAACTTAACCGCCAGATAGTTCATCGTTGATTGTTGTGTACTTAAGTGAACCTCAACATTTGGAGCTACGCGTTTACATGTTTCAATAATTAAAGGATCGGCTACGATAATTCCAGCCACTCCAATTTCACCTAAAGCTGCTAAATAATCTTCTAGACCTTCCATATTCTCATTGTGAGCAATAATGTTAGTCGTAATATAAATTTTTGATCCATACTCTTTTGCAAACTCTACCCCTTCACGAATTTCATCTAAAGAGAAGTTTTGTGCATTTGAGCGTAAACCAAACTCACGTCCACCAATAAAGACTGCATCGGCACCATACATAACCGCAATCTTTAACTTTTCAAGTGAACCGGCTGGGGCTAATAATTCTGGTTTTTTTACGATGATGCGTTTGCCATCAACGATTGCTGATACTGGTTTTCTTGCCATGACCCAGCACTCCTTCCTATCCTACTTATTTTTATAAATTGATGGTTTATAGAAAAATCCTCGATCTAATTCACGATGTTTCGGTTGGATCTCTTCTAATTTTTTATATAACGCGCGTCCTACTTGATTATATTTCTCACGCTCTTCTACGCATAAATCAATCGCAAAACGATACGCTTTTGTGACATTGATTAAATACTCACTTGACTTTAAGATTCCATCGATACGTAAACTATCTACACCAGCATCAATGAAATCAGCTAAGTCATCAATCATACAAACATCTGATCCATTAAAGATATGTGTTCCTTGTTGATCTTCATACACTGGATAGTATAAACTACGTTCAGGGTCAAATAACATTAGACCTTCTTCACGTGATTGAACTGTTTCTACCACTTGTCCTTGGAATTTTAAGTAGTTTCCAACTAAATTACGGCGTGATTGGAACATACAAATAGCTCCATGAATTAAAATTTCAATTTCACCTTTTGCTTGTTCTTTCGTCTCAATCACAGGCTCTTTCATAATTTCTGGAGCTAATACCGTGCGTACTACGCCACGATCATACCAGTAGTTAACTGTAAAATAGTTCGTTCCTAATGTTTCACTACTCCAATGAAGTGTCATTTCAGGTGCAACTTCTTTAGCAATCATGTATGCTCCTGGATCTGAAAAACGAAGCGCATCAATTGGTAAAGATTTAAGGTTCATAATATATGTTTTTAAATCGTCTAGTAATCCATTTGGCATAATTGCATTAATGGCTACATATACTTTTTTATTGTGTTTTTTAATGATTTCAATCGCTTGACGTAGCTCATCCATATTAAAATGACCAGCTAAGCGTAAGCCGAACTTTTCCTCACCGATAATAAAGGCATCGGCACCTGCTTCAATTAATGGTTCAATCTCATGTAATCCATGAGGTGTAACAACTAATTCTGGTTTTTTCATTTTATCAACTCACTTTATAATAATGACAATATAAAATTATAAACTACTT
>JAUMTV010000252.1 GCA_030531025.1 Turicibacter sp.
GTTCTTAAACTACCCTGTCAAACCTCTTTCAGCGCGCGCAACTAACGGGTTTCTCAGCCGCGCACGGAAGGGTAATTTAAATTTCCCAAATGGATTTTTAGATATGCTAGAACAACACTCACGGATTTTTATATAAATGAGCTTAACGACGCAGCAGCTTATTGACGATTTTGAAGAAGCCATAGAGGCTCTGCGAAATGCAGACTCCCAGAATAGTAATAAAGGAGCAATGCTGAAAAAGTGGTTTCAGGAAAATTTTGACACGAAAGCCCAAGCTAGCATTGTAAATCAAGCTAAGCAGGCATATAACAGAGCTTCAGAGCAGATTAATCCAAAGCATAACGCAGAACACGTAGTCTTTGTTGTTACTGATCCCAATGCTTTAAACCCGCTTATAAAAAATAGTTTAAAGCATGTATACGCAAACTTAAAAACCATCCTTTATCTCGAGGCTACTCCGGGCGTCTCACAAATTACTCCGACCTTGCTACTTTCGAGCGCAAATGGGAATAGCCCCGTGGAGCAATTCTTTCAGACTGCCTACCCGGACCTAACAATACAGCGATTTGGCACTGGTCCTTCGAGTTCTGCTGGATCTGCTCCCGCGCCGACTTCAGCAGGTGAGATCGTCGACTCATTGATAGAGGACGACGACGATGTACTGACTACTGTGCAGGCCCTGTTAGCAGACGGATATGCCGGAGTTATCTTCACAGGATATCCCGGAACAAGTAAGAGCTGGTATGCAAGGCAAGTAGGCCTTAAGCTAGTTAACGGCGAGACCGAGTTTTTAAAACTTATCCAATTTCATCCTGGGTATCAATACGAAGATTTTATTGAATCCTACACCCCTAATGCCCTAGGTGGTTTTGAGCTGGTTGACAAAATATTTTTACAGGCTTGCAATACGGCGGCAGACAACCCCGAAAAACTTTGCGTAATAGTAATCGATGAACTCAGCCGAACTGACGTCGTTCGCGTATTCGGCGAAGCTCTCACCTATTTGGAACAGTCAAATCGGGGGCTTCAATTTCAACTGTCCTCCGGCAGAGCATGCAGCATTCCTGAGAACCTCATCATTCTTTGCACAATGAATCCATGGGACCGGGGAATCGAAGAGCTCGACCTGGCATTGGAAAGACGTTTCGCCAAGATCAGCTTTGAACCAAATGTAGAATTACTAAAAGAACATTTACTGACAACAACTCTCTCGGAAGAAAGAAAAGAACGATTAGTCCAGTTTTTTTATCTTGCTTCCCGGCACCCAAATAAGCTTTGCAACTTAGGTCACGCCTACTTTTTGAAAATTCATGATAATGATAGCCTTAATCGGCTATGGTCGAATCAGTTATCATTTCACTTTCGGCGTGTTTTGATAAACGATCCTGATCAGTTAGCGATTATTGAAGCCGGTTGGCTACGAGTCTTTGAAGGGTAAGGGAATACCGTGCCAGAGATAATTGTCATTGCAGAGTTCAAGGAGATTGACGCGCCTGCCAGCTTGTTTTTGAGCTCCGGCGAGATATCTGCTTTTCCATCAATTATTGAAAAGAATTTTTTTTCAATAAAGTATAAAAAAGGAAAAGCTGTGTTCCAAGCTGGCGGCTATGTTGGGATTATACCAATAAACAGCAATCTTTCTATTGATATTAGACCAAAAGTACCGATAGCTAATCTTGAGCGTATAGTCTTTATCTCAAATCACCAACCCCAAATACTCAAAGAGTTTAAGCGAAGATACGACCCGCATGAGTACTCATCGACATCTTTGAGTGACTTCATTATAGATTGCTTTCTAAAGTCCGCTGAAGAGCTGTGCGCGGGGGGAGTGCTAAAAATTTATAAGGAAAGATCTAATGCGGGATTTTTCCCTAAAGGCCGTATCGACTTTTCCGGCACTGTCAGGGCGAGAAGTAAAACAAATGATTCTCGCATAACTAGCAAATGGTTTGATAGGACGACGGATACGATTCCAAATCAATTTTTGAAATCCATCGTGCTGATGTTGCTGAACAACCCTGCACTTGTTAAAGATAAGAGTAGAAAGCGTTCGGTGCTTTATATATTGAACCA
>JAUMTV010000010.1 GCA_030531025.1 Turicibacter sp.
CGATTCTCTTCACCCGCTCCAATTGAGTATAACGCACTCCACGAGTGCTTTTTTTTTATGTTTATAAAGTTATTTTAAATATTGAGTATGAATTAATGATTGTCTCATAATATTTAACTTTTATATATTTTAAAACTCCAATCAAGTGATTGGAGTTTTTTTATAGGTTATCAATGAGATTTTGATCAAGAATATAATCTTCTAAGATCATATTTGAATTATATATATTAGTTGCTGCTTCTATTCCGACATAACGTAAATGCCATGGCTCATATTCATAGCCAACTTCATCTTTTTTATCTTGTGGATATCTGATAATAAAGCCGAAGTGATGGGCATTTGTTTCAATCCATTTTCCTTCTGGTGTGGATCCAAATGCTTGTATTAGTTCTGAATTAACTGATTTTGTGGTAATATCAATCGTTAAGCCAGTCTGATGTTCACTATGGCCTGCTCGTGCACTATATAAGTCTGCATAGGCTTGTCCCTTAGTTTTAACATATTTATTGTAAAGACTAATTTGTGTCTCATAGGATCTAAATCCGCTTCTTGCAATAAGATAGTAACCTTCGTTCATCGCTGCATTAAATAAGTCTTTTAAGGCTGTGGCAGCAGGGTTTCTTAAATAATTAGCTTCATTGTCAGGGCTTTGATTAAATAATGCGACATCTAATAAAACTAAATCATCAGGCCGATAGTAGTCTGGTAATTTGTAATTTTTATTAATGAGAACTAGATAATCATTTGGATTCTTAACTGTTCTTATATCTTGATAGAAATTTGATTTGACATTAGGATATAGGACATAGTTTAATGCATAATTTACTGAATATAGAGGGTATAAATTTAGTTGTTCACTATAGATTGGCATCTCACTATATATGAATTTATTGGATAAGATTAGACTTTTTAATTTATCTTCAGGAATATTAAAAGAAGCCAAATACTTCTGTTCTTCAGGTGAGAAAGGGTTTGGAATAACACGCTCTTGTAAGTTAGTCATTATTTGATCATTATTTAAATAATTAATGGATTGGTTAGTTTTTAAATAAGCTTTACTAACTACTAGTCCAATACAGATAACTAATAATAACAAGATGATCAATATTTTCACTATAGATTGTGTTTGTCTTTTCAATCTTTTATTCTGAGATACAGATGTATTGGCCATGATGAGAACTCCTCTTGTCTTAAAGTTTGCTGATTCTGAAAATTACTTTGAATAAGTCACCATCTTGTGATAATTCAAGTCCTGCTCCATGTAAGTCTAAAATTGATTTTACAATAGATAAACCTAGTCCTGAACCTTCAGTATGTCGTGAACTATCACCACGTTTAAATCGTTCGGCTAGCTCATTCACATCAAATCCTAATTCATAATTTGATATGTTTTTTAGTATAACGACAATTTCAGCACCTTCATAAATCATTTCTAGATAGACACGTGTAGCTGGTTGAGCATATTTGATCACATTACTAAATAAATTTTCGAATACACGATACATCTTTCTTCCATCACAGTAAGCATACATATGTTGCGCAGATGTTTTTGTTCGAATGGTTAGTTTTTGTTCTTCAAATCGATCATCATATTCTGCTAATGCCTGATACATTAAAGCGACTAAATCAACTTGTTCTTTATTTAATTCAACAGCTCCACTTGCCATTTTACTAGCTTCAAATAAGTCATCAATTAATATTTTTAATCGCTTAGATTTATTATCTATAATTTGTAAGTACTCTTGTCTTTCTTCATCGGTAATATCCGCTCTTTTTGCTAAATCAACATAATTTAATACACTTGTTAAAGGCGTTCTTAAATCATGTGAGACATTTGTAATTAGTTCGGTTTTTAATCGTTCACTATTTGATTGTTTTTGACTTGATATAGCTAATCCTTCACGGATAGCATTAATATCTTTAGCCATATTTGAAACAATTCCATGCCCTTTTACATTAATTTCTGATATAACTTCATTATTAGCCATTTTAGATAAAGCATCACAAATAGCTTGAGTTTTTTTTGTTTGTTTTTTTATAATGGCTAAAAGAATTACCCCTAATATCACACTAATTAAGCTGAACAGTAACCCTGAGTAGTCGTATAAACTAATTCCCCAAATGACTCCCCATAGTCCAATGATAGCTGAATACAGAGTGACGCGGATAAACAAGTTACGATAGATTGGGAGCTTGTTCCAATCATCAATGTTACTCATGTAAAATCCGTTATTCCATTCTTGTTTTAGTACGTCAGGATATTTGATTCGATATATTAGACCTTGTAATTGTAGGAAGAAGAAATAAAGCAGAATGATAATTAGTATAATTTGAATAACTAAGTTAATGATATATGAAACAAGATTATTGTAATACCAGTAATATGTTCTAGTATTTACATTTTTCAAGAAAAATATTGTTCCTAAAAAGATAAGTGCTTTGAACTCAATCGGAAGAGTTAAATATTTCTCTTCAATCCATTTATATTGATCTGGGATTTTAATTTGAGTATCTTTTACTTTTTTAAAGCTTTTGTAAAGTGGAAGTAAGCTTGCAATTAAAACGATAATAGCCCCAATCCAGATAACTTTTGTTGTAATATTAGCAAAGAATGAAGCTTGAATCGTTGACTCACCCATTATGTATTTTGGTAAATACAGTGTCCCACTTATTCCAAAGTCACGGGCCGTGCTATTAAGGTCACTAAAATCAGTGGCATTCTTTCCTTTATAAGGAATAGAAATAATATTTAAGTAATCTTCTGATTCAGAGGGTACATTATTATAAGTTTTCCCATTACTATCTTTTAAATCATAGTAAAAGGCATTTTTCTCTTCATAATAGTTATGTTTGTATGTTTCAATTTGATTTTGATTTTCTTCGTATTTCGCATATTGAATTATATCTTTAATTTGTTCATCTGTTAATGAGCTAATAGAGTCTATTTCACTATTATAGAGATAGCGATCATAGTTATATGAACTGTTATATTTCGCATCTAGTATTTCTTGTTTAGTGACTTCAATCTCTTCTAATGACGTTTGAAGCTTGGGCAATTCAATGTTTTCTAGATAGAAAGCCTCGAGAAAGTTTATAACTTGTTGAGAATATTGTTGAGATTGAAAATAATTAATAGGAAAGATTCTTTCATATCTTAGTTGATCAGTAACATAATTAAAAGAAAATAGAAATAAGAAGCAATAAACTAAAAATTTAATCCAGTTTTTAGTTAGAGAATCTGTAACTCCACTTTGATCGTTTTTGTTTTCCATAAACTCAGCTCCTATATTAAATTTAGTCTATATATAAACAGAAATAAAATTTACATTTATCACGACACACTAAATGTTTGATAGTTGTGCCGTGAAAGGCAGACTATAGTCCAGGGGTCACCTACCATGTGAAGCATGTTTCCTCCATTAGTAGGGCTTATAAGTTTTTTACGATGTAAAAAACTTATCTGGACTTATATAGTTTAACAATACCAGCAATATCTTAATAATTAAGTATTTGATTTCTTAAGAAATTCTTAATACGAAGAAAAAACCACAGCAAGTATTTTGCTATGGTCTTCTGGCAATTAGATTATAGGATGAAGAAAGATGAAGCTTTAGGCTTCTATTTTATACCCAATCCCCCAAACTACTTTTAAATACCTTGGATCACGTGGATTAATTTCAATTTTCTCACGGATTTTACGGATATGAACAGCGACCGTATTTTCAGCATTATACCCTGGTTCATCCCAAACATTTTCATAAATATCACTAATTGAAAAGACACGACCTTTATTACGCATCAGTAAACTTAAAATTTTAAATTCAGTTGGTGTTAAACGAACTTCCTTATCATCAACAAACACTTGCTTAGTGGCGGTATTAATGCGTAAACCATTTACTTCTAAAATATCTTTGTTATTATTTTGAGCGCTTGCCTGAGATCCTAGTTGCAGATAGCGACGAAGTTGACTTTTAACACGAGCTAATAATTCCATCGGGTTAAATGGCTTAGTAATGTAATCATCTGCTCCAAGGGAAAGTCCCATAATTTTATCGGTATCTTCTGATTTAGCAGTGAGCATGATGATTGGAACATTTGAAAATTCTCTAATTTGACTTGTGGCAACTATTCCATCCATGATTGGCATCATTAAGTCCATAAGAATAAGATGAATTTCTTCTTGTTTCATAATTTCAACAGCTTCTTGTCCATTGGTAGCCATCACAGTTTCGATTCCATCCCCACGTAGATAAATACGAATCGCTTCTCTAATTTCATGTTCATCATCAACAACGAGTACACGAGGTTTTGTCATGTAGATAAATCCTCCTTATTTAATTATTTGTTTATATTATAGCTTATATTTCCTTATACTAGCAAATTTTCAGATGTTGTTTCAAGTGCAGATTATAAGTATAATATAGTTTAGTCAGCATAAGTATCATTTTATGAGGGGATCATATGAAAAAGTTATTAGTAACCGGTGGATCAGGTTTTATTGGATGTAATTTTATCCAATATATGTTAAAGACATATCCAACTTATGAAATTGTAAATGTAGATTTATTAACGTATGCCGGAAGTTTAGAAAATAATCGGGCAGTGAGTGGTTATCCACAGTATCGATTTATTCAAGGAGATATTCGAGATCGAACGTTTATTTTTGAATTATTTGAGAAAGAAATGTTTGATTGGGTCGTGAATTTTGCTGCTGAAAGTCATGTAGATCGTTCGATTGAGAATCCAGCTGACTTTTTAACGACTAATATATTAGGAACACAAATTTTAATGGATGCATGTAGAGCTTATCAAGTTAAAAGATTTCATCAAGTTTCAACAGATGAAGTATACGGAGATTTAGCTTTAGATAGTGAGTTATTATTTACTGAAGATTTTCCATTGAAAGCATCAAGTCCTTATTCTGCATCAAAAGCATCAGCTGATTTATTAGTGTTATCTTATTTTAGGACATTTCAGTTGCCCGTTACTATTTCACGTTGTTCAAATAATTATGGACCTTATCAATTTCCTGAGAAATTGATTCCATTAATGATTTTAAAAGCATTAAAGAATGCGAAGTTACCTGTGTACGGTACAGGTGAAAATATTCGTGATTGGTTACATGTATTAGATCACTGCAAAGCTATTGATGCTATTTTACATAAAGGGTGTAGTGGTGAGGTTTATAATATTGGTGGGAATCAGGAATATTCAAATTTAACGATTGTTAAGTTTATTTTAGATGAATTAAGGAAGCCTTACGAGTTGATTGAATTTGTTACGGATCGACCAGGTCACGATTTACGTTACGCGATTGATTCGAGTAAAATTCAAGAGGAATTAGGATGGGCCCCTTCTTATTCGTTTGAAATAGGATTGAAATCAACGATTGAGTGGTATGTGAATAAGTTTAAGGAAATAGGATAAATAAAAAATGCACCGATTAAATTTGGTGCATTTTTTAAAGTTGTGGATTATTTAATTTTCATCAAGTAATTTAGAAAGATCACCACCATATTCAATTCCACAGGCTTTTCCAATCCCATGATAGATAATAATATTTTTTTTAGTATTCATTAGTGTCATTTCAACTTCACCTTTCAATGTTTCTTCAAGTAAAGGAGACATTTTTCCGTTTTTAGGTCCATAACACTCAACAAAATCTTCTGCTTTGCTTTTTGTTTTAAGTATTAATTGAAGATGCTGATGTGTCGCACATAAAATAATGTCACGATCGCACACTTGAATATTAATTTTACTATGGTTCATTGTGGTGAATGAATAAAATTTATGATCGACTGTGACGCCAATTAAAAAACCACGAAACTCTTTAAGAATTGGAAATGGAACAATCCCAAGCGAACAAGTCACCGTTGCCCGCTTATCTAAAAAGTTATTACTTTGTATCCAAATCCATGAGGTAGGAAAACTTTTTCCCCAATTTTTTTCAATATAGTATTTACCATTACTGAAATCAATGACTTGATCGTTAATTTTTAAATGCCCCTCTTCAATATCTCCGTCAATTGCACATACTTGGCTGTAACATTCCATAAAGGGTAAGTAATTATAAAATCCCATACTTCCTGGATTAAGCTTCGAATCTGGCCATTTTTTAGGTGATCCTAAATATAAGATACCGTTTAGTTGTTTAAGATTAACAAAAATCTTGTTAAAGCTAAATTCATTAATTCCAATATTTAATTTTAGATGACGGCTATTAGAGTAAAAATCATCTACATTAAATCGGTAGTAGTGATATGTATGGTTAATTAAATTAACTACTTGAATGAAACTGTGATGATCTTTTGCACCTTCACTTCTAGAGATTCCAGGAATAAACGCTAAAGCATAGGTTGCAGTGGCATCGACGATTTTAAAATACCAACCCTCAAAAAAATTAGTATATTGATCGTGGCCATGATATAAATCAGGATTTATTTTCATTGTTAGGTCTCCATATATTAACTTTCTTGTAAAAGCGAATATTTTATGTTATTATGTGCAATATCAAAAGTAATTATACAGAAGGTGAGATTTTGAGTTCATTATTTGATGCGGTTTATAAAATTATGCTTGATTCATTTCCAATGGATGAGATTAGAAGTTATGAAGGGCAAAAGTCGTTATTAAGTCGAGAGGATTATCATCTAAAGACGTATGAGAAAGAAGGACAATTGTTAGGATTTTGTGCTTATTATATGTTTGCTGATTTTTTATATATTGAACATTTAGCTTGTACGCCGTCATCACGTGGATTAGGAATTGGAACAAAACTTGTTGAGACGATCTTAGAAGAAGCAAATGAGCGACGCGTTATTTTAGAAGTAGAGCCGCCTGTTGATGAGATGACGAAGAGACGAGTTCAATTTTATGAGCGTTTAGGATTCACGTTAAATCCGTACAAACACTATCAAGCGCCATTAAATCCTACAACAGGAGTTGTAGAGTTAAAAATGATGTCATCTTTAGGTGGTTTAACAGAGGAACAACAGCAAGCGTATCGTCGTGTACTAAATGAGAAGGTTTATCTTGTAGATCCTGACTTTATGATTTAAAAATGATAAGTAAATACGTGGTATAAGTTAGTTTTTGAGAGTCATAATATAGATGTCCTAACAAACTTATTAAATTTAAAAAACTTTTAAGTGAATTATTGGACATCTTTAAGATTATTTATGAACTCGAATGTGTTAATCATGGGGTGATGGCTTTGAATGATTATAAGATTGCATCACTAACAGAAGATGAAATCAAAGCATTACAATCAATGGAGAAAGAATTCAAAAATAAGTTTGATGATGAGATTATTTTAGTAGCATGGAAGAAGACTAAGTCATGACAATATTAGTCTTCTTTTTTTGTTGGAAAAACAAGATTATTGTCGGTAAAAAGGTTGATAAGTTTTATAGTAGGAAGTATACTTATAAAATCGAAGATAAAATTTATTTATAAGGATGGTAGCAACTATGAATCAAAAAAATAAATCACAAGTAAAAGGCTCGTGTAGCTCTTATAAAGTAACTGAAGTCTTAAAGTTTTTAGTTCCTTCAATAATTGGGGTCATTTTATTTATGATGCCTGTTTCTCATCAAGGAGAAATCACTATTCCAATCGCTTTATTATCTGGATGGGTTCAAGAATCATTGACTGATGTTTTGCCGACAATTGTGTTAGGGCTAGTGATGATTACAGCAATTGGATCGATTATCGCGAAAATCTGGACACCTAAATTCATCATTAAAAATGAATTTTTAAATAATTTATTTACCGTGACACCGGTTTGGTTTGTTATCCGTTTATTATCTGCTGTTTTTATTGTCATGGCATTCTATGAAGTAGGACTTGAAGCGATTTTCTCACCAGATACAGGTGGGTTAGTTTTATATGATTTACTTCCAATTCTTTTTTCTGTCTTTTTATTTGCAGGATTATTTTTACCTTTATTATTGAATTTTGGATTATTAGAGTTTGTTGGAACGTTATTATCAAAAATTATGCGTCCAATCTTTAATTTACCTGGGCGTTCAGCGATTGACTGTATTGCTTCATGGTTAGGAGATGGAACGATTGGTGTTTTATTAACAAGTAAGCAATATGAAGATGGTTTTTATACAAAGCGTGAAGCTGCGGTTATTGGAACAACATTCTCATTAGTGTCGATTACATTTAGTTTAGTCGTGATTAATACGGTTGGTTTAGGAAATATGTTTGTTCCATTTTATTTTACTGTGACGATTGCTAGTTTAGTAGCAGCCATTGTATTGCCTAAATTACCACCATTATCAAAAAAGGAAGATACATTTTTTGATGGAACTCATAAAGTAGAGGAAGAGAAAATTCCAAGTGGATTTAATAGTTTCTCTCATGGATTGGCACAAGCCATTGAAAAGGCAAAATCACAAGACTTAATTAAAGTTGTGTTTATTGATGGATTTAAAAATGTATTAGATATGTGGTTAGCCGTTATTCCAATTGTGATGGCAGTTGGAACGATTGCTTTAGTCATTGCAGAATATACGCCAATTTTCAAAATTTTAGGATTACCTTTCTTACCTGTTTTAATGTTATTACAAATTCCTGAAGCTATGGCCGCTTCACAGACATTAGTAGCGGGATTTGCTGATATGTTATTACCATCTGTTTTAGCTTCAGGAATTGAGAGTGAGATGACTCGCTTTCTTATTGCAGCAGTATCAGTCTCACAATTAATTTATTTATCAGAAGTTGGGGCTTTATTATTAGCATCAAAGATTCCAGTGAATTTAAAGGAATTATTTATTATCTTTATCCAACGTACATTAATTACTTTACCAGTTATTGCATTAATTGCTCACTTAATTTTTTAAATGAAAAAGCAGAAGATCTTTAAGGATCATCTGCTTTTTTTATTTTTTAGGATTAACTTTTGATATCATGTTTCACACTAAAGATGAAATCGTTGTTTTGTGTGGAAGAATTGTAAAAAATAATTAGTTAGCTAATAGTTAGTTGACTAACTAATTTAAGAGGCGTATGATAGTTCTAGATTGAAGAGAGGTGAAATAAGATGGATAGTCAACGAATGAATGAACTATCTGTTTTGTTAGGCCATTTGATGAAAAATCAGATGTTAACAGTTCAGCGAAAGTTAGAGGAACATGGCTTATGTCGTGCACAGCCTGGAATCGTACACATTTTATCTAAATGTGATGGATTAACACAGGTAGAGCTTGCAAACAAAATGTGTGTGACACCTGCTACCGTTAGTGCCATGTTAAAACGTATGGAACGTGATGAAGTCATTGAGCGACGACGTAGCTTAGAAGATCAGCGTGTGACTCATGTTTACTTAACAGATAAAGGTAAAAATCAAGCTAAAATAGTCAATCAAGTATTTCAAGAATTAAGCGTTCAAGGATTTGGAAACTTTACAGAAGAGGAGTTAACTCAAGCAAAATGTATTTTGACAAAGTTAACTGAAAACTTTAAGGATTAAGGGAGGCATAGAAATGTTAAAATTGTTTAAAGGATTGAAGCCATATTGGCTTTCAGTCATTGGTGTTTTGGGATTAGTTTTTATCTCGACGATGACAGACTTATCTTTACCTGACTTAATGTCAGATATTGTTGATACAGGAATTGTTAAAGGGGATGTCCCTTATATTCTTGGTCGTGGTGGAATTATGTTATTCGTTGCTTTACTTGGAACAGCTTGTACGATTGGGAGTAGTTTTCTTTCAGCACGAGTAGGAATGGGATTTAGTCGCGATTTAAGAAAGAAAGTATTTGAAAAGGTTGAATCTTTTTCATTAACAGAAGTTAATGAAGTCGGAACGGCTTCACTAATTACTCGTACGACAAATGATATTAACCAAGTACAAATGGTTATCATTATGATGATGCGTATGATGCTAAGTGCACCATTAATGATTGTTGGGGCTTTAATCATGGCGCTTCGAAAAGATGTTGAATTATCAAAAATTATTTTAATTGTTATTCCAATTATCGTCATTACGATTTTAGTCATCGCTAAATTTACGATGCCGATGTTTAAAAAAATGCAAAAGAAAATTGATAAGTTAAATTTAGTGGTACGTGAAAACTTAACTGGAATTCGAGTGATTCGAGTGTTTAATAAAGTTCAATCAGAACAAGCACGATTTAATCAAGCAAGTATGGATGTTTCACGTGTTGCAACAGTTGCTAACCGTTTAATGGGTGCCTTAATGCCATTGATGATGTTAATCTTAAACCTATCAATTATTTCGGTCATTTGGTTTGGCGGAATTCGTATTAATGACGGTGACTTAATGGTCGGTGATTTAATGGCGTTTATTCAATATTTAACACAAGTCATGTTCTCGTTATTAATGTTAACAATGATGTTTGTCTTAATTCCACGTGCACAAGCTTCAGCCGTTCGTATTAATGAAGTATTAGATATGGAATCACCTATTCAAGAACCTGAAAGAGCAATTCAACCTCATTTAAAAGGTCACGTTGAATTTAAAAATGTGTCATTCGGTTATGAAGGGGCAGAAGAATACGCTATTTCTAATATTTCATTTGCTGCTAAACCAGGTGAAATTACTGCGATTATCGGTGGGACAGGATCAGGAAAATCATCTATTTTAAATATGATTCCGCGTTTTTATGATGCTGCAGAAGGTGAAGTTTTAGTTGATGGCATTAACGTACGTGATATGAATCAACAAGAACTTCGTTCAAAAATCGGATATGTTCCTCAAAAAGCTGTTTTATTTTCAGGAACGATTCGTGAAAATATTTTATATGGTAAAGAAGATGCAACAGATGAAGATATTTTACATGCTTTAGATATTGCTCAGGCTACAGATTTTGTCTCTAAGATGAAAGATGGAATTGAGTCACAGATTTCACAAGGTGGAACGAATGTTTCTGGGGGACAAAAACAACGTTTATCTATTGCACGAGCGATTGTTCGTAAACCAGAGATTTATTTATTTGATGATAGTTTTTCAGCACTTGATTTTAAAACGGATGCTAAATTACGCGCTGCTTTAAAAGATGAAACTAAAAATGCAACGGTGATTATTGTTGCCCAACGTGTAAGTACAGTAATGGATGCAACACGTATCTTAGTTATGGATGAAGGATGTGTTGTTGGTTGCGGAACGCATGAGGATTTATTAAAAACAAACGAAATTTATCAACAAATTGTTGAATCACAACTTAAAAAAGGAGAGGAGGAATAATTATGGCTGGACCTATGGGACGTGGACCACATGCAGGTAATGAAAAAGCAAAAGACTTTAAAGGAACATTAGTTCGCTTAAGTAAATATTTAAAACCATATCGTATCGGTTTAATCATTGTTATTGTTGCTGCCATCACCAGTGTTATTTTTTCAATTATTTCACCTAAAATCATGGCGAAAATTACTGATGAATTATTCCGACCAATGTTAGAAAGAATTCAGGGGAATATGACACCTTCTCCAATTGATTTTAGCTACATTTGGAAAATTGTTGTTTTATTAATTGGTTTATATGTCATAAGTGCTGCTTTTAATTATTTACAACAATTTATCATGGCAGGTATTTCACAAAAAGTTGTTTATGATTTACGTCGTGATATTGATGAAAAATTAGCTAAACTACCACTTAAATTTTTCGATTCACATACACATGGAGAACTACTTAGTCGTTTTACAAATGATGTTGATAATATTAGTGGAACGCTACAACAATCAATTACTCAAGTCATTACTTCGGTGACAACGGTTATTGGGGTTTTAATCTTGATGTTAACGATTAGTCCAATTTTAACATTAATCTCTTTAATCGTTATTCCGTTGTCAGGTGTTTTAATGATGATGGTTGTTAAACGTTCACAAAAATATTTCATTGGTCAACAAAAAACATTAGGTGAATTAAATGGCCATATTGAAGAAATGTATACAGGTCATAATGTTATTAAAGCTTTTGGACATGAGAAAAAAGCGATTGAAGAGTTTGATGAAATAAATGAAAGACTTTATGGTGTTGGTTGGATGGCACAATTCTTATCAGGATTAATTATGCCAATTATCAACTTTATCGGAAATTTAGGATATGTAGTTGTTGCGGTTGTAGGTGGAATTTTAGTAACTAAAGGTCGTATTAGTGTAGGGGATATCCAAGCCTTCATTCAATACAACCGTCAGTTTACTCAACCTATTGCACAGGTTGCTCAAATTTCGAATATTATTCAGTCAACAGTTGCCTCAGCTGAGCGTGTGTTTGAGTTATTAGATGAAGAAGAGGTAACACCTGAACCAAGTCAGCCAATTAAAATTGAAAATGGTCGAGGAGCCGTTGAGTTTGAACATGTAAAATTCGGTTATCGTGAAGATCGTATTTTAATTAATGATATGAATATCAAAGCTGAACCTGGGCAAATGGTCGCTATTGTTGGTCCAACTGGAGCAGGTAAGACGACATTAGTTAACTTATTACTTCGTTTTTATGAGGTAAATGGCGGTCATATTTTAGTTGATGGTGTAGATATTACAAAACGAGAACGTGCCGATTTACGTAAACAGTTTGGAATGGTTTTACAAGATACATGGTTATTTAATGGAACGATTCGTGATAATATTGCCTATGGTAAAGAGAATGCGACTGAAGAAGAAATTATTGCTGCCGCTAAAGCAGCACATGCTGATCATTTCATTCGTGTATTACCTGATGGATATAACACGATTTTAAATGAAGAAGTTTCGAATATTTCTCAAGGACAAAAGCAGTTATTAACCATTGCTCGTGCCTTATTAGCTGATCCTGAAATTATGATTTTAGATGAAGCAACAAGTAGTGTTGATACGCGTACAGAGTTACAAATCCAAAATGCAATGAAAACGTTAATGAAAGGTCGAACAAGTTTTGTCATTGCTCACCGTTTATCAACGATTCGTGAAGCTGATGTCATCTTAGTTATGAAAGATGGAGATGTGATTGAAACAGGAAATCATGAGACACTAATGGCTCAAAATGGTTTCTATGCTGACTTATATAATAGTCAGTTCAGTCAAGAACAAGAAGCATAGATAGAAAAAAGCCTATGAGAGAATATTCATAGGCTTTTTTCTCACCTTTTTAAATTATTTGTCGTAAAAAATCGGACAGTAGTTGCTCTTTTTTGAGAGGAGATAGTCTATAATAGGTAGTAATTAGATGAAAATCTGATTGTCTCTATAAGGAGGGGAAACCTTTGATTTTCGATACGCACACAGATATTTTATATAATATTGTAAACAAGCGATTGAGAGGTCAACGTGGGATTGTAGAATCTTATCATATTCCTGAATTATTAGAAGGAAATGTGACCGGGGGAATTTGGACGTATTATACTGATGTAAATCAGCTGTTACATAATAATTTTGATGAAGCGATTAATTATATTTTAGAAGAACTTGAAGAGTCACCAGATGTGCAAGTTGTGTTATCTAAAGGAGACTGGGCTGATCATAAAGTAAATGTAATTCTTGGACTCGAGAGTTTAGCACCTGTTCAAGATTTAAATCATTTAGAATCATTATATGAAAAGGGATTTCGTCATGCCATGTTAACGTGGAATGAGAAAAATCAATTTGCAGCTGGAGTGGGTTGCCAAGATGGATCGGGGCTCACACTTTTAGGATGTGAACTTGTTCGAAAGATGAACGATCTTGGAATGGTTATTGACGTTTCACATGCGAATGCTCAAACATTTGATGATATTTTGTCGATAAGTAAAGAACCTGTTATTGCCTCTCATTCAAATTGCTATTCACTAACATCGCATCCAAGAAATTTAACAGATGAACAAATTAAAGAAATCGCTATGTTAGACGGGGTAATTGGTGTTACTGCTGTTCCGCACTTTACGAATCAGTTAAAGCCAGATGTTGAGTCACTAGTCGACCATATTGATTATATGAAAGATTTAGTTGGAACACGTTATATTGCGTTAGGATTTGATTTCATGAATTATTTAGGTGATGGAAATTTAAATTCTAATTTAATTGATTGTCAAAGTGCTGCTTCGGCAAACAACGTGATTGATGAATTAATCAAGCGTGGATATAGCAGTGTTGAGATTGATGCTATTACTCATGTTAATGCTAAACGAGTCATTAATCATATTTTAAAAGATTAAAAAGCTAGTCAATCGACTAGCTTTTTTTCTTATTAATGATTTTTTTAGTTAGTGGAATGAGCATACAGGCTAAAGTTAGGCCTGCAACAACATATTTCCCAATTTTAAAAAGGGGATGCTCATCAATGAAAACTTGATAAATATCCATCTCATCTTCGTGGCCAACAGCTACGAACTGTAACTTTTCAAGTAAGTTTCTTGAAGGAAGATTTTCTTTGTGACATTTTGCGATAATAGATTTTATTTCAGGTTGAGTAACGGCCCAATCAAGAAGGGCATCAATGGCTTCAGTCGCATAACCTTTTCGACGTTTAGATTCGATTATCTCATAGCCGATTTCTACTTCACCATCTGAATTAGGGTTACCTTTATAGCCACCATCTCCGATGACTTGATTTGTTTCTTTTTCAATAAAAATCCAAGAAGTAAATCCGATTTTTGGAGGTAGGAAAAGATAAAGCTCTTTTTTCATCCACGTTAATAGTGTTCGGTTATCTTCAGTTAGCCATTCTTTTGTTGAGTACTCTGTTACTTCATCCTTGAGAATTTGTTGGATAAGCGTTTCAGTTAGCGGGTATAAGATTAAATGTTCTGTTTCAAGTTTCATTAAAGTTGAGCTCCTTCTAGTGTTAGTTAAATTCATGATAACATGAAAAGAGGGATAGCGTCCCTCTTTTCTAGTTAAAAAATTATTTTTATTTCTTTTTTTCTGTAATAAAGTAATAGTTATTTCCGTTGTTGTTTCCAACAGTACTTTTACTGATTTTCGGAATAATAAATGCTCCTACAAGAACTCCTAATAAGAAATAATGATTTTTAATTGATATTTTTTCTTTTCGTTTCAAGGCTCTTCCTTAAGCGAAATAAATGTCTTATCTGTCATAGAGCGTATCTAATAATACAATAAAGTCATCATAAGTTTGGATTTTATTATTAATTTCATAGCGTTGAACATCGAAGGTATGAGATTCGGGATTCACGGTGAATAAAAGAGAAAAAGTTGCTTCTTCATCTCCCCAATAGGCCCTACCAGTAAACCTTACAGTGTTATCTGCTGTAATCTCCCAAGTTGGTTGATAGAAAAAAGTATCTAGCACCGTGCCAAGCGGCTGATTAGTATAGGACTCTAGCGTGCCATGCTTGATAAAGGTAATTTCAGATGGAGAAGAGGATAAATGAATAATAAAGTAAATAAAAGCTAAGCAGATGATTCCAATTAAAAGGCAGGCAAGACTTCGGCTCATTCGTTTATAAGCAATACTTTTTTTAGCTGAATTTTTTTCTGTGTCTGAGCATTGTTCGTGAATTTGTTGATCAGATGTATCTTTTTCTTTTATTTCTTGATAATCATCAGAATGCAGCAAGAATATGACCTCCTTTTTAAAAGCTATTTTCTATAAACAGATAAGTATTCTATATCTAAGGTAGCAAATAAAAAATACTGATTTCTTTTACCTATCAAGACATCCTATCGTCCAGGGGTTCCCTGCCTTGCGAAGCAAGTATCCAGGGGGTGGTTACCTAGGGTAAGTGGCACAGCCGAAAGGTTGTGATCTTATCTGTTTACTATTGCTAATGTTATAAAAAACTCTTTGAAGAAAGTTTATTTGGACTTATATAGAAATTGTATGAGAGAGAAAGGAAGAGTATTAAAAAAAGAGCGGATGATCCACTCTTTTTTTAATAACGATTAAATTTAAAGATCTCTAATTCTTTTGGATTTTTTCCAGTCACATCTTGAGAAATAAGTTTAGCCCCAATTAATGAATAAAGCATTCCGTTTGACCCATATCCTAAGTTAAAGTAAGCTCCTGGATAATCAGGATGTTTTCCGATGAAAGGAAGTCCATCTTTTGTATCTACAAATAAACCATGGAACCAACAATCTGTTTTAATATTTTCAATTTGAGGGAACATACGACGTACACGACGTAATAGTTGATGATATTGTTGTAAAGCTAATGGATGACGATCACCCATATTTGCGACTTCACCATCTAAATCATCAATCTCTAAGTCTTCTCCACCAATAATAATTGAATTGTTTAATGTCGGGCGGATATAAGTATACGGCTCTTGGTCGTCACGAATAATACATTCTTCTTTCCAGCCATGTAATTTTTCAACTGGCTTTGTTAAAATAGCAAAGCTACGACTTAATGTGTAGAATGGTTTTTCATGTTTGAACCATTCTAATGCATCATATCCTGTACAGATGATGACTTTATTAGCTGTAATCGTAAATCCTTCATTAGTTGTTAAGATGCTTTGATTTGAAGATAAGTTATAGTCTGTAATCGTTGTTTCCTCAAAGACTTGCAATCCTTTCTTAACATTATAGTCAATTAAATCACGTGTAAATTGAACTGGATTAATGATGGCTGCTCCATAATGAGAGTAAATCCCAGCTTCGAAGTTGAAGCTAAATTCATCTTGATGATTTTCAGAAGTAAACAGTTCGCAATGAATTCCGATAGCCTGACGTGATTTGCAATCATCTGCCATATAATCTACTTTACGTGGGTCTTGTGTGTAAAGGAAGCAAGGTCTAAAAGCAAAATTACAATTACTATTGATTTCTTTTACGATCTGGCTCATTTCCATAACGGCTTGATAGTTAAAGAGGAAAGCATGTTGAGCATTTTGTTCACCGATCATCGACATTAATCGATTTAATCCTGTATCAATTTCATATTGTAAAATAGCAGTTGAAGCAGCTGTTGATTGATTTGCAATCTTACCTTTTTCAACTAACGTACAGTTCATACCTTGTTTCATGAAATAATGAGCGGTTAGAGCACCTGTTGTACCACCACCAACGATAACAATGTCTGTTTTGATATCTTGTGTTAGAGGAGGATACGTTGTTCCTTCTACGCTGTTTTTAGTCCATAGTGGACTATCTCCTGTCATTCTCATAATATCACCTCTAAAAAAGCTAAGCATAGTTTGTGTTAAATGTTTTAGTGTAACCTTTTTATTATAACTTTTTTAATCTTTTTTATCAAAAGGAAAATCGGAAGACTTGATGACTTGATATGAAAAAATTTGATTTTTTTATAAATTGACTTCACCTTTTTTAATTTGTTCCTATTTTTGATGATATAATAGTATATTGAGTAAAGTGAAGAGCTAGGGAGGCTTAAGTATGAAATCGGGTTGGATGAAAGGGACGCTGATTTTAACAATCACGGCTTTTTTTGTTAAGTTATTAAGCTTATTGTATAAAGTACCATATCAAAATATTTCTGGCGATGAAGGCTTGTATGTTTTTCAACAAGTTTATCCATTAATCGGAATTTATACGACATTAAATGGCATTGTATTACCAACAATAATTTCAGAGTTATTATTAACTCATCGTTATAGTGAGGATATTAAACGATACATTAAAAATTCATTATGGTTGTTTAGTCTCATATCCTTTGCAGCTTTATTTATCGGTAGTGATTTTCTTGCATATGCGATGGGTGATATGCAGTTAAATTGGCCGATTCGTATTGTCGGTTTAGCCTTTTTGCTAATTCCAGCGATTTCTTATTGGCGAGGTGTGGCTCAAACAAGAGCAGAGACAATTCATATCGTTGGTTATTCATCAACAATTGAACAGCTTGTTCGAGTGATTGCAATTATCGTAGCCCTTTTTATGATTCAAGGGCAGAGTGTTTATAAATTAGCTTATTTTGCTTATTTAGGTGGATTATGTGGACCACTTTTAGCTATTGGCTATTTGTTGTTTAAAAAGCTAGATGATCAACCACAAATTTATTTAAAAATGACGTATCGTCCGCACTTTTTTAAAAAATGTGTCTATTTATTTTTAAGTGCTGGAATTTTAATTATTTTTCAGTTGATTGATAGTTTCTTTGTGTTTAATTCACTTGTGAATAGTGGAGTCTCTTCATTAGAAGCGATGGCGCTTAAAGGAAGTTTTGATCGCGGGTTACCGATTATTCAAACAGCAACTGTCTTTACAACAGCTATTGTTTCTTCTACTATTCCACAAATGGCTGGTTTGAGAGACTTGAAAGAACGTAAAAAAGTATTTAACACGTCATTATTTATCGTAATTGCTTTATCAATACCTGCCTGCCTTGGGTTATTTAGTGTTGTCGATGAATTAAATATCGTGTTATTTAAAGATTCACATGGAATTGAAGCGTTGAAATTACTAACGATTCAAGTTTTATTTTATCCATTTGTATTTTTATGTACGGCTATTATGCAACAAGAAGAACAATATTCAAAACTATTGATTTCTGTTTTAGGTGGAATTTTAGTTAAAATTGCACTAACGGCTCCACTCACTGAAAGTTTAGGAATTTCAGGGACAGCGATCGCGTCAGTTGCATCGTTAGCCATGATGACATTTATTAATCTATGTCAGTTCAGAAAGATGATGTATCCGAAATCATTTTTTAATTTGTTAAAAGTAAGCTTTGCAACGATGTGGCTATGGTTAGTACTAGACTTTATAGACCCTTATCTCCCTAAAATGTTATCAGGATTAGCAGGGGATGTCAGAATATATAATGCTTGTTCGTTATTCATTCAAGTTTTAGTGGGAGTTTTAGTTTATGGGTTAATCATGGGAATTTTCCTCATGACTTCTCAAGTAGCATCTAAAGGTGCTAAACGTCGTAAGAAATTTGCTAAAAAACAGGCTGTAAAAAGACAACCAGCCAAGTTATAAGCTGAATAAAGCATGAGTTTACGACCAAGATAAGTAAGAATCATAGTTTTAGATTGAAGATAGGAAGGGGCATCATAAGATGATTTACATTGTAGGACTTGGAGCTGGAGATGAATCACAGCTAACTTTAGGCGTGGTAGCCAAATTAAAATCAGGATTACCGTTATTTTTAAGAACAGCAGAACATCCAATGATTAACTTCTTAAAGGATAATAATATTGAATATCGTGCATTTGATGATGTTTATATGAAACATGAGACATTTGAAGCTGTGTACGAAGAAATCATTGAAACGATTAAAGAAGAAGCTAAAAAAGGTGATTTAATTTATGCTACACCAGGTCATCCATGTGTAGCGGAATATGCTGTTAAACGTTTGATGGCGGAAACTGAGGCTGTTATTATTGGAGGACAAAGCTTTTTAGATCCAATGTTTGCGGCACTTGCGATTGATCCAATTGAAGGATTACAAGTTATGGATGCTTTAGACTTTGATTATGAAGCGATTGCACCGAAACAACACTTAATTATTCCTCAAGTTTTTGATCAATTAGTTGCATCAAACTTAAAATTAGATTTAATGGAAGTTTATGATGATGAGTATGAAGTTTGTATCGTTAAGGCAGCGGGAAGTCATTTAGCTGAATTAAAATGGGTTAAGTTATATGAGTTAGATCATAACTTCAAACTAGATAATTTAACAACAATTTATGTGCCACCTATGAAAGGTTAGATGTAGAAAGGGGATTTGAAGATGCGTTTAGATAAATATTTAAAAGTTTCACGCTTAGTAAAGCGCCGTACGTTAGCGAAAGAAGTAGCAGATAAAGGACGTATTGAGATTAATGGAAAAGTAGCGAAATCAAGCTCTAGTGTTAAATTAGGTGACGAGTTAACTTTATATTATGGAAATAAAATTTTAAAAGTTCGTGTTACGGATATTAAAGATTCAACGAAAAAACAAGATGCAGCTTATATGTATGAAATCATTTCAGAAGAACGTATTGAACGACCTGCTTTAGATGAAGTAACAGGAATTGAAATTTTTGAATAAGAAAAGAGGACCATCGGTCCTCTTTTCTTATTTGCTAATTTAGGCATTTATTTTATATACAAATCAAGATTTTTTTCATAACATTCATTTAATCCTCTCGAAGACTAAGACTAAATAAAAGAAAATTGACCTCGACTTATATTTAGTCATTGTCTTGAATGAGATGAGCGTATTGTTGTTGATACTGTTCACCATATTCCCACATTAAGTCAACAATTGGTTGAAACTTAAAACCGAGGTCAGTGAGTGTATATTCTACACGTGGTGGAACTTCGGGAAAGACTTCTCGAATCACTAATCCTCGAATTTCCATTTGTTTTAAATTTTGTGTTAATACTTTTTGAGTAATTGGATGTAGATTTTTCTTTAGCTCTCCAAATCGTTTAGTTCCATCCTTTAATTCTCTTATGATTAAGAGTGTCCATTGATCACTAATAAGCCTTAACGTTGTTTCAACTGGACAAGCAGGTAGTTTTTTCATTGGGCACCTCCATCTTCATTAGTATCTTGTAAGATACTATCCCACTTTTAAGTGCGTACTTTCTCAGTTAATTAATAGGTATTATTATAGAGGTGTAAAAGAAATTAAGCAATATAGGAGGAATTAAAAATGAATGAAGTTATTGAGTTCTTAAAACAAAATCCAGTGCAATATGTGGCGACGATTGGGCTTGATCATAAGCCAAAAGTACGCCCATTTCAATTTATGTTTTCAGAGGATGGAAAGTTGTTTTTCTGTACAAATAATCAAAAAGATGTTTATGCTGAGATGAAAAATAACCCTTATATAGAAATTACAACGAATAGTCCACAATTTGCATGGCTTCGCTTAAATGGAAAAGTAACGTTTGTTGATGATTTAAGATTAAAACAAAAAGCTATTGATGCATCAAATCTAGTAAAATCAATTTACCAAATGCCAGATAATCCGATTTTTGAAGTATTCTATTTAGATGAAGCAAAAGCAATTTTAGCTGATTTTTCAGGAAATGCTCCGCGTGAATATTTATTATAAAAAAAGCTGTATCTTTTTAGATACAGCTTTTCATTATTTTTTAAATGGATTAACAATACATTGGTTGGCATCGTATAATTCATCAATTTCACCGTTTCGATACATCCATTCTTGACAAAGATTAAAGTCTTCTACGCGATATGGAGATTGCTTTTCAAACGTAAAAGTTTTAAAACGTTGAGCTAATTCTTCGTTGTAACCACAGTCACGTGCATATTGAACTCTTTGTTTTGGTGTAGCTGTATTGAAGATTTCAGTTGTTTCTTCTAATGCTTGATAGAAGTTAGCTACAGCTTCTTGATTATGATGGTAGAATTCTTCATCAAACGCCCACATGACAAAGTTATGACGACTATTTCGTAAACTCCATATAATTTTTCCTCCCGCTTCTACAACATCGGTAACAAACGGATCGATAGCAATTAACGCATCGATTTCACCATTTTCTAGCGCTTGAAGACGTTCGTATGAATTATTAATCCATGTAATTTCAGCATGAGGAATCATTTCTTTTAAATCATTTTCTAAAAATAAACGAAGTAATCCTGCACGGTTAGCTCCAATCTTAAGATGACTTAAATCATTAGGAAGATGACGTCCTCCTACTAGATGAATCGTACGTGTTAAATCTGATGTAATCACTGCTTTTTTACCACGCTTAAGCATGTAGAAGAAGAAGGTTGTATCTCCTACCATTGCATCTGATTCTCCATTAAAGAACGGATTGTTTTCGTTAAAGGGAAAATCTTCAGTTGTGGATAAGTTAACAGTCACTTGATGTTTAGTAAAAAGATCTAATTTTTCAGCTAATAAGACTTGAAGGGTTAATGGATTTTTTTTAATAAGTTGTAAGTTGATTGTATTCATAAGCTTCTCCTTATCGAAGTAGTAGATAGATGAAAAATTCTATCGATAAAATCAGATTAAAACTATAGATTAATAACAGCGGGCGTGGTCCCCATTCTCGTCCCATTTCGGGATAAACTTCTTTGATATGATAGTAATCTTTATACCAGCGAATATAACCATAGTAATAGAAAATTAAAAGTCCAGTTACGAGCATGATAAAAGTAATACTTCCTATCACATAAAGAATTAACCAAGACGCAATCATGAATAATGCCTCGGGAATAATAATTTTAATCGAATTTCTAAAGCCAATCACATGAGGTAATGTGACGCGTTTTCCCATATCTTTTTGGTAATCTGATGTATTGTTAGTTGACATTAAGAAAACTGTCATCATCATTGGAATGATTGAGTATAGAATAATCGGAAGATTTAAGGCATCTGTTTGTAAATAAGCTGAAACAAGCGTACTGATTGATCCAACGAACAGTCCTGAGACTAGCTCCCCAATAGGATAAACAATATAAGGGTTAGGTCCTAATGAGTAACAAACCGCAGCGATAACACTTAAAATTCCAATCGCTAAAATGTTAAAGTTTTTAGTGATAAAGACGAGGCTTAATCCAGCGACAGCACTAATAAATAAAAAGAAAAGTAAGACAATGACGCTATCAAAAAAGGTCGCATCTCCTCGGACAAGCCCTTCACTTCCTGCATGATAAGTGAAAGTTTCTTCGTTTTCTTCGTCTTCTAGGTAAGCACGAATTTCATTGGCGACATTGGCCACAATGTTTAGGCAAAAGCCAGTGACAAACATTAATAGAAGGGGAATTAGTTTCAATTGTCCGGCTAAGTACGCACCGAATAATCCCCCACTTAAAACAGGTAAACCAGTAGCGAATCCAGTACGCATTTCCATGACAGTATAGGTACGTTGAAAAAAGTTTTTTTGATTCATATAACTCTTCCTTTCTATTTAATACTTCCAGCTGTTAATCCAGCATAGATATGTTTTTGTAAAAGTAGAAAGAAAATAAGCATCGGGATGAGGCTTAAAATAATAGCAGCACTAATCACATTCCATTCAATACGATGTGGTCCCATAAAGTTAAATAAGGCTGTTGAAATCGTATGAAGATTTTCTCCAGGCATATAAAGGTGAGGGATATAGAAGTCGTTGTAAATTGAAATTACTTTTAGCATTGCGACCGTTGCTGTAGCAGGTTTAAGAAGCGGAAAAATCACTTTTTTATAAATTTGAAAATAAGTGGCTCCTTCTAACATAGCTGCTTTATCAATTTCTTTCGGGATTTTTTCAAGCACTTGTAGATAAAGATAAACCATTAAAACGTCAGCCCCTAGATAAAGTAAAATAGGAGCTAAACGTGTGTTATATAATCCAAGCGCATCAATAATTTTAAACGTTGAAACTTGAGAGATTTCTAGCGGAACGATAGAGACAAAAAGGTACATAAATAAAATGAGCTTTTTATATTTGAAATCAAATCGACTAATCACATAAGCCACCATAGATCCGATGAAGATGCTACCGCCGACTCCAAATAAAATCAAAATAAAGGTATTGATAAAACCAGTCAGCATCTTTCCTTTCGTTAGGGCAAGATAGTAGTTTTCAAAATTTAAAAAGCTTTGTGGAGGTGTAATTCCTGTTGTCATTGTAAATTCATCATAAGTTTTAAAAGAACCAAAGATGACTGTTAAAATTGGCAAGAAGATAATAATAGCCCAGATGATAAGCGTCAAATATTTTAAGCTTGTGATAATGAATTTTTTAAGCGTCATGTTCATCATTCCCAAATAATTTTTTTTGAATGGTTGTTAAAATAATTAAAACAATGGTAATGATCACTGCCATTGAAGCAGCTAATCCTAATTGTTTTTGTTCAAAAGCAGTTTTCATCGTCTGAAGTAAAAAAGTAGTTGTTCCATTTGAACCATTTGTCATAATCATTGGAATTTCAAAAGCTGTTATTGCTCCTACTGTTAAAAGAATAAGGTTAATTTTAATTACTGTGTGAATGTTAGGTAAGATAATGAACCTCACTTTTTGGAGGAAGCTTGCTCCTTCAATTTCTGCTACTTTGTAATACTCTTTTGGAATCGATTGAATGGCTCCATAAAACATCAGAAAGCGAAGTCCAGTATGACGCCAAAGTGAAATTCCAGCTAGTGTGTAATTCACCAGGCGAGGATCCCCTAGCCAAAAGTGAATCCATTTTTCAAGACCAATTTCTGTTAAAATCGTATCAAATGAACCACCTGGTGTGTAAAACATTCGAAACATCATGGAGATTGCTACCCCACTTATTAAGGTTGGAAAGACAATACTTGCTTTAAAGAAAGATTTAAGTTTGACATTAAAGGATAAAATAATCGCAAAATAAAGAGCGATAATAATTTGTAAAAGACCTGATCCAAAATAATATAAGTTATTAATAAATGTTTGAAAATATTTTGGCGTTGTTAAGACTTTAATATAGTTATCCACACCAACCAGTGTTTTATAACTACTAATTCCATTCCATGAGGTAAAGCTATATGAAACAATTTCGATAATAGGCAATATTCCAAAGGTAATTAGTAATAATAAAGGAATAAAAAGAAAGAGTCCGATAAGGACTCGTTCCTTTTTTTTGAATTGATTATTCATGATTTGCTAATGCTTGTGTCCAAGCATCTTGTAATTGTTTAACATAATCTTCATAGCTCATGTTTTGATCTGGATATAATCCGATATTGATTACCGTTTGTAACACATCTGTTAAGCGTCCGATTCCTACTTCATTTGCAACAGCACTATAACGTTCTTGGATTTCAGCTGATTCTGTTGAAGCTGTTTTAACAACATTTCCTTCTTCAAATAATTTACGTTGGTCATCATTTAATTCAGCAATAACCGTTGGAACTCCGTTTAAATCAGCAGCATATCCACTTTCAGATGAAATGAAGTACTCTAAGAAGGCTTTTGCTGTTGCTAAATTTTCAGTGTTTTTATTAATTCCGATTACACCTGGAGCGCCTACTGGAACACTTGTTGAATCATTTAATGTTGTTGGGAATGGTGCTAACTTAATATTATCTTCTGAATCATTTAAATCTTGAATTGTTGCTAAATCTTGAGAAGCACGCATGATCATTGCAACTTTTCCATCTGCTAATAATTGAAGTGATTGAGCATAGTCACCTGTGATAGGGTCTTCCTCAATATATCCATTAGATGCTAAAGCGTAGAATAAATCCATGACTTCACGAATTGGTTGTCCTTCATTGAAGGCATTTCCGTTTAAAGCTGCTTCTTTATAATTTTCACCGTATGATGATAAAGCACCTGCCCAAACTCCTAACGTTGTGTTGTAGTTTGTGTAGAAGCAAGTAGCTCCTGTTTTTGTTTCAATTTGCTCACATGTTTGTAATAAGCCTTCTGTTGACGTTGGCATTGAGTCGATACCTGCTGCTTGTAACACATCATTATTGTAAACAAATCCTAAGATGTTGATTGAAACAGGTAATCCATAAACTGTATCGTTATAAGTTGCTTCAGTAACATCTAGATATGTTTTTTCTAAGTCTTCAACTGTTCCAAGTGGATAGAAGTAGTTTTCATATTCACTTGGTGTGCCAGCCATTGTAAATGGAACGAATAAAACATCTCCATAGTTTTTAGTGTTCATACGTTTCATAATATCTGAATCATAATCTGCTGATGATTCCCAAATGATATCTTCAACTTCTGGGTATTTCGCTTTAAAGCCTTCTTCGATGCTTGCAAATAATTCATCTGCATCGGTACGAGAAGTCACGACTGTTAAAGTCCCTCCGATTTTACCTTCTTCAACTTTTGGTTCTGATTGACAAGCTGCTAATGATACTAATGATGCAGCAACTAATAAACTCTTAATTTTTTTCATAGCTAGTTTCAATCCTTTCTTGTGTTGTTTTATTGAAAACATGGGCATGGCTTAAATCGAAGATAACATTAAGTAATTGACCTTCTTTATATTCTTGGGTGTTATAACATTTCATGGTGATTAATTCTTCACCTCGAGATAAATGAAGAATTTGATCGCTTCCCCTGTATTCGACTTTTTTAATAACCGTTTGAATGCCATCTTCGCTTGTCGTTTCTTTAATATGTTCAGGTCGAATTGCTAAAATATACTCTTCATTTGGTAGAAGTGAAGTCGTATGTTCTCCTAGATGAAGTATGACATCGTTAAATAAAATCGCCTCTTGATTTTTTAGCACAAAATTAAATAGATTAATTTGTGGTTTACCGATAAAGGTAGCAACAAATAGATTTCTAGGTTTTGTATAGATTTCAATAGGCGTTCCAATTTGTTGAATCTCACCTTCATGTAAGATGACAATTCGATCAGCCATTGTTAAAGCCTCTGTTTGATCATGAGTCACATAAATCGTTGTGGTATTTAATCGGCGATGAAGATTAGTGATTTCTGTTGCTGTTGAATCACGTAACTTCGCATCTAAATTAGAAAGAGGCTCATCCATTAAGAAAAGTTTTGGCTCTCTGACCATCGCACGGGCAATTGCTACACGTTGACGTTGGCCACCAGAGAGATTTTTAGGAAGTGTGTGAAGATAATCTTCTAACTTTAAAATCTTTGCTGCCCATTTTACTTTATCTTCAATCTCTTTTTTAGAGCACTTACGAATTTTCATACCGAATGCGATATTTTCATAAGTTGTTAAATGAGGAAGTAAAGCATAGCTTTGAAAGACCATGGCAACATCTCGATCTTTAGGTAAGATATCATTAATAATTGTTCCATCAATAGCAATAGTTCCGTCAGTTAATGCTTCAAACCCACAAATTAATTCGAGTAAGGTTGACTTTCCACTTCCACTTGGCCCAACAATGACAATAAACTCACCTTTTTTAATCTCTAGATTAAAGTTTTTAATGATCTCTTGATGAGGATGAGCGTAAGTTTTTGAGACATGGTTGAATGTAATATAATTCATTCTAGATCACTCACTTCCAATCTTTTAGAAAATCCTTTCATATTATAACAAATCTATTTCTTTAGAGATATAGAGATTGTGATTTTTTCAACATAAAGTGACAAAAATAAGGTGAAGTATAAAAAGAATAAATAAATATGGCTAACTTTATCGATATAATATATAGATAAAATTTTAATATTTGATAATGTTTATCTTTTTTATTAAATTAATACCAACATTAGATAAGTATTGTCTAATATATGCGGAAAGTGGCTAACGCTTCATGGTTCAAAGGTGAATACTTTTAGATATAATCATAGGCAGAATGTCATAGGAGGAAATTTACAATGAAAAAATTATGGATAGTATTTATTTTAATATTTGGATTGATGGGGTGTGCAAATGAAGAAAAGTCGCGTGAGACACCACCAGTTACAACTCCTGAAGAAGTTGAGCAAGAATCTGTTGAGGAAGAGGAACCAGAAACAACACCACAATTTGATCCAGTTTCATTCGATGTATTAGTACCAAGTGGGGCAACGGCAATGACTTTAGCTCATTTTGCTGCTACTCAACCTAGCTTAGGAGATCATGTGACGTACTCTGTGCAACCATATGTTCAAGGAAGTGATCCTTTAGTCGCTGCTTTTACATCTGAAACGTCGCAGGTGATTGTTGCACCAACTAATTTAGGAGCAACACTTTATCAAAAAGAAGTTCCTTATCAACTAGTAGCTACCTTAGTTTGGGGAAATTTATATTTAATTAGTAATGAAAACTTAACGTTTGATGATTTAGCAGGGCGAAAAATTACAGCTTTCGGACAAGGAAGCACACCAGATATTGTGTTACAAACCATTTTAAAAGAAAAAGGATTATTAGATAAGGTTGAAATAGAATACTTATCAAGTGTTTCTGATGTTCAAGCGATGTACGCAGCGGGAGAAACTGATATAGCGCTCATTGCTGAACCATCGCTTTCTGTTTTAAAGACGAAGATGGAAAATATGAACGTTGTCGTTGATTTTCAACAAGAGTGGGGAGAATTATATGAGGTGACTTCTTATCCACAAGCAAGCTTATTTATTCATAAAGATTTAATTGAAAATCACCAAGAAGTGATTGAACCTTTATTAGCCCAAGTTGAAGCAAGTGTTGAATTTGCTAATGAATCGCCAAACGAAATGGCAACTGAGGCTGTTGAGACAGGACTTGAGATGCCGCAAGCTATTATAGAAGCTGCTGTGCCTAATTCAAACCTAATTTTTAAAACAGCTGAGGAAGCTAAAGAAGAGATTGAGTTTTACTTACAAAAGCTTTATGAGTTTGATGCTAAAACGGTAGGAGGAACTTTACCGGATGATGACTTTTATTATCTAAGTAAATAACACGCATATTTTTTCATTGCGTCCATATAATATAAAGGATGATTACTTGAACTTCGGTTTGGTAGCCGACATCAGGTGCAGGGGAAAGACCACCTGCCAAGTAAGCATCGTGAAGTACTAAAAATACACTTCATTCTGTTGTCTAACTTAACGTAGATTCTAGAAAGAATCGCTTTTGTGAATTCAGTTTGAAGGTATTTTCAAGTACTTCTTTTTATAATTTAAAAATAAGCCATCTACTATAGATGGCTTATTTTTGTTTATGATATTTTTCTTTTAATACAAAAAAGGCTAGTCGAATAGCACGATAAATATAAATGAGTAAGAGAATAAACAAAAACCAAACACAAAACATCCCAATTAATTTATAAAGTGCATAAAGAAAATCCATATTATTCCTCCCTTTTTGGTTATTATATCATAGGTGTTAATTTATCTAACATAAGTCTTTCTTATTCTCCGTAAGATTAAAAGAAGGAGGAGATGAGATGAAACGATCTCGTTTTTTAGTTTTATTAGGGTTTATAGTGGGATGTGAATTGATAGTACAGCTAATGAAAAATCCTATCATTTTTCCTTCGATACAGCTCGTTTTGACTGAGTTAGGTCATATTATTTTTTCTTCTTCTTTTATTAGTATTGTTTTCGCCACGTTGGTAAGAACTTTATTAATCTTTTTGATTATTTTTATAATTAGTTTGATTTTAGGTATATTATCAGGATATTTTAACTCATTAAGAGTTATTCTTTCTCCAATGGTGACTTTTTTGAGAACCATTCCCACGATTTTAGTGACGATTATTTTATTAATTTGGTTTGGACGAGAGTTAGGGCCTATTATGATTATGGCGCTCGTTATTTTTCCTATATTGTATGAATTAATATTAGGGTCTATGAATCAGGTGGATTCTGATTTGTTAGATGTCTGTTGATTATTTGGAGCCACGGGATATGAAAAGTTCAAAGCCCTTTATTATCCACAGCTTTTAATCACACTTAGTAGCGGGATCCAAGCGACGCTTGGAATTTCTTTTAAAGTGATGGTCATGGCAGAAGTGATGGCTCAAACATCTACAGGGAGTGGCCGACAGTTAAACTATGAAAAAACATATTTAAATATGCCCGCTGTCTTTGCCTATATATAAACAGATAAGTATTCTACATCTAAGGTGGCAAACAAAAAATACTGATATCCTTTATTTATAAAAACATCCTATCGTCCAGGGGTCACCTAGCATGCGAAGCATGTTTACTCCACTGCTAGGGTATGGTCACCTAGCGATTTCTGAAAGAAATCTACTCCTCTGCTACTAGGGCTTAAAAATTTTCTATGAAGAAAATTTATCTGGACTTATATAGACAATTGTGCTTATTGTATTGGTTATATTTTTTGAGGTAATCAGCGGCTACATAATAAAAGAGTTGATTCGTCATCTTGAATCCTGATAACGACAATGAGGGGAAGAATATACTGAAATTAAGTCGGTTTAATGAACAAGTTGTAACGCGGCGACGTATAATATTGCGTAGAAACAATGTCTTTCTCAACCTAAAGTTATATTTAAATTAGGACGTTCATAAGTTCTAATGATAAAACAGATAACGGAGGGAAGAGACTATGAACATTTATGAGAAAGAATCGTACATGAAGCAAAAACCGACTACATTATTAGGCTACCATCAGGTGTCAATGAAAGAACGTAAATTAATGGATGTCACTGGTATTAAGAAGTTACTTAGCTTTGATAGTGAATTGTTTACGCTTGACACAACAATGGGGATTTTAACAGTAAGGGGAATGGATTTAGAGCTAAAAAATCTAGATCTTGAAAAAGGAGAGCTATCGATCGTTGGGTATATCACAGGCTATGAATATGATGATTTTGATATGGTTGGTGAAGACTCAAAAGGAATCCTTAGCAAGCTATTTAAATGAGTTTACAAGTTCAGTTTCAACTTATGATTCATGTCCTATTGTATGGAATTTTTATCGGGATCACACTTGATTTTATCTTCATTGTTAAAGAGATCTTCTTTAATCATTACATGCAATGGGCAGTTGTCATTTTATACTGGTTGATCCAGGTCCCCCTTACTTTCGTATATATATATAATGTTAATGAAGGAATTTTTCATTTGTACATCTTAATTTTCTTAATTGTTGGTGCTATCATTTATTTTAAGTTCTTAAAGCAGCCGTTACATCATGATCTTGAAATACTAGGAGAAAGTTTATTCACAGTATCCAACTTTATAAAAAAAGTAGTGAATATCTTAGTAATTTCACCCATTATGTTTATTTACAAGCTTGTTTCTGATATAATAATGTTGTTTCTTAGAATCTTAAAGCTTTTATTTTATACGCCTATAGCTAAATTAGGAAAAAGAATGTCAAGTAAGAAGAGGGAGAGACGACGTGGCAAAAAGAAAACTAACATTAATACAGAAGAACAATAGAAAAAGAAGAAGACAATTTCTTTATCGTCGTGTTTTAACGATGAGTCTTTTAATTGGTTTCTTTGTAGTAACAGGAGCTTTCATGTACACTGACCGTCTATCAAAACTTACTAAAGCGCGTGAAAATTTAGCCACATATCAAAAACAATATGATGAGTTGATCGCAAAAGAGGAATATTATCGCAATGAAATAAGCAAACTTGAAAATGAAGACTATATTGCTAAGCTTGCACGTGAGAAATATTTCAAATCAGAGGAAGGCGAAATAATATTTAAGCTTCCGGAACAACAAGAATAAGTAAATCAAAAAATATAAAAATTTATGAGGAGGACTGTCGATTTTTATGTCAATCACAGCTGGTCAAAAGTTAAATGGTAAAATCACGAGTGTTAAGAAGTTCGGTGCATTTGTGGAATTAGAAAATGGTAAATCAGGACTTGTACACATTAGTGAGTTATCTGAAAAATTCGTAGAAAAAGTTGAAGATGTTGTCAGCGTGGGTCAGGAAGTAACTGTGCGCGTTAAAGAGGTGACACCAGAAGGGAAAATTAACCTTTCAATGAAACCAGCTCGCCCAGAAAAGCCAGCTCGTCCAGCTTTAGACTTAGATAAAGCAATTACTAACTTCTTAAAAGATAGCGATGAAAAACAATCGGCTCTTAAAAAGAACATGAAAACACAACGTCGTCGTTCAAACTAATTAACGACACTTGTTTAGCATATATATTCTGACCCCATCCCAAATAGAGATGGGGCTTTTATATGATAAAAAATATTATTCGTACTCATCATTTTAAACATACTATAAAAAAATCGCAGATATAATCTGCGATTTTTTTTAGTCTAATTCAATACGGTAATCTTCTTCTTTTATAATTTTTCCTAAATTGATAAACACCACTTTAAAAATAAACCCTAAGGCAACAGGTAAAACTAAAAACATTAATGATGTTAACATTAAATTTTGAGCTGAGAATCCAGCGATATTTAAGTGATTTAAAGGTCCCATTAAACCAGCGAATCCGAATCCAGCACTCATAGGTGTCCCTTCAATTTCTAAAACTCCTGCTAAAGCTCCTAAAACGGCAGCATTACAAAGAATTGGTAAAATAATTTTAGGATTTCTAACTAAGTTTGGCATTTGGATCTTTGCAGAACCTAAAAAATGAATAGAAGATGTCCCTAAACTATTTTGTCGAATACCAGCAATAGCAAGTCCAAATCCCGCTGCACAGACACCAAGATTTGCTGCTCCTGATCCAATTCCAGAGAGTGAGATAGCCATAGCAACTCCGACAGTAGAGATAGGTGACATAATTAAAAATGAGAAAGTCATTGCAATAAGAATCCCCATAAGAACGGGTTGTAATGTTGTAAAATGAGCAATCACTTGTCCAATAGCTCCAGTAATACTTGTAACATAAGGTAAGGTGAATAAGCCAACAAGACCTGCAATTGTAATTACAATCGTTGAAAGAAGAAGAATCGTATAGGCTTTTAGTTTATCCCCAATAAGTAATAATAAAGCAACAGCGACGGCAGCCGTTAATCCAGCATTTAAAACATCTCCCATTCCTGCTAAAACCATCGTTCCGTCAACGACTTGAACAGCACCTGCTCCAACCATCGTTGTAATAGCTAAAGTCCCTGTTTGAATAGGGGTTAATTTAAACTGCATGGCAATACAAATCCCCATCGTTGGGGCAAGAAGACGAGTTGCGACTGTGGTGAGATCGATAATCGATTGCCAACCAAATACTTTAGCTACTTCTCCAATTAAAGAACCTGGTAATAAAGAAATGATAATCCCCATACTCATTCCTGCTAAAACTTTGTTTAAAAATTGTTTCCCTGTTAATTTTTCATTCATTTTGCTTCCCCCTTTTAGTTTTTAGAAATATTCTACTACACAAAATGGTAAAAAATGTAATGAAAGCGAAAATCAAATTGAAAAAGTTCACAGAAAGAACAAAAGCATAGCTATTAGCTATGCTTTTATATAAGTCCAGATAAGTTTTTCATATCGTAAAAACTTTTAGATGGACTATAGTCTGTCTTAGTATTAAAAAGAATTCCTAACTAAGCCTGCTATAAAATGATGAAATATATTTCTGTTTCCATATAGACTAATATTCTTTTTTTTCGACAATACGAAGTGACACTTGATAAGATAGATAAGCAATGAGGGCGACCATGACTAGTGCAATCCATGGAATAATTGGAGTTAAAGTATAAATCTGTTCTAAAGAGAGAAATGGAAGATTTAAAGCTTGTATTAGTTTAATGACTAAAAATCCTATCCCAAAAATACTAAAGCTGACAACAGTAATCATGATACGTCCACGTTCAATTCCAAACTTGAAGATGAGAGGTAGTAATATTAAAAGTAGAATTTCCATTGAGAATAAAAATCCCATTGCTGATGCGAAGATTTCTTCAACTATCAGGGTTTGCTTGAATAGACAAATAATCGTAGATAGAATGATTGAAAGAAATGATCCGATGATGGGAAAGGTCATAAAGAGGATATACTTACTGAAAACTAAGTCTTTTCTTGAGATAGGAAAGGTAAGAGCATAGCTATCCCATTTTGCATATTCATCATAGGAAAATGAGCTTAAACTTTGCATTGAAAATAATAACGTTAAAATACCGGTTAAAAACGTAGGTTGAACCGTTGAAAAGAAAATAGAGTAGGAAATCCCGACGATTAACATCGTTTTAATCGCTTTTTTCAAATTTAATAAATCTTTTAGAATTAGTCCCTTCATACTTGCTTCCCCCCAATATGTAAAAGCATTAAGTCCTCAATAGAGGCATTATCCATAATTAATGTTGGGTATTTATGCGATAATGTTTTTTTATTTTTTACAAGAACTGCATATTGATATGACGATTTTTTATATTTGATGATATCTACTCGATCGATTAAATTAAAGTTACTTTCATTACATTTAATAATCGCATAATCATTTAATAGGCTATCTTTGGATTCTGAGAAAATAACTTTTCCATTATGTAAAAAGGTAATGTAATCAGCGATCTTTTCTAAATCGGTCGTAATATGAGAAGACATTAAGATAGAATGTTCCTCATCTTGAATAAAGTCTAAGAAAATATCAAGAATTTCATTTCGAACAATTGGATCTAGTCCACTTGTCGGCTCATCTAGAATTAAAAGCTTAGGTCGATGTGCTAAAGCAACTGCAAGTGATAATTTCATCTTCATGCCACGAGAAAATTCTTTAATGATTTGTTTAGTTGGCAGTTTGAATCGACTAAGATACTCAGCATATAAATGAGAATCCCAGTTACCATAAATCTGTCTCATTATTAAGTTTAAATCATTTGCTGTTAGTTGTTCAGGAAAGTGGCAATTATCGAAAACAACACCGATCTGTTCTTTAATTTCTTTTTCTTTTTTTTGATAATCGTGTCCAAAAACTGTAATCGTTCCTTGATCTTTATGAATCAAGTTTAAGATTGACTTAATTGTTGTACTTTTTCCTGCTCCATTTTCTCCAATTAAGCCGACGATATAGCCTTTTGGAACAGATAAATTAATATGATCTAAATAAAAAGTCTCAAATTTTTTAGTTAACCCCTTAACCTCGATGGCATACTCCATAGTTACTCCTCCTCAAAATATAAAACATTTAGAATTTCATTTAGCTCATCATATGAAATTCCACAACGCTTACTTAACTGGATAGCTGTATTCAAATGCTCTTCGATTTGACGTTGTTGCTCTTCTTTAAGTAATTCTTTGTTATGACTAGCAACAAAACTTCCTTTCCCAACGACGGTTTCAATGAAGCCATCTCGCTCTAAATCTTCATAGGCACGCTTAGTCGTAATCACACTAATATGAAGATCACGTGCAAGGGCACGCATCGATGGAAGTGCATCACCTTCTTTAAGAATTCCCGACATGATTTGTTGTTTGAGTTGATCGGTAATCTGTTCATAGATAGGTTTTTTACTAGAGTTACTAATTATGATTTCCAAATGATCACCTCTGTTAATATTGTATATATCGTATATACACACTATATGGTTTTATTTGATGATTGTCAATGTATGAGCGAAATATATTTACATTTCTTTTGTGAGATGTTAAAATCCATTGTTGTCTTTTATGAGGAGGACAAAATTATGTAGCTATAAGGAGAAGCAAATGAGTCAAACATTGCAAATAAATAATAAGGGATTATTGTTTAAATTGACATGGCCGATTTTCATTGAGCTTGTTTTACAAATGCTTGTTGGAAATGTTGATCAGATGATGATGAGTCAATATTCTGAGAATGCAGTAGCAGCCATCGGAAACGTAAATACAATTATGAACTTTGTCACGATTACCTTTAGTATTGTCACGATGGCAATTACGATTATGGTGACACAGTATCTAGGGTCTAAAAATAAAGAGAAGGTTTCAGAGATTTATACAGTTGGTATTTTTATAAATTTAATTTTCAGTGTATTAATTAGTGCAGGGTTATTCTTTGGAAGCGAAGCTTTATTCCATGCATTAAAGATGCCAGCTGAATTACATGCTGATGCCAATATTTATTTAAACATTGTTGGAGGACTTGTTTTCTTACAAGCTTTATTCATGAGTTTCTCAGCAATTTTTAGAAGTAACGGATTGATGAAGCAAGGGATGTATATTTCTGTTGTCGTCAATGTGTTAAATATTATTGGAAATGCTGCGCTGTTGCCATCACTAGGAATTACGGGAATTGCGATTTCAAGTGTCTTCAGCCAATTTATTGGAGTTATTTTAGTTTATCGTTTATTCGTTCGTCGTATTGAAGGAGAGTTACACGTAAAATATTTACGTCCATTTCCTAAAGAAACGTCGAAGCAATTATTGCGTATTGGATTACCAGCAGGTGGAGAAAGTGTCATGTACAATTTCTCGCAAATGGTTATCTTAACGTGCGTGAATTTATTAGGAACAGCTGTGATTACCGCACGTGTTTATGCAAACATGATTGCTTGGCTTTCGTATTTATATTCTTCAGCAGTTGGCCAAGCTAACCAAATTATTATTGGCCATTTAGTAGGAGCTCAAGAAGAAGATAAAGCGTATGAGCGTAGTTTAAAAACGTTACGACCGGCAATGTTAGTGACACTTATTATTTCAACACTCGTTTTCTTACTAAGTGATCAGATCTTTGGATTATTTACAAAGAATCCACAAATTTTATCGTTATTAAAGACCATTACCTTTATTGACATCTTTTTAGAGCTTGGTCGCGCGGTGAATATTGTGATTATTCGTGGGATGCAAGCGGCAGGTGATACGCAATACCCAGTTTTTATTAGTGTGTTATCGATGTGGGGAGTTGCGACATTACTTTCTTATATTTTTGGAATTGTTTTAGGTTGGGGACTCGTTGGAGTCTGGCTTGCAATGGCACTTGATGAATGTTTGCGAGCGATTATTTTCTATATTAGATGGAGACGTGGTGGCTGGAGAGGCAAAGCCGTTATTTAATAATAAAAAAGGTCAATCTTTAAGGATTGACCTTTTTCTTTTATCTACAATTTGCTACAACGTTAAGGAATTGTTAAGAGTTAACTAGGTATTATATGTTTCTGAGTGAATTTTTATTCATCTTTCTCAAAAAGCTTTCAATAAATTTGACATCGGTTACTGCCGAGTGCTGTAAAACGAGGTAGAATGTCTAAGTTTTTTTAAATAGATGTGCCGAAGATGTAAAAATTGTGTCTTTCAAAAGATGAAATGCTACCAATAAACTGACAAATTCTCTACTAGACGGGTGGTAAGATAGGCTTACGAATTGAGCCCGTGGGAGGGAGCAATTAGTTAAGGTCATTAGGAGGAGAGAAGAATGGAACTCGTAACGAAAATGAAGAAAACATTTTCGCCTAAGCCAAAGAGAGAGACGAGAGATAAATTAAATATTTATACGATTAGTCAACTCTTTAACCAACTAGTGAATTTTCAACAATTAGTAAAGTCACTACGTTCGTTTATTGGCAAAGGTCAACTAATCAGAGTCGATGTCATTCTGGATTGCATTGGGTTAGCAATAGACAGTATGATGCAATCAATGATGTATGATCGTCATGACTTTGAATTGCAGTTTAATCGAATTAAAGAAGAATTAGCAAGAATTCATGTGAGATGCTCGGATATTAAGATTAAAAGCCTTTATCCAAGACTCATTAAGATGGATCTCGTGATAAATTCGCCCCCGAAAGAGTTAACGTTGTTGTCCATTCAGGCAATACTAGAAAGTATTACGAATGAACCACTGCGATTGATTGTTGAGAAAACGAAGGGCAAACAAACAAAAATTAAAGTTTATTCTTCTAATCAATTTAAAATTGATCATGCCGTTTCATATGTTGGAAAAGATGGAAATAAAATTTCAGGCGATAGCTATATATATGAAAACTTTACAAATGGTCAGACATTTATTGCGATTAGTGATGGAATGGGCAATGGCGAACTAGCTCATAAAGAGAGCTCGGAAGCTTTAAAAATTTTAAGATGTTTGCTAGGTTTTAATATTCCAATTAAAACAGCCATTCAAACCTTACAACAATTAAAACAACATTCCAATGCAAACGAAAGATTTTTTTCGTTAGATATTTGTATGATTGATCGAGAACGGCAGCGAGCTACTTTTTATAAAAAAGGTGCGACTCCTACTTTTCTTGTTCGGAATCAGCGAATTGAATTAATTAATTTAGCTCAACTTCCTGTTGGCGTCATGAGTGATCAAGAGGTTGATCATGTCACGTTAAATTTAGAAGAGGACGATGTTTTACTGATGTGCAGTGATGGTATCGTTGAACAATATCCAAATGTGGATGAATTAGAACAAGTCATATTAAATCAGATGGGAAAATCCCCAAAAACAATAGCAAAGAATATCCTTCAAGCAACAGTTAGTAAACATAAAGGAAAAATAAAAGACGATATGATGGTTTTAGTTATTGAGTATCGGCGACAAGGAGTAGTCCAGGCTCAATATGCGTCTTAAAAACTGATTTTAAGGTTATTTTTAAAGATAGCTATTATGAATGAAGTATTTTTTAAAAGAAATAAGAAGCATATATTTTTATGCTAGATTCTTTATAGTTAGACAAAAAAAGAAATTTATTTTTAGTGTAAAATAATCTATTTTGTTGAAAGGTGTGATAAGTGAGTAACAGTTAGTTTGTCAAATATGGGTAGTATTTGTTAATTTTGAAGTTATGGTAGAAGACATAATTTCTGGTTAATAGGAGATTATGTCTAGATTCCAGTAAGTATTATAGGTTTTAAAAAGTGATGTGTTAGTAATAGTTTATGTTATTTTATTTTAACAATTACATTTTTATTATGATAAAAGCTGTAGTTTAGCGTATTAAAAAGATAAATCTGTAAAAATTCAACTAATAAATCAGAGGTCAGAACTGATTTGTAGATATTAAAAGTGTGTAAGTAGTAAAGTGTGATGTGTGTGTGAAGTTTGTCAAACCAATTGGTCAAAGCTGATTGGGAAGTGTCAAAGTGTGTGCGAGTAATCAAGTGTGATGTGTGTGTGAAGTTTGTCAAACCAATTGGTCAAAGCTGATTGGCGAGTGAAAAAGTGTGTGCGAGTAATTAAGTGTAATCTGTGTGTGAAGTTTGACAAACCAATCGGAAGTCGGAGCTGATTGGCGAGTGAAAAAGTGTGTGCGAGTAATTAAGTGTGATCTGTGTGTGAAGTTTGACAAACCAATC
>JAUMTV010000253.1 GCA_030531025.1 Turicibacter sp.
CTTTTTTTATTTTGCAATTTGCTAATCATACAACATTAAAGGCGCAATAGTAAGTAATTTAATTTTTTACTAACTTTTGAACGCTCACGGTATACCCATGATAAATCAAATTCTAACTGAAATGCCTTTGAAAAAGCATAATATAGATTAACTTCTTGATAATGAATTTCTAACATTTCCAAGTCGTCAGAATGTAATCGTGGCTTAGTTAACTCACTATTACCATTAATAAAATATTCCTCAATATAGACGAGCAATAAATTCAATAAGTCTACTTGCATAAAATTAATCGGTAATTTCATAATTCGCCATTGAATCCTCTGTGAAAGCTTATAGCGTTTAATTTGTGTGAGGACAAATAAATAACGTTCGATATCCATCTTTTTATAATGATGAATATCTTGATAGTGTTGCTCCCAAAGCATTAATTTTTCGATAAGTGGAATTCCTTTAATCTCTAAAAGAGATTCATGAGGACCGATAATAGCCTGTTCAATAATCTCATCCTTACACTCTAATTTTTCCTTAATAAAATCCACATATTCTTCTAAACAAGTGACATATCCAATCTCATAAATTCCTTTACGGCCCGCTCTACCTGCTATTTGTTTTACCTCTTGTGAGTTTAATTCTCGAACGACCTCTCCATCAAATTTTTTTATACTCATAAAAACAATTCTTCTAATAGGTAAATTAACACCCATTCCAATCGCATCTGTTGAGATTAACAGTTCACTTTCTCCACTACTAAAAGATCGATATTGAATCCGACGTACTTCCGGTGGTAAATCTCCATAAATCACACTTGTCTTATATCCCCGGTCTTGATAATATCTTGAAAGCTCTAAAACTTTCTTTTTAGAAAATGCAATTAAAGCATCACCTTTAACTGGATTATTTAATTGATATGGATTTATATCAAATTGTAACGGTGTATTTCGAAAATAATCAATACACTCATATTCATCTTTGCATTCAGTAATCATTTTAATTAGTAAAGGTCTCACATTAACAGCACCACATAGATGAATCTCTTCACTTAAAACACCTAAAATAGCACGAGTCCATGACTCCCCTCGAATGCTATCTTGAATTAATTGAACTTCATCAATCACAACTACATCATATTCATTATTTAAATCAAGTTTTTCAATAGTACAACTAATATGAGTTGCCCCTTCAACAAGAATCTCTTCCTCTCCTGTTAACAAATGACACTTCACTTTATCCTGATTCATTTTTTCATAATTCTCAAGTGCTAATAATCGTAGAGGTGCTAAATAAATACCATGACGACCTTGTTCTAGTTTTTTCATCGCTTGATAAGTTTTACCTGTATTCGTCTCTCCTAAATGTAGATAAAATTTACGTTTCATCTGCCTTGCTTTCGGATACTCATCCTTAGGATGTATCGGTAAAATGGAAAGATTTTTTGAATTCATTAACATCGGTAAGTATTTACTTAATAGAACATAAATAATTCCACTTTCTACGTATTCAACTTTAAATTCTTCGATGACCTCTTCGAGTTGATATGCTGTTTCATTTTCATCGTTATAAAGCTTTAATATTTCTGTTGAAACCTCATTTAATAAGCTGAAATATCCTTGATATAACTCATGCTCTTGCGTCAATTCTAATGATTGTAATAAGTTCTTAACGACTTTTATTTTCTTTCGAATCAGAACTTCATGATTTAATAAAAATCCCATAGACTTTGTCTTACTATTTAGTTGTAATTGAGTAAGGTGCGTCTTAAGTTTTTTAATTTCTTTATCTATTCCATGTATTTTTTTCATAAGACACCTCTTTCACTCTTTACCATTTTAGGGTCATCAAGCTTTAAGGTTTCTAATTAATATTATGTTTCAACTTTTCTTAATATCATTTATATTCATATAAAAACAGCTTATTTATCAAGCAATTTTACATTAAACACTAACATCATCCCACCCTTCATAATCTTGATCGATTGTTTTAATAACCTCTTCTATATAAAAACAGAGAAATCATCTACATTTTCAGAATCATCCTCAGTTTCTAG
>JAUMTV010000011.1 GCA_030531025.1 Turicibacter sp.
AATTTGTTGGTATAACTTATTCATAAATTGTTGTTCCATAAAAGGGCCCCTCCTTATGTATATCAGTATCAGTAACTTTCCCTAAGATAACTACTGATTGTATTGTCAGCAACTAATAGTTGATATTTAAATCATCTAAACATAAATGTCTCATCCGTTTCCCTAAACAGCGACGTAGAATATTGTATCACAAATCAAAAAATAAATAAGCAAAGTTCTATCTTTTACCAAAATTCCACACAATTCATCAAAACTAAAATATCCTTACTAAAGAGTAAAATTACTAGAGAATCATCCTATATATAAACAGAAATAAAATCTACATTTATCACGACACACTAAATGTTTGATAGTTGTGCCGTGAAAGGCAGACTATAGTCCAGGGGTCACCTGGCGATTATCAAAGATAATCTAATCCTCCACTGCTAGGGAATGGGTCACCTACCATGCGAAGCATGTTTCCTCCATTAGTAGAGCTTAAAAGTTTTTTACGATGTAAAAAACTTATCTGGACTTATATAATTAAACATAAAAATTAAATCTATTTATAAACAGAAATGCATTTTATCATTCTAAATTAGTCTTAGTTAATCAGTCGCTTTAATACTAAGGTAACCTATCGTCTTTAATCACTTTATAATGTGGATAATATTTCATGAAATAATCAGATTAGAGTAATAAAAATGAACAAGTTAATTACTCCTTTTCAATGGGGCTTAGTCGTGAATTCATTAAAAGAAACTTCTCAATGTGACTAAAATAGTGATTCCTGCAGAGCTACCCGTTATTGGTTGTATTTTAGTAGGATTATTCATTCCAACGTTAAATACCGATTCATCTTTATTTGATACATACTGTTCTTGTGTATCTGTTGTCAGTGGACTTTGAGTTTTAATCGAAGCCTGTCTTTCATTTAATCTTAAAAAATTTGGAATCATTGCATTAAGCATTATAGGACTTATAATTGGTATTCTTTACTTCCCAGGATTATTTATGTTAAGCCATATCTCATCACTTCAATTGTTAGAATGAGTGGTTCTCATTGATTATATCTACTTCATTTTCTTATTTATCTTTAACGTATGATTAAATTTATCTTAAGTGAGGCACAGTAAATTCATTCCTCCTCCAAGCACTTATCATAAAATACTGGATTTTCTGCACTAAGTATCCTGCCAATTTCGCACTAAAACGGAAAGCAAACTTTACAAAAACAACATTGTGTGTTAAAGTTATGACAAGTAAACTTTCCATATTGTTGACGGAGGTTTTTATGAAAAACAACTTAGAGAAAATTAGAAAAGAAAAAGAACTAAGTCAAGAAGAGCTTGCCAATATTTTAGAAGTTTCTAGACAAACAATTGGATCACTAGAAAATGGACGATACAATCCTTCAATCATTTTAGCCTTCAAAATCGCTCGATATTTTGGACTGACGATTGAAGATATTTTTATTTATGAGGAGGATAATTAGGATGAACAATAAAAAGAAACTGAGATCTATACTGCTTACGATCGGAATCATCTCACAATCTCTGGCCATTATGACGTATTATTTTAATCAAATAATTTTAGCTACGCTCTGTTTTATCGTCGCCCTTCTTTTCATAGTCAGTTCAATCTTTATAATGGATGCAGCTGAACAACGTTCAATCAAAATTGAACTAGATGATGAACGAAATACAATAATTAGAAATATGGCTCATGCCAAAACGAATACACTAATGATTGGTATTCAAGCTCTTATTTCAATCACATGCCTGCTTTTGAATCATTTCGTTTTAGGAATCTCCTTTGCGTGCTTAATTCTAATGAATACGTTAATCCTCAACATCAATTACACTAAAATTGAAAAACAACTTTAAAAGATACATCAGTAAAAATGTAATCACTATATAATGAAAAAGGAGCGTTAATTAATAACGCTTCTTTTTACTTGGCATTAAATTAATATTGAACAATACTAAAATTCTAAGGGTACTAAAACAATCGGCGTTCATTCTGTTAACGACAATCTGTTTTACAGTAGCTAAAATTCTAAGGGTACTAAAACCTCTTTGGCAACACACACATTTACCATTCAGTTTTACAGTAGCTAAAATTCTAAGGATACTAAAACTCAGACTGTGTAGAATGGGATTATTATCAAGTTTTACAGTAGCTAAAATTCTAAGGGTACTAAAACGAACGCCATTCATTTCTAATGCGATGTTGGTTTTACAGTAGCTAAAATTCTAAGGGTACTAAAACCCCAAAGCCTAAGAAGTTGGTTCAATTCCAGTTTTACAGTAGCTAAAATTCTAAGGGTACTAAAACAATGCGGAACTCCAATCGTATCCGGTGATCGTTTTACAGTAGCTAAAATTCTAAGGGTACTAAAACGTATGGTTGCGTTCGTCGGGGTTTAGGTTTGTTTTACAGTAGCTAAAATTCTAAGGGTACTAAAACAATAATGGTGTAATCAATGTTATTGATTCGGTTTTACAGTAGCTAAAATTCTAAGGGTACTAAAACTTCTAGTTGCCATTTCTATAACCTTCTTTCGTTTTACAGTAGCTAAAATTCTAAGGGTACTAAAACGGACTGAGGGTAGAGGTGGACATGAGTGTTGTTTTACAGTAGCTAAAATTCTAAGGGTACTAAAACATAATCGTTAAATTCGGGCTTTTGCTTCCAGTTTTACAGTAGCTAAAATTCTAAGGGTACTAAAACAGCACCTTTTGTACCATCACCACACGCCCAGTTTTACAGTAGCTAAAATTCTAAGGGTACTAAAACCTATATGTTGGCTTGTATGGTTTATAAAGTGTTTTACAGTAGCTAAAATTCTAAGGGTACTAAAACAAATAAAACCACCATACAATGTAAATCTATGTTTTACAGTAGCTAAAATTCTAAGGGTACTAAAACTGTCCGATATTATTGAAAGAGTTCATTCCTGTTTTACAGTAGCTAAAATTCTAAGGGTACTAAAACAGCGGAGAAAATGCACGGTATGTTGCAAATGTTTTACAGTAGCTAAAATTCTAAGGGTACTAAAACTGAGAGTCTTGGAATCGAAAAGGAATTAACGTTTTACAGTAGCTAAAATTCTAAGGGTACTAAAACTAATCCGTGAACGTAAGAATCAGTTCCGAAGTTTTACAGTAGCTAAAATTCTAAGGGTACTAAAACTGTAGCGTTCATTAATTAACTGGAAAGCATAGTTTTACAGTAGCTAAAATTCTAAGGGTACTAAAACAATGGGAAGTTCCGTTAAGTGAAAAGACCGGTTTTACAGTAGCTAAAATTCTAAGGGTACTAAAACCTCAAATTTAATAATTGAGACTCTTTATACTAATTATTAGTATAAATTATTTAAATCAATTTATAAAGATTATCTTCTAAGAAATTCCATTCTAACGCATTAATCTTATCTAATTTCAAATATTGATAATCAAAATACCCTATTCCTTGATTTAATAGGACAAAAAACACTTGATCAATGTGATTTCCTATATAATAACTTCCTTTTTTAGATAATAAATATGGACTAACTCTTTGTAGTCTTGTTAACAAATTCTCTTTATCATCATATATCTTCGGATAATTTATAATCATATAATGCTTTATACTTATATAATCATCTAGTTGTTCAACTCTATCTCCACAAACAATTATAGAATCCACTATGTCTTCATTCATCAACAATTCATAATTATTTTTAGCTATGTTAATGACATCTATCTGATAACATAAACTTAAATTATAAAGTCTATTTAATACATAGTTAAGTTTTTTTTCATCAAGAAGACTCCCTAAATTATTAATTTTCAATAAAAATAATTTCTCAGATTGTTTTAGGATAAATTCTAAAATCTTCAATAATTCCTCAAACAATTCATCATTATTCATAAACTCCAAACTATGGATTTGATTAAGATAAACAAATGGTTCAAGATAAGTAGAATTAATATCTTTTATTTGAATAGGTTTTATTTGATAATTTAGATTAATATTCTTATCTAGGTTCATTTGGTTATATACTAGTGTAATTTTATCTAATAACATGTTAATTTGTAAAACGTAATCACTAATATCTGTTTGGTTTTGAAGCAGGTTCATATAAAGCGATAAAATAGATCCCTTCTTTGTACTAAGATGAAATAATAAATCTTCTCGATTAGAGATATCTAAATATTCATAATGTAGTTTATTAATCTGCTTTCCTTTAGAAACCCATTTTAATTCTTCTTGATTCAAATCTTCTATTTGCTTTTCAGTATAACGGTGTCCCAAAGTTGTCCACTCAATTAACTGTTCAATAAAATAATGTGCCTTCAAATTAAGGCCTGTTATTTGTAAAAATCCCTTATGACGATATTTAATTGGTTTCATTAACGGATGAGAAAACATACTATCTTTCATATCACCACCACCCTATTACAGCCAACAACCTCTTCTTGATGATGTTTAGTTCCAATAATTAAGGCCATCTCTTCGAACTGCTTTTCAGTCACCATCAATAATCGAATATGCCCAAGCTCTGGAGCACAATTTTGAATAATACGATAATACTTTTTAGCATGATCTCTATTTGGACAAGTTCTAAAATAAACAGAATACTGTAACATCTCAAATCCATTTGCTATTAAATTCTTTCTAAACTGTCGATATGCTCGTTTTTCTACTGCTGTTTCTGTTGGCAAATCAAAAAAACACATCACTCTCATAACATCATACCTCATACTAATACCTCAAAATATTCTAAAGAAGGATTTATAATTTTATCAAATTCTCCTGTTTCAACAACTGTAATAAAATCTATTACAAACTTCTCTAATATACTTTGAAGTGTGTATTGTCCCTCTTTATATCGACACCGCTTGTTCATTAGTGTAATTAACTCTCTTCGATGCTCTGCTCTAAAATAACGTTCTTCTTTAAGATTTTGATAGACAAAACAATCTACAAAAGGACGAAATGGCTCTATTAAATCATCAACTAAATTAAATTGATTATATTCACTACGGTGAAAAATTCCGAGCATTGGAGAAAGACCATAAGCAACTACACATCGTGCAAGATGTGCCCTAAGAATAGAATATCCATAATTTAAACCAGCATTAACAATATGTTCCTCATTATTTCGACTAAAATCTTTCCCAAATAATTCATTAAAATAAACTTTAGCAGCATGACCTTCTCGATTAGTTCGATCATAATCTTCTATCTGATTATAATACTTATTTAACTTTTCTAGTGATTGCTGACTTTTTTCAAAATGCTTTAAAATCTTATATTGATTTTCAATTTTGTATGAGATTAACTTTCGCCATATTTCTCCTTTAGTCGCATCATCTAATGTAATTTGTTTTTGGATCATTTTACTCGCTCGTGAATGACCATTAAATGCAGTAAAAATTCCATTTGGATGATGTGTTTCATCACAATTAATCAAAGCAATATTATTCTTTCCTAGTGAACTTAATAATCTTGTAGAGATAGTTGCTCCTTGTCCATCTACTACAATAACCCCGATGTCTGATAAAGGAATCGTAAATAATCTTCCTTGTTTCTCAATAACTATACTATCTAATTTTAAACGTAATGATTCTCCATCTTCTACTAAGACTGTTCGCCAACTCAAATTTCATTCCCCCATTTTCTATTTTTGAGTATAAAAAAAGCCCCTTGCGGGGCTGATTTCGGCATAAAGCCTTATCTTAGTAGATCCTAAGAATTTTAGCTACTGTGCAAATGTACCCTTTACATTTACAAAATTATTATATAACGAAATCCATAATTTTACAATATTTATTTAAAAGATAATTGAAGTTTTTCATGATTAATCATATGTTGATAACCTAAAATATCTACAGATACTTTTTGAATACATTGAATATCTTTTCTAATAGTTTTTAATCCATCAGCCTGTTTATCAAATTTACTTCTATTTAAGGGCTTTACTTCGATTCTATTCTTACTACTTAAATTTCGAGATAAGAAACGATATTGTTGCATAACGTTATTATCCTGCCATTGAATCATATCATTTTTATATAGTGAAAAACTGAATTCATAATCTTTTGGTTGTTGATTATTTTCAATTAATTCTTGAATTTCTGCTAGTGTTAACTGAATTCCTTCTGATTTTAGAATCTGTTGATATTTCTCAAAAGATATCCCATATTCATTTGTCCCTTTTAGGAAACATAAGTCGGCATACTTTAAGCCAACTATAATATAACGTTGTTCTTTCTTATTGTAATATAAATCACTTCTCCATGGATTTAATGATTGTAAAACAACCTTTTTCTTATCTGATTGTCCCGCCTCTAATTCAATATGTTGTCCTAAACGAGAATCGTAGTATTTAATACTTCTAATTTCAGGGCCATTATTTTTCTTGCTATATTTACGAATTGGTCCATGTTCAAGAAAATAAGCATGAAATGGATTTTTTTGGTCAGCATAGGTATTCATTATTTGCTCTAAAATTGAAAATGTCTTTGGATCATGGTGATACATTAAAAATTGAGTTTTATCTTTTTTATAACGCTCTATAAATCTTTTTGAATCATTATCTTGATAAATATTTTTAATTTTAGCAACCACATAGTGTTCCTCACTAGTTAGGTCAATCTTAAATGATTTATCTCCTTTTGCTTGTTTTATTACTCCCGTTCTCGTTGAATAAATAGTTGCATCTGCGACCTGCCGATTCGGTTTACGATCTACTTTATACGAATATCTGCAATCTGTTATAGCTTGCTCTAACTGAGTAAAGTATCTCGAAAATGGCTCCTGATAAACTAACTCATCATAATCTTGATTTAAGACTTCACCAGTTTGCTCATCATATATCAATGTCTCCCTTAATACTTGATTTTTAGTTTTCTTCCATAAATTCAAATAAGGAACACTCGCAATAATTAAAGCATCAATCGCATGGTGAGAATGACTTTCTTCACGATTCTTAATAATTTTCCATTTTCGTCGAAGCTGTGCTGTAAACTTTCCTCGAACCACTGCTACCTTAGTTCCATCATAATTTTCTTTCATAAATGACTGCAATGCATTTAAAACCATCTTTGAAGCATAGCGAGTATCATTTAAGTTACGATTAATAAATTGTTGTCTAACTTCATACTTATTTAAATCTTCCTCAAATAAAAGATAATCTACTTTGCTACGCGGAATGTCTCCCTTTCCATCATTATATAAATCTTTCATAATATATGACTTGTATTGTTCATAATTCCAACCAGTATTTGTTTTACGCATGAAATATTTATAAGGTGTAGTTTGTCCTTTTTGACGATTTTCAGAAGCATAGCAAAGAACCTTATTAGTTAAACTATCATCATATGAAATTGATTTTGGAATAATATGATCAATATCAAATAGATGAGGATTATTAACCAAATTATAGATTGTTATTGTTTTTCCGCTATATAAGCAACGCTGTTTTTGCTCATACCATAATCTTAATTTTAAATCTAAGTTACTTTGTTGACGATACGCTTCTTTTCCAAATGAGTATTCTTCCTTAGCTTTTGCAATAGCATTTTTCTTTTGATTTGCACTAGCTTTTTGCATCTTTTCAATTTTTTGTTTTTCTTCTTTTTCATTTGTTTCACGAGGCATCTCTATTACAATCGCATCTAATACTCCATATTTTTTAAGTATAGCATTAATGACTTTAATAGTTTCCCGAATAGCTCTTTTAACCACAGGATTATAAATTTCCTCTAATAAAGCCTCTGTAGGAATATACTTCAATCCTTTAAATTGATCAGATTTACTGTTAAATACACCATTTTGAGTAAATAATTGCATCTGGTTATAAGGAGTTGTCCATAATTCTTGCTCAATTTCTCTCATTGCTTTGCTCGATAAATTATGCCATTTAGAAAATAATACTCCATTACCTTTTCTAAATGAAGCTAATCTAACACAAACCTCTTCAGGTAAAATCGAAACATCCTTCTTCAATTGATTAATAATTTGCATATACTCCGTATTTAGCGTTAATATCTCTGCAATTTTATCGAGCTCTTCACGAGATAATTTTTCAATATTATATTCTAGTTCTAATAAGAGATAATTTTTCAACTTACGATATACTTCTAAAGAATGAAATTCTGGCTTTTGTTTAGAATCAACTCGATATCCCATAACTTCATCCTTGTTACAACCTGTAACTTTCATAATAATCTTTATCATACTAACACTTTTAGCTGACATTACTTCGTGATAAATTTTCTGTTTTTGTTCAAAGGTTAATTTTTCTCCGTTTACCGTTAAGTTATTCAAATCATTTAAGAAGTCAAATAATTGAGCTGTATAAGAAGATTTAGCTGCTCGTCGTTCTTCTTGATAAACCGTACACTTCCCTACTAAAATATCAAATAAATTAGTTAATGTCTCCCCATTTGTTTGATAAATTCCGTAATCCGTACGTGATTTGTCATTTCCAGGTCCTACAAAGTATTCACGTTTATCCGTTAAAATTTTGAAATACTCGTTCAAAAATTCCTCATCAAGCTGTGAATAATATTCCATTTGTTTCTTTATGATGCATTCTGCTTCTGCTTTATAGGAAGGTGTCGGAAATATATTAACTAAATAATCAATATTCCCATTTTCATTATAAAACTCAATCATTCCTCGAACTTGTCCGTACTTTTCATAACGCTCTAATTGGATTTGACAAGGATATAGATTCTTTAACAAATCAACATTTTTCCCTAATGGATTATCACCTTTTAACTCAGATGCATCTACATCTTCAAGATATGAAATACCTCTATGCTTCGCTAAATTATATAAAGCTGCATACATTTCACTAATTTCTAGCTTTTCACTTAACCCTTTTACTCGAAGATGATATGGTGTTAACCCCTGAATATCACCTTGTAAAATATCATACTTTCCTAATAAATCTCTAATTCTCTCCAAACGATGAACTTTACGTCGATTTAGGCGACGTGCTCCTCTATTTTTACGACGATCTTGATTTTTAATTGGATCAGCTGATGAAAATAATCTTACTCCTGCTTCTAGTACTTCACCATTTTCATTATTAATCAATCCAAAGCCAACTGATGCTATCCCAATATCTAAACCTAATGTGTACCCCATATTCACCCTCCATTCACTTTTACACATAATAATACCATTTTTAACAAAAAAATTACATTAAATAATAAATTAAACCAAATAAAATATATAAAAGATTTAATAATTTAATGTAAAAAACCAAGAGATTATTAATTATTATAATAATGCAGCCTCCTAATATTATAAACTTTAAAAATAGCACGGTATCAATTTGATACCGTGCTATTTTACTCAGGCAATGTAATAATAAACCTACTCCCTTGATTTGGGTTGCTTCTTACTTCAATCCTCCCTCCATGAGATTCAACAATCGATTTTGCAATAGTCAGTCCTACTCCAATTCCGCCTGTTTCTTTATGGCGTGACTTATCCACACGATAAAATCGTTCAAAAATATGATGAATCTCTTCTTTAGGAATTCCTATTCCATTATCTGAAACAATGAGTTTAATAGTTGTTTCAGTCACTTCATTTGATATAGTTACGTTTCCACCTGAAGGAGTATACTTAATGGCATTTGATAATAGATTAATAATAACTTGTGAAAATCGTTTAATATCAATCGTTAATATCGTTGGGGTTAACTGCATTTTTAGTTCAATGCTTTTATCATAAGCTTGAGCTTGAAAATTATAAATAATCGGTTCTAAAAATTCATGAATTGATATTTTTTCTTTCTTTAATTGATCTTGTTCATGCTCAAATTTAGCAAGATTCCGAAGCTCATCAACTAAGTGACTGATTCGACTCACTTCCTCACTAATACTTTGTAAACGTTCTGGAGTTGGTTCCCAAATACCAACAATAATTAAATCTAAATGGCCTTTAATCGTTGTTAATGGCGTTCTTAATTCATGAGCAATATCTGTTGTGAGCTGTTTTCTTAAACGTTCTTGTTCATTAAGTGAGGATGATAATTTATTAATGGACAAGATGAGTTCATCGACCTCTTTAATGTGACTTTTATAATCAAGAACTTTTTTATTCTCACCTGTTGATAATTCTTTTGAAAACTTCGACACTTTAGCGATTGGATTTGAGATTGACTTAGAAAGAACAGCCGATAAAAGAATAACACTTCCAACTGAAATAAATCCGATGAAAAGAAGCATCCGATTAACTGAATTAAACAGTTCAATATCATTATCCATGTAATAAGTAGAAGCATAACGAGATACATGTGCTAAACCAACCGTTCCTAGCTGTGGATGAGTAATTGGAATCTCATAATCTTCAAGTGTGTCATTCCAATCTTTATCAATACTTTGCATATTTTTACTAATTTCATTTAACGTATAATCGGATAAAACTTTCTCATCTTGAAAGACATTCCAAACTTCATGCCCCTTTTCATCATAAACTTGAAGAACAATTCCTTTTCGGATGGCGTCTATCCCTAAATCTTTAATTAATTGTATGTTCCAATCATCAGTATAAATATTAGTTAAATCGAATTGAATTAAATGCTCAAATTCTGCTTGATTAGAATTATCCACATATCTCTCAAATGAAGTCTGAAACGTACTAGTTACAAATAGCCGAATTGCTAACATAGTTAAGATAATAATAATTGAAAAGGTAATGATTAAGTTTTGATTGATAGATAAACTTCTATTTTTGTAATCCAAATCGATACCCCACTCCATAAACAGTTTTGATAATCTGTGGATGTGATGAATCAAGCTCAATTTTTTGACGAAGATTTTTAATATGACTATCTATGACACGATCATATTTTTCATAATAATCATCAATCACACAAATCAGTAACTCTTCTCTTGTATAAATCTTATTTGGATTTGAACTTAATGTTAATAGTAATTTATACTCTGTATTCGTTAGCGGAATTTCATTTCCTCTTACTTTTAATTGATGTGATTCTGTATTTAGTTGAAAATCCTGTCCATACTTAATCACCTGAGTCGATGGAACGCGCTTTAAGATGGCCTTTACTCTTAGCAACAGTTCCATAATATTAAACGGTTTACAAATATAATCATCACAACCCGCTAGAAATCCTTCAATCCGATCTTCTTCTTCGATTTTTGCCGTTAACATGATAATAGGAATATCTGATGTTTCCCGAATTTGAAGACATATATCTTCACCAAACATATCCGGTAACATTCGATCTAAAATTATCAAATCAAACTTCATTGATTGAAATTCATGAAAAGCATCCTTCCCTGTATAAGCAACTGTTGTTTTATACCCTTCATTCTCTAGACAAGCTTGAATAAATTCACAGATTTTCACTTCATCATCAACAATTAAAATATGATACATCATCTCAACTCCATTCTTATAACTATTTTATCCATTCTTTAAATAACTTATCAAATAAAAAAAGGCCAATAGGCCTTTTTATTAGATTCCAAGTAACGTACGAGCTAACATAAAATAAATAATTAAAGCAAAGGCATCGACGATCGTTGTAATCAAAGGACTCGCCATAATAGCTGGATCGAATTTCAATTTCTTTGCGATAATCGGTAAAAGACCTCCGACCACTTTAGCAATAATGACGGTACAGAACAGACTTCCACAAACCGTTAAAGCCACCATCATATCCACTCTCTCAAATAAGACGATTCTTAAGAAGTTAACAAAAGCTAAAACAATTGCTACAATAAATCCAACTCGAAGCTCCTTAAACATGATTTTCAAGTAATCATTCGTTGTAATTTCACCTAGAGCTAATCCTCTGATAATTAAAGTTGATGATTGAGAACCCGCATTTCCTCCTGTATCCATTAACATAGGAATAAATGACGCTAAAATAACAACTGATTGAATGACCTCTTCAAATCCTTGAATGATACGACCTGTAACCGTTGCAGAAATCATCAGCACTAATAACCACATAATACGGTGTTTGGCTAATGATAAAGCAGATGTTTTTAAATACGGCTCTTCATTCGGTTCCATAGCCGCCATCTTTTGAAAATCTTCAGTATTTTCTTGTTCAATGATATCAATGACATCATCAATCGTAATGATTCCAACTAAACGATTTTCCTTATCCACAACTGGCATCGAAACTAAATCATACGTTTTAAATAACTGAGCGACTTGTTCTTGATCCTCATTTGTTTTAACTGAAATAATATTTGTCTCCATCAATTCATGAACATAACAAGACTCATCACTTAAGATTAATTCTCTTAATCCAAGTGTTCCTTTTAAATAACGTTCTTTATCAATAATAAAACACGTTTCAATTGTCTCTTTATTCATTCCTGTTCGGCGAGTATGTTCAATAGCTTCCTTTAACGTCATTTCTTCTTTTAAATCAACAAACTCAATCGTCATCATAGCCCCTGCCGAATGATCGTCATATTTTAAAAACTGATTAATCAGCTCACGTTTTTTTGATGACGTATTACGGAGAACTTTTTTAACAACATAGGCCGGCATCTCTTCAATAAAATCAACCGTATCATCTAAAAAAAGTTTATCCACAATTTGCGTGACTTCTCGATCATTAATGGATTCAATAATTCGTTGTTGAAGCTCCTTATTTAAATAAGAAAAAACTTCTGCTGATAAATCTTTAGATAAAATACGAAATAATAAAACTAAATCACAATCAGAAAGTTCAGTCATCGTTGCTGCAATATCCACAGCATTCATTTCCTGTAAATACTCACTTAATTTTAAAAGATTATTTTTTGCAATTAATTCTTTAATTTCAAATAACATGGTCCCACCCTTTCTTAATGGGCTACCATATCTAAAACGCTCATCATCTATTGTGATTTTTTTAGCAAAAAGATATGGACCCATCGTCATCATTATCTTTAAACCGCTTCGGACTATCGTCCATATCCTTCACATCCTTCCAATTAAAAGTTAATTATGACTTGATCTTTCTTCTTATCATTAAAGAAGTATCTAAGACATAAGTCCATGATATTATATGAAAAGACTATGGAGAAATTATGTGGTTTTTTATAATTCAGCTAAGAATATTGCATAACATTAGTTACGTTGTTATAATGCAAACATATCTTAAACAAAAAAAGAGGGATTGGAATGAAAAAAGCTGTTATCTTTGATATGGATGGTTTAATGATTGATAGTGAGAGAGTAACCTTTGAAGAGTACTGCCTTAAACTGAAACAATTAAATTATGACTTTAATGAAACGATTTATCGCCGTTGTCTTGGAAAAAATAAACAAGGGGTTTACCAAGTATTTATTGATCATTACGGAGAAGCGTTTCCGATTGATGACATTTGGGATGAGGTTCATGTTTCTTTAGATAATCGACTTCAACAAGAAGTCCCCTTAAAAAAAGGAATTATTGAATTATTAACTTTCTTAAAGGAAAATGGCTATAAAACCATTGTAGCAACAAGTAGTTCTCGTAATCGAGCTGATATAATTTTAAAGACAGCTAATCTTGATCATTACTTTGATGATACCATTTGTGGGGATGAGGTGACTTGTGGAAAACCAGATCCAGAAATCTTCTTAACAGCTTGCAAGAAATTAGGAGTTGAGCCTAATGAAGCTTTAGTTTTAGAAGATAGTGAAGCTGGAATCACAGCTGCCCACGCTGGAAACATTGATGTCATCTGTGTTCCCGATATGAAATATCCAGAAGAAGAATTTGCTTTAAAAACAATTAAAATTGCTGACTCATTACTCGATGTGATTCATCATTTAAAATAAAAAACAAAAAAGCTGTTATCTAATTAGATAACAGCTTTTTTGTAGTGATGGTTTTAAACATACTCTCCCAATATAAATCAAGGCAACGAGTATTTGCCTAGTATTAAATTTAACACTTACCTATCATATACAAATAGTATGTAGAAATTATGTGGATAATGACGAATTATTGTAGAAATACCTCTACATTTTCCATTAACATAATAAATTGCTATATAAGTCCAGATAAATTTTCTTCAAAGAATTTTTCTAACCAGACTAGAGGTCACCTTAATCAGGAAATAATCTTTGATTAAATTAATCCTAAGTCTTTACATGCGTTATAGATTCCATCTTCGTAAACCGGTTTAGCCACATAGTTCGCATGTTTTTTTAATTCTTCATGTGCGTTCCCCATCGCAACACCACACCCAACTGTTTGTAACATTTCAATATCATTTAATCCATCTCCAAAAGCAATGGCATTTTCAGGCTTTAATCCTAGTTTCTTTAAAATAACTTCAATCGCCGTTGCTTTTGATCCAACCTCCGGTAATAAGTCAATTCCATTCGGCTGCCAACGAACAATACGAACTTCTTCAATTGGTTCAAAGATATGTTCGTTTTCTTTTGTCACTCCTGCTACCATTTGATAGATTTTATAATCTGGTTTTTCTAAATCTGTTTCAATAACTGGATATGGTAAATTCATATTATCAAGAGCTTCTAATAACACCTCTTGGTTTTCACCTGATAATACATAATGATGAGTTGGCATCCATAAAAGAGGGACATGATGTTTTTTAGCTACCGATACAATCTCATCAAGCAACTCCTCACTATAAGGGGCTTCATACATCACTTCATTATTCATCACCGCATACTGTCCATTTGTACAAATATAACTATCAATTCCAAGCCCCTCTAATAAATCCTCAATCATAAAAGGAGAACGCCCTGTTGCAATAAACGGGGTAATCCCATTCTCTTTTAATAAACGAATCGCCTCAATCGTTGAAGCCGGCACTAACTCCATATCTGATGACTGCTCACGTGTTGAATGATTATCCACAATTGTTCCATCCACATCAAAAAACGCAACCTTAATCTCCATCTCAAACCTCCTATTTATAAAAAATCAAAACGCAATATCCATAGAATACTACAAAAACACACCGAAATCCACCAAATAAAATACAGAAACAACAGAATTCTTTCTTATTTTCATGTTATCTTATTTAAAAAAATGAAAATCCTATCAGGCATATGTATGAATAATCATCTGTTTACTTATACTGAATTGTAAAGGAGGAGAATATATGCCAGTAGAATCAATAAACACACCAATTCAAGCACTTACTTATATCGCTAGTAACCTCGTACTCTTACTTGCTGTCGTCTCAGTTCTGACTTATATCTTCTTAAAAGGGTATGATTTCATTATGAGAAATAATTCAACTAAATAAAAAAAGAAAAGGGCCTACGTTTAATTAAACATTAATTAAGCGTAGGCCTTATAGTTTTAAATTTTTCGTCCATAATTACTTACGATTACCTTCTTTATCAAATGAAATATTAACGCGCCACTCTGTTAAGCCAACAACTAATAATCCCATGACTAAAATTTCAACGAGATTGATTACGATTAACTCCCAAATAGCTAGCATTCTAAAATAAGAGTTTAAAAATACTCCAACAACTAATAAAATTCCACCCACAATCAATAATAACTTAGCCGCAAACTTATTAGACACTTGCCATGTCTCAACTGTTTGTTTAACTGATAATACACGATAACCAATCCTTCGATGCGGTAAATCAGATTCAAGATAAATGACAACACCAATGAACATAAACACCAAAGGCGCAATAAATATACTAAACTCTTGCATCCTAATGTCCCCCTTCTAAACATAATATCCTCTATATTATATCACATTTATAGTATATTTTGGAAAAACTATAAAGTGCATAAAAAAAGCCGACAAACTTATCGGCCTTTTCATTAAATCGTCTTAACAGTTTGATTCACTGAACCCTTTAATACTAATTGTGAAGAATACCCTTGATATAAAATTGTTAAAAGTATTGCACTCACAATATATGAAGCAACTACATAAGGAGCATTATAAATCAGAGAAAAAATCCAAGGATTTTCACCCGATGCAGGAGCAAAAAAGACAGCTCCAGAGATAACATGGCAAACAAGTCGAGCAATTGATGCCACCCCTGTTGCACCCCAGATGTAAACTACACGTTTTAATCCTTGTGTATAGTTAACTTTTGAAGCAAATAATCCCGCAAATCCTAATGCGGCATATGGTAATGGATAATCAAATAAAACTTGAATTGGGTGTAGAATGTAAGCACCCGTTAATAATTGTAATAATCCCATTACAAATCCACCTGTAAATCCAGCAACCCATCCATAGCGGAAAGCAATAATTGCAATTGGAACTAATGAAATTGAGACTGATCCACCATTTGGCCAAAACCATCCCATAAAAAGATTAGCCAAGTAATCAAGAACAAAAGCTAAGGCTACTAAAATACTAATCTCTACTAATTTTTTTGTGTGTGTTTGTCTCATAAAAAAAATCCTCCCTATAATCAGGAGGCTTTACGGCATTATCTAAAGTATAAGAATATCCTTTTATCAATCATATGAAAAAAGGTTCGTCTACTTCCCTCCGCTAGTCCTAACTAGTTCAGGTTCAAAGGGTTATGCAAATTGCACTCTCAGCCGTAAGGCACCCCTAGTAATATATATTTCATATTTAACTTAACATATTTTTCCTAAACAATCAAACAAATTACTTCTCAAACTCTTTTAAAATCTTTTGATGTGCCGCAACTAACGAATAATCATGTAATTGCTTATCACCAATCCACATGTTTGAATCTTCTGCAATTTCATCTGTATATCCAGTTTTTACGTTTACAAAGTAGCTTTCCATCTCCCAAATGCGATGAGAAAACACATGCGTAAACGTTCCAATCGATTCAATGTTCTTAACTTCCTCACAAATTGGGGATAACTTTTCTAATAATAATTCTTTCGGTTCTTTCTCACCCGCATATTCGAAGCTTAAAAACTCATAAAAATTCGCTAGTAATCCCGTTTCAGGGCGTTTATTAACTAAATATTCATTGTGTTGATTTTTAACAATAGCGACGACTAATTTTGTTTTCACTTGATTGTTAGCCTTTGTTTTAACAGGTAATAAATCATCAATCCCTTGCTTGAATGCCTGACAATGTTTTTGAACTGGACACTCTAAACACTTCGGAGATTTTGGTGTACAAACCGTTGCCCCAAGTTCCATTAATCCTTGATTAAAAGCACTTGGATCTTCATGAGAGATTACTTCTGAAACAACAGCCTCAAATACTTTTCTTGTTTTCGCTTTCGCAATATCTTCAAAGATACAGCAGACACGACTCATTACACGAAAAACATTCCCATCAACAGCTGGTGCTGGAATACCGAAGGCAATACTACTTACAGCTCCAGCAGTATAAGGACCTACACCTTTTAATTTAAGAATCTCCTCATGAGTTGTTGGGAATCCCCCCATCTCTTCAATCATTCGTGCACTTTCTCGTAGATTGCGAGCGCGCGAGTAGTAACCAAGACCTTCCCATGCTTTAAGTAATGTTTGATCATCAGCTTCTGCTAATTCCTTTGTTGTTGGAAATAGCTTCATAAAACGCTCATAGTAAGGGATAACTGTTACAACTTGAGTTTGTTGTAACATAATCTCTGATACTAAAATACGATAAGGATCACGATTGATTCGCCATGGTAGATCACGTTTAACTTCATAATACCAATTGATTAAGTCATCTTGAAATGCTTTTATATCTAAGTGCTCCGTATAATTTTGTGTCAACTTCTTCACCTACTTTTAATTCATAATCTTAGTCTATCAGAACTAAACTCCAATTAAACGCAAAATACTACATTTTTCTTGTGTTGATAAAAAAATAAAAAGCACCTGCAGGACACATAGTACATTACGGTGCTTTTTATTTAAAACTAACGTTTAATTGGTGAGATTATAGTTTTTAAACCCCTTCTATAATCTCATCTTACTAAGATTATACTCGTCTTTTTCAAAAAATGCTAGTGGTATTATCACCCACACAAATGTTCGTTTAATACTTTTACAAGTGGACGAATATCTGTTCCTTTTAAAAATTGAAATTCCATTTGATTAATTGCAGATGCCCATACTTTTAATTCAGCATCTAAATCAAACGTTCCAGCACTTTCACAAGAAAAGCCAGTGAGTTTAGAAAATGGTAAAACCATATACTCTTTCTTTCGGCCGGTAACACCTTGAATATCAATGATTAATAACTTCTTACTCGTCACAATTAAGCGATCTCGCACAGATTTATAAGATAATAACACCTCTTCTTGATCACTTATTAAAAATCCAAATAAATCTCGACCATCTTCAAGATTTGTGTTCATTAAACCAATAATTTTAGGTTGTATTTCAGCCATCTATTCATCTCCTTACCAAATATAAGCTCAACTCATTATACGGATCTTATTGAGATTTTATACACTTCAACCGACAAAATAAAAAAGGTACGAATTCGTACCTTTTTTATTTTGATAATACAACTGCATCTTGCTTATCTAATTCTGTTAAATAAACTTTTACAACCTCTTTGTGTGAAGTTGGAATATTCTTTCCAACATAATCTGCACGAATAGGTAATTCACGATGTCCACGATCAATTAATGTTGCTAATTGAATGTTTTTAGGACGCCCATACTCAAGTACAGCTTCTAAAGCTGCACGAACCGTACGCCCTGTATATAAAACATCATCCACTAAAATAACAGTTTTCCCATTTAGCGTCATCGGAACTGTACTTTGGTTTACAATAATTTCTTTCATTTCACGTGTAATATCATCGCGATATTTTGTAATATCTAATTCTCCTAATGGAACAGTAACACCTTCAAATACTTCAATTAAACGGACTAAACGCTCAGCTAAATATGAACCACGTGTTCTAATACCAATCATAACAACTTCATTTAAGTCATCATTTTTTTCTAAAATCTCATGTGCAATCCTTTTTAATGAGCGTGTAATTGTGTCCTGGTCAAATAATACTTTCTCCATTAAATTAAGAGACCCCTTTCTTTTTATCATAGGTTGCTTTTAGAATATCATAAAAAACCTTAATTTTGAATATGAAACCGAATGTTTCCACTGTTAAAATAAATCAAATAGTTGTTATGAAACGAAGGCTTTAAAATATGATGCCATGAAAAGATTAGAATTAATACTTCAAGATTTCATGTAATGAAATTTTATCAAGCTGTAATTTCGAACATTTCATTGCCAATTGATAAGTAATCAGAACTGTCATAATTCCGATAAAAGCTTGGATAAATGTGAAGTCTGTTGGAATTGCCATTGGTAACTCCGAAGCAATCAGCGTCATAATATAATCTACTAATGCCTTTGTAATTGGAATACTTAATAAATAAGCAATAATGACAAATGGGAAATAAATCGTTAAGATCATATTTGAAATTTCTTTTTCTCGATAACCCATGACCTTTAGGATAGAAATTTGTTTTTGATTCTCATCGATAATGAACATCGTAATTAAAATCATCATCATACTACCTAAAATTGCAGCAATGACAACCATCATCATTAAAGAGACGCGAATCATTTCCATCCCAACTTCGATATTTTTCTGTAAATCTTCAATAGAGAAAATATAGGAGATATTTTTATCGCTTGCTGGGCGCTCATTACTCCATTTTCCATTATAAACTGTTGTATCAAGCCCTAGCTCTTGAATTAACGATTTCATACTTGTGTAGATCATAGGACCATTGTAATGATCGACAACCCCGACAATTGGAAAAGATAAGGTCTTTCCTCTGACCTCAAGTGTTAATTGATCTCCAACGGATAGCGAGTACGCGGTTGCAATAAATTGATTAATAATTAATCCATCGGTTGCTAACGAAGTAATCTCCGTTCCATCTGCATCGTAGAGTGGATTAATAAAGTTATAAGGTTCAATCCCATAAAGACAAAAGACTGTACTCTTTCCATCAATTAGTGGTTGTGCTGTATATTCTAAAAATGGGGTTTCGAAGTTATTTAAAGGTTCATCAATTAATTTATTATATTTAATCTGATAACTATAATTAACATCTTTAAATGCTTTATCTACGACATTTTCCACTGACTTAAAGGCGATTGAAGCGAAGACAAGAAAAATACTTGCAATTAAAACAACACTAAACAAAGATAGAATCTTTCCAATATTTCGAAAGGCTAATGAATATTTAAAACGTGTTTCAAACTTAAACGGTTTTAATCCTTTCATTAACCACTGTGAAAACGGTGAAATCGTTAAATGACTATCTTCTTTCATCAACTTTAATGGTTCATCTCTTAGTAGAATTAATAAGATAATGAGACTAGCCCCCCCTATCATAAGGATTGGATAAATAATTCCACCAAAAATTAAGTCTTTTGTAAAATAAAACTGAATCAGCGGCACAATATAGTTTGTCATATACGTATTGGCCATCATAGCAGCTGCTCCTATCCCAATAAAAAAGCCAATAAAACTTCCAAGAATAGCAGCTAAAAGTGGGTAAGAAACATAACTACTTGCAATTTGATATCGACTATATCCCATCGCTTTTAATATTCCAATTTGTACTCGTTCAGCATTAATTCGTTTTTTCATAATTAATACAATCACAACAACTGACATAAATAATAAAAGACCTGTAAACGTCATCGATAAAAGTTGATTACTACTTAAATGTGCATGAACCGTACTTATACGGACATTAATATCTTTGCTCATCGCATACGCGACTCCATCTGTATTTGAAATTTGTGACACTGCTAATTCAAGATCATCAACTTCATGATTAAAATATCCACTGTATAAAACCCACTGTTTCTCAGTGAACATTTGATAAGCTGTATCAGTAACAATGGCTACCGTTTCAGTAGCTGGCTCATACAAAGGATTATCATAATTAAAGATTGGATAAATATAATCTGGGACAGCAACAAAGGCTGAAATAATGAATGTTTTATCATTTAGCAAAATCGAATCACCAATATCTAACCCATTAGCTTGTGCATAAGTTTTAAATACAGCAACTTCATCATCTTTAACAGGTAACGCTCCATCAATGACATATGTTAAATTAACAGAATCTGTTTGTTTAATCAGACGATAATCATACGTCTTTCCATTCGTTTCAGTGACAATATCTCGATAAAACCGCCCCTCAAAGGTCGCATCATATTCCTCACTTAAAAATTCAATTTGGTCATCATAGTAATCAATTAATGTATATTCATATTCTTTCATCAGTTGGGACTTGGACTGGTCAGCGAGCGCTGAAACACTCACCCCTTTTCTTGCAATCATTTGACGAATATCTTGTGTATTAGGAGCAGATAGAACAACAAAAAAGTCTTCTTGATTCGTTACTTGAGTATAATCCGTTAAAAAATAACTAACGGAAGCAATGGCTCCTTGTAAAGAAACATAAATAAAAGATGCCATCATCACTAAAGCAACAATTGATAAAAATTGAAATGGTTTTTGGCGGATTGTTCGTAATATATTTTTTGATAACATTAGGCCCAGCTCACTTCACATGCACGTTTTTTATGTGAATTTTGTTTAACTTCAACAATTTCACCTGATTTCATTCGAACAACTTTATCAGCAATCTCTGCAATTCCTAAATTGTGTGTAATTAAAAAGATAGTCGTTTGAAACTCTTCATTAATTCGTTGCAAAATTTCAAGCACCGTTTTCCCTGTATCTTCATCTAAGGCACCTGTTGGTTCGTCACAAAATAAAATAGATGGATTTTTAGCAATCGCTCTTGCTATGGCAACACGTTGTTGCTGCCCTCCAGATAATTGATAAGGAAACTGATGGAATAAATCATCTAACATGACTTCTTTTAAAACATTATTAACATCTAATGGATTATCACTTAAACGAGCGCCTACTTCTACATTTTCAAATACCGTCATATTTGGCATGAGGTTATACTGTTGAAAAATAAATCCTAACTCTTTTCGACGAAAGTCCGTTAGTTGAGACGACTTCATCTTTGTAATTTCTTGACCACTTACTAAAATCATTCCATCATTTACTTGATCGAGTCCACCACTGACATGAAGTAACGTTGATTTTCCAGAACCTGAAGGACCAAGGACAACGACAAACTCCCCTTTTTTCACTTCTAGATTCACATCTTTTAAAGCAGTCGTCTTTATATCACCTGATACATATTGCTTGCATACATTTTGAATCGAAATAACCATTGTCTCACCTACCTCCTAAAAATATCCTAACTTCAGTATTAACAAAAAATGTAATTTTATGCCTTATATAGAACTAAATGTTATATTTTTGAAATTACTTTAATTTTTGTCTAGCGAACATAACAATGTCTATAAAAAGCTATAGGTATCTAAAGTCGGATTATGCTAAAATGAAAGGATAAAAAGATGAGGTGTTGATTATGTCGATTATATTAGCTACATTAAATTCAAAATATATTCATACCAATTTAGCCATTCGCTACTTAAAAGCAAATGCCCCAGATTTTGATATTACGTTAAGAGAATATACACTAAAAGATACACTTGAAAATATGTTGAATGATTTATTGTCAAGCAAACCAAAAATTATCGGATTTAGCGTCTACATTTGGAATGTTGAAAAGACATTACAATTAATTAACCTTTTAAAAGAAAAAGATCCAACCATCACTATTTTTATGGGTGGACCAGAAGTTTCTTATGACTTTGATGTTTGGTTTTCAAGAAGCCCAATTGATTACATCATTTATGGAGAAGGTGAGCTTGCCTTTAAAGAATTAATGGAAGCATTACATGGGACGCGTGAAGTGGCAGATGTTCGAGGAATTGTTTATCGTAACCTGATGACTAATGAACCTGTGCAAAATCCCCCTGCACCTATCCTTGATCCAAAAACTATCTTATCTCCTTTTTATTTTGAAGAAGATATTCCTCATTTTCCAAATCGAATTCAATATATTGAAACGTCACGTGGATGTCCTTATTCATGCCAGTACTGTTTAGCTTCAGTTGATAATAAAGTGCGCTACTTTGATATAGAAAAAGTAAAAGATGAAATTCGATATTTAATGAAGCATGGTGCGACAACCTTTAAGTTCCTTGACCGTACGTTCAATATCAATAAAAAGTATGCGTTAGATATGTTTAACTTCATTATTAAAGAGCATTTACCAGGAACACAATTCCAATTTGAAATTACAGCAGATATTATGCCAACAGAATTAATTGACTACTTAAACGAATATGCCCCTGCTGGATTGTTTAGATTTGAAATTGGAATTCAATCGACTTATGAATTAACAAACCGACTTGTGAAGCGTCGTCAAAACTTTGATAAATTAACGACGAATATTTTACGTATTAAAGAAGGTGGAAAGATTATTCTTCACCTCGATTTAATTGCAGGATTACCAGAAGAGCCTTATGACCGATTCGAGCAATCATTTAATGATGTCTTCGCTCTTCGTCCTGAAGAATTACAACTTGGTTTCTTGAAAATGCTGCGTGGAACTGGTCTTCGTAAACAAGCTGAAGAATTCGGATACGAATATGACGAATTTGCACCCTATGAAATGAAACTAAACAACACCTTATCAGAAGAAGATGTTCATAATATTCATTTAGCAGAAGAAATTTTAGAGCGTTACTGGAATGCTCATCGCATGGATTACACAATGAACTACTTAGTAGATGGACAATTTAGTGCTTCTCCTTTTGCTTTCATGCAACAATTTGGATCGTATTGGGAATCACGATATCCTTGGATTAAATATCAATTAAGTGATTTATTTACTCGATTATATGACTATTTAGAAAGTCTTTCATTAAATAATCTACCTACTATTCTTTCGTACATGAAACTTGATTATTTAACACAAAGTAAAATCAAGCCAAAAATTTGGTGGGAAGACCGTTTAGATAAAAAAGAACGTCGTCAAATCATTAATGAATTAGCTGAAAAGTCTGAAAAGATGATAGATATTTTGAATCATCATCGAATTCCATTAACAGATATTTTTAAATATGGAGTCATCGAGCCTGTTTATTTGGATGAATCATGTCAACCAACTGAGGAACTACATTACCTGATTGTGATTTACTTACCAAACCAACCAACACAACATTACATTGTTCAAAGTGTAAACTAATCCATACGCTTGTACTTGTAAGAATTGCTAATTTTTATACCTCTTCAAATATATAAGTGATATAATCATTTTTGAATAACTATATCGTTATGCTTTTCAACTATTAAAGGGAGTGCAATCATGTTTGTCTTTAAAAAGATTAGAAAATTACTTCATTCCACCCCGACACGTTTGATTGTTGGATACTATTTCTTATTCACCGTCGGGTTCGCCATCTTACTTTGGCTACCATTTAGTCTTCAAGAAGGAGTATCGCTATCCCTTCTCGATGCCCTTTTCATATCAACCAGTGGACTTAGTGTCACTGGATTATCACCTGTTCCCCTAAATGAGACATTTAGTATTCCAGGGATCCTAATTCTCGCCTTAGATATGCAAATTGGAGGACTTGGGTTAATGATGCTTTCAACGGCAATCTGGTTACTTGCCGGTCATAAAATCTCCACTCGAGAGCGAGCCCTCATCATGACCGATCAAAATCAAATCAATTTAAGCGGTGTGGTCAAGCTTGTTAAATCTGTGTTAATCTCATTTATAATTATTGAATTATTGTTTATGCTTATACTCGGGCATTACTATTATTTTGCTCGATATTACCCTATTTATTGGGAGGCTATGCTTCAAGGTTTTTTTACCACAGTTTCAGCTATTACAAATGGAGGATTCGATATTACTGGTGACTCATTAATCCCCTTCAAAAACGATTACTTCGTTCAAACTGTACATATGTTCTTAATGTTCTTTGGGGCAATGGGATTCCCAGTAATTTTAGATATTCAAAAATATTTCAATTGTAAGAAAACAAACCAACGATTCAGAATCTCGTTTTATACTAAATTAACAATGGTAACAACCATGATTTTATGGGTTGGAGGAATTATCGGCTTCTATATTTTTGAGTATAATCATTTCTTAGCCGATAAAGGATTAATTGAAGGATTCTTCTATGCAACATTTAGTTCATTAACAACACGTAATGCAGGATTTACAACTGTAGATATGAACGAATTCTCAAACGCAACTTTAGCGATGCTCAGTGGTTTAATGTTTATCGGTTCTTCTCCTAACTCTGTAGGTGGTGGGATTCGTACGACAACATTTGCTATCATGGTATTAGCCATTTTATCATTTGCTCGTGGGAAACTATATGTTAATATTTATGGTCGAGAAATTGAGACACAGACCGTTTATAAATCATTTATGATTTATATTGTAGCTACTTTAATTGTCTGCTTCTCTACCATTCTGATTTGTGTTAGCGATTCATTTTCGCTAATGGAAATCTTCTTCGAAGTCTGCTCAGCCTTTGGTACAACAGGATTATCAATGGGGATTACGAGTTCATTAACTTCATTTGCTAAGATTGTCCTTATTGTAACTATGTTCATTGGCCGTATCGGAATCGTTACTTTCTTAATGATCTTCCGTGCAAATACCCATCCAGCTAAAGTTCGTTATCCAAAAGCAAACATTATAATTGGATAATTTATGAATTTGAACATTTTTGTACAATGAAATCACTTTCATGTGGTAAATTAAAGGTAGGAGCTCATTTGCTTGAGTGACTACCTTTTTTATTTCTACCTTTTATAATATACATCATTCATGACGTTTATTTCTTTTAACATTAAACCAACATAAAGAAGATAAAGTAAATGATTAGATTTTACTCTTTTAAATCGTTACAATTAAATTAGTCATTCATTTTTACTACTTCATCTAATACTACTTATAACTTTTAAAATGAAAACACGTAATAATGTAAATTTAAAAAAGATGAATTTAATTCATTTTATCATAGATGATGCAATTGGTTTAAAAATAAAAAACATCCATATGTTTTAAGTTTAAATGCCCGAAAGTATTGATAAATCCAATAAAAAACATTATGATATTATTAAATGATACCGTTTTAATAAAATAGGAGGAGATTTTATGGTACTTGATCGTTCAAAAGACTCTAAGCCGCTGTATTTACAGATTAAAGATATCTTAAAACATAAGATTATTAATAATGAGTATGCAGTGGGAAGTACGATTCCATCAGAAAATGAGTTAGAAGAAATGTTTGGGGTAAGCCGCATGACGATTCGTCAAGCAGTAAATGAATTAGTAAATGAGGGGCTATTAAGAAAAGAGCGCGGGCGTGGAAAGGGAACAGTTGTTTTATCAAATGCTATTGCCGATAAGTTATCAACTGTAAAAAGCTTCACACAAAAGATGCAAGAACAAGGGTTAGTTTTAAAAAATAAACAAATTAACATTTCACTTGTGACACCAGATGAAACAGTAGCAGCAGCATTAAATATCGATTCAAGTGAACAAGTGTTAAGATTAAGTCGTATTCGAATGGTTAATAACGATATCATTATGTACACAATCTCATATGTGCCTGGATTTTTAGGTCTTCCATTTGATGCCGAACTTTATGGGTCACTTTATCAATTATTAGCTGCACAAAACATTCAAATTTCTCATGCTGAAGAATATATTGAAGCCATGTTAGCAGATGAGCTAATTAGTGAGGCTCTAGAAATTTCAGTCAATGATGCAGTTTTAAAACGTACACGTATTAGCCAAGATCAATATAACCGTAACATTGAATATACGACAACTTATTATCGTTCAGATAAATATAAATATGTTGTTGAATTAACAGTTTAAAAAGTCATCTTTCAAGATGACTTTTTTATTGGATTTAAAATGATTCCTTTACTCGTTTTGGAATCATTGTCACTTGTGAGATCATATTAACACCTTGATAAGTTTCGTCAATACATTCTTGCCAAAATTGAATGTGGAGGCGATCAATTTCATGAGCACTATCTTTTACTTCTATCCCACCCTCCCCTTGGATAGAAAACCAGTATAAATACATCGTATCGCCATCTATTTCTTCAAAAATATTTTCAACATACATCTGCTCTCCTTCTAATGTTTCTAATACATCATCCATTCGTTGATTAAGAAGATGCATCCACTCTCTTACTCTGTCTTCTTGTCCTTCTTTCACTTTAAAACGTGTTAATTCCACTTTCATTCTTCCACCTCATTAAATGCATTTTTTACCATTATTATACCATATCTTTAGACGGGTATATGTTTTGATAATGCAATCATAATAATACTAGCAACTCTAACTAAAGAAGGTGTTAAACTTGGAAGAAACGCAAAAACTTAAAGTGATTCCACTTGGTGGTTTAGGTGAAATCGGGAAAAACATGACTGCTATTGAGTATGACGATGAACTCATTGTCATTGACTGTGGAATCGCCTTTCCAGATGAAAGCATGTATGGTGTTGATTTAATTATTCCTGATATCACATATCTTATTGAAAATGAATCAAAAATCAAAGGAATTTTTATTACGCATGGACACGAAGATCATATTGGAGCTGTTCCATTTATCTTAAAACAAATTAATATTCCAATTTATGGAACAAGACTTACGATTGGATTAATTGAAACGAAATTAAGGGAACATGGTCTGCTTGCAACAACTTCACTGAACATCGTTAAACCTCGTGAAATTACTCAATTTAATCACTTAGGAGTTGAGTATATTCGTAATACTCATAGTATTGCTGATTCTTGCTCATTAGCCATCCATACGCCAGTTGGAATAATCTTTCACACAGGTGATTTCAAAGTTGACTTAACGCCAATTGATAATGAGCCGATGGACTTTGAACGTATCTCTGAACTTGCAAAAGAAGGAATTCTTCTTTTAATGTCCGATAGTACAAATGTTGAACGTAAAGGCTATACGATGTCAGAGCGAGCAATTAGCGAGACATTTACTAAACTATTTGAACATGCGACAGGACGTATTATTGTCGCAACATTTGCTTCTAATATCCACCGTATGCAACAAATTATTGATGCTTCATCCCGCTACAACCGTAAAGTAGCTTTTAGTGGACGTAGTATGGAAAACATCTCTAGTGTTGCTACTGAACTCGGTTATCTTCATATTGATGATAAACAACTGGTTAATATCAATAACATTAATCAAGTTGCTGATGATGAACTGACTCTTATTGTCACAGGTAGTCAAGGAGAACCAATGGGAGCTTTAGCTCGTATTGCTTTTTCGAACCATCGCCATATTAAGTTAAAACCAAATGACTTATTTATCATTTCAGCTTCACCGATTCCAGGAAATGATAAATTAATTGGACGTGTCATTAATGAGCTTTATCGAAAAGGATGTAACGTCATCTACAAAGATCTAGAAGCTGTTCATGTTTCAGGACACGCTTGCCAAGAAGAACTTAAACTTATTCTTAGATTAACTCATCCAAAATTCTTTATGCCTGTTCATGGAGAGTATCGTCATCTCATCCATCATAAAAATCTTGCTGAGAAAGTTGGTATTCCTAAAGATAACATCCGTGTTTTATCCACAGGTCAAGTTTTAGAATTAACCAAACATAGTGCAGAAATTAATGGACGTGTTCGTACAGGAGCAATCTTCGTTGATGGAATCGGTGTTGGTGATGTTGGAAATGTCGTGTTACGAGATCGCAGAATGCTTGCTGAAGGTGGAATGCTTATTGTCGTCGCAACAATCGATAAAGACAGCAAAACACTTATCAGTGAACCATACATCGTGACTCGTGGGTTTGTTTACGTTAAAGAATCAGAAGACTTAATGAATGAAGTTAAACAAATTACAGAAACGGAAATTGAAACATTGCTTTCTAATGAAACAAACGAAATACTCGTCATGAAAAATCGCATAAAAAAAGCGCTCGAACGTCACTTATATGAAAAGACAAAACGTCGTCCAAGTATCTTCCCAATTATCATGGAAGTTTGACAAAGAAAAAGATTACTAAACAACGATAAAAGCCCAGTAAACCTAAAGTTACTGGGCTTTTATCATGTTTTATTTAAATTTTTATATCTCTAATCTTTTCTTTATTAATTAAACATACTATTAACACTATTAAAATCAACACCAGCGCACCATAAGTGATGTGTAAAATATATTTACTAAACCACATAACAGTTAAATTCTTCATTCCGATTGTCATCAAAAAACTAATTAACAAACCTAATATAGGAATTTGTAAACCGATAAGTGAAATATAGCTACTTACTTTACTGCTTACAAACATCGATAGAGTTGCCACACTAAAAGTAACAATGTACATGAGCATTACTGATAAAAGGATATATTGTCCGAAAGTAAAATCTAACCATAACTTTTCATCTACAAATACCGAATTAACGCTACAATTCCAAAATTGGAGAGAATTATTTTTTGAATAAATCAGGAAAAATAATATGATTTCTATCGTCACAACGATAAAAGATGCTATAAATCCTGCTACTATCTTTTTATTAACTAGATCTCTACCTACTTTTGAGCTGTATTGAAGATAATTTACTTTATTTCTACTATCCTTAATGAATAGATATGAGATAACAAAAGCGACACTAACAACAATGATGATTGAAAAATTTGAAATAAGGTCGTTATAATTTCTAAAAATAATATAGTTTAGTGGAGAATTAACCCCTTGATCGTTAAGAATTTCTTTTGCTCTATTTAAAGCTCTCTCATCAGAGGTATCAATAAATCCATTTGTCCAATCCTCTTTATCTTCATATCTACTTATTAAATATTCTCTTGCCTCAAGATCCCAAAATACATCGGTCTCTTCTTGTTCAAAAAATAATCGACTATGGATTTCTTCTAACTTTTCATCTTCTCCCCATGTTTCGGACCATAAATTTTTAAACTCCTTATAAGTTTCTAAGCCTAAAGATACACAATACTCCTCAGCCAATATGTATTGATCTGCTTCTTTATATAATAACTCTGTCTTTTCTTTAAAATGCATTATTTCATTTTCATCTATCGTTTCACCATATTCTATTAACATAATTTCTAATGCTTCAAACTCTTGCGTCTGTGGATATCCATTAGGAAAGTACTCAATGTAAAAACTTAAAAAAATAGACCATATGATGTAGAATAGGATTCCTAATGTAATGATAGACTTTATATTCAATAATTTCTTTACTTCGTTAATTATTAATCTCATCTTTTTCCCCTCTATACGATAGCCTCTTTCTTAAATCGATTGATAGCTAAAATTGTTAATAATACTAATATTATTCCATTTGTTAAAATGGTCGTTATTTCATAATATTTTGATGTCATAAATGCTCCCGCTTCCATAAACCATACATGTGGATTTAATACCATCATAAATAGATTGTAATTACTCCATATCATCGCTGGTGAACTTTTATTTATAAATGTAGGTAGCATAAACATGACACCGAAAACAACAAAAAAAGCAAAAAATGTTTTGTAACTATTTTTCAATAGGCAACAGATAATAAACGTTAGAGATGTAAACATCACTGAAAGGATAAAAACTACACCTATAGATAGCATTAAATATCTTATAAATGAAAGGTTATACCAACAAATATAAGGACCCTCTCCTATCTCCCAATTAAATGCGCTACTAATAGGAACATTTAAAAACTCACTATAATCAAAAACTATAAAATATAAGAATAATGAACTCGATAATATAACCATTGAAATCAGAATAGCTGATGTAATACTTACTATAAGCTTATCCTTAAGTAAATTCCGTCCCCTATACGTCGTAGAAACTAAAGGTAATGTTTTATGATCCTGTTCATAATTCGCCAAAAGCGATACCATAAGAACAACTAAAATCATGATTTCTATTAAACAATTTCCGATGATATTTCCAAATAACAAACGATGCATTTGATACACTATACCTGGAAAAAATATATTTTTATATTCACCATTATCCTTCAATTGTTCGAATCTCAAAGCTAAGCTCTCATAATTTTTTCTTACCAAATTAGCAGCTTCACCACTAAGACCATGTATTTTGACTATTTCCTCAGCCATTTCCATAATATTAATCTCTTCATAATCATGAATTAAATTTAAGGATAAATTTTTATACATATCAACAATTAATAATTCATTAATGACGTCTATTTCACTGTCTGAAAAGTCAACTTCTCTGTAGTTTATCTTTTTATACTCTTCACTATCTAAAAATTCTGAAAGCGACTGAAACTGTTTGTTAAACATTTCTTTTGTAACTATATTTAATTCCTGCATTAACTGACTATATTCTAAGTCCATTTTACCGAACATCTCATCATTAATTTCATAGCCAGTCTTTTTAATCAATTCATTAGCTAACTTTAAGTCTTCTCTTATATAACTATTATCATAAATAACAATCCCATTAAAAATAATGAATACTACTGATAACGCGATCAGTATAGGAGATTTAATCACTTTTTTTATTTCATATAATAAAATATCCATAGTCATCTATACTCCTATCTCATCATCCCGATATTGATATAAAAATACATCTTCGATATTGGGAGATACCTCACTCCACTCATCCTTACTATTACTTTCGCTTATAAACCTTGCTTTCATTTTTCCATTATCTTGTTTTTCAGAAAGAAGTATATATTTTTTTCTAAACTCTTTGCTTTCTTCAAATGTCATTGTTGTTTCATAAACCTTACCATCAATCGTTTTACAAATATTTTCGATAGAATCTTTATAAAGAACTCGATGGTTTTTTATCATAATAACTTCATTGGCAATGAACTCAATATCAGATACAATATGGGTTGAAATAATAACAATCCGATTTCTAGATAAATCACTTAATAGATTTCTAAATCTAACCCTTTCTTTTGGATCTAATCCAGCAGTAGGCTCATCAAGAATAAGAATTTTAGGATCATTTAATAAAGCTTGAGCAATACCTACTCTTTGAATCATTCCACCTGAAAAGCTTCTCATCTTCTTATTTGCAAAATCTTCTAAGGCTACAACTTTTAATACTTCCTGAACTTTATCCTTAGCTACCTGCTTATCTATTCCTTTTAATGCTGCTAAATATAATAAAAATTTAGTTGGTGTGTAACTCTTATAATAACCAAACTCTTGTGGTAAATATCCTAAAATCGCTCGGTATTCTTGATCTAAAGTAACGATATCCGTTCCATCATAAAGAATTTCTCCTTTGCTTGGAAAAATCAACGTCGTTAACATTTTAATCAAAGTTGTTTTTCCGGCACCATTTGGTGCTAATAAAGCATATACCCCATTTGTAAATTCTAAATTAATATTTTTTAGCGCTGTAAACTTCCCATAATTTTTACTCACATTATTAACAACTAACATTTAAAGCTCTCCTTCTTTCCGTCTATAATTTACTATCTTACTCAAGTTTTTAATATATAAAATCATACAAATAACTGAAATTATTAAATGAATATATAATGGTGCTTTTATTAAAAACTCTTTGTACCCCTTCGTATTAATACTGCTTAAATAGATATTGATTAATATCCAACTGGCAATAACCAAATATTTAACAATCCCCCTTTTTAATCTTAAAAGTGAATATAAAAATATAGTAGAAAACAAAAATAACCCTGTAATAGATATAATAATAGCTCTCATGACATCCAGGTTATGATTGAAACTCTTGACAATGAGGATGGAGCATGAATTAATAAGAATACAAAAAACACTAAATGTAAGCATCCTTAATGCAGCTAATTGATATAAGTTATACTTACAGGTCATCTCTATATCAAATGCCCCCTTTTCTTTCGAGTTATAAAAAGAAAATAAAATAGCGCTCAAATAAATGATTGGAGATCCTATAAAAGTAAATTTATATAATTGATCTAGACTAGAACTGCTTAAGTTAACCATTGAAATTGATAATAGACTGAATCCAACTAAAGCAATAACAAGTAACTCCTTTTTATCATGAAAGATATTTTTTACTCCTAGCTCTTTAACACACATTCTTAAATACCTTATAAATGGCGTTTTAGTAATCACCCCTTTGCTAACAATATTCTCTAAATTATTTAAATTTATTTCCGGCACCTCTATTTCTGATAAATCCAAATCAACCTCTAGAAATTCCATAAAATCGTTATCTTTATTATCCATTCTTCTCCACCTCCAATATCTTTTTTATCTTTTTAATAGCAGAATAATATCTAGTTTTAGCTGTAGATTCTGATATATCTAATAAAGAACTTATTTCAGCAAAAGTCATCTCACCAAATACCTTTAACCTAAATATCTGTTGTGTATGAGCGTTGAACCTATTAACTATTTCTAGAATTTGATTTATATCTTCTTTTAATTGAACTGATCGCTCTAAAGAATTCTCATAACCAATAGCAAGTTCTTCAACTTCTTCGACCACTGTGACATACTTATAATACGTTGAACGATAACTATCAATAATCTTATTACTGGCTATCTTATATAGCCAAGTTTTAAAAGAAGCCTTAGTTTCATCAAATCTATCAATCGACTTTAGCATTGATATAAATATATCCTGTGTTAAATCCTTAGATAATTCTTCATCTGATGTTTGTTTTAAAACATAAATAAAAATATCCTTGTAGTATAACTTTACTAACTCTCCAGCGGCATCCTTATTTCCTCTATCCTTAATAAGCCTAATTAATCTCTTTTCATTAATTGTAGTTCACCCCCAATTTAGACAATCTAGAACAATAAATTTGTATTCTCACTAATATATTCGTAATTAAAGATTAAATAGTTTTAATTTTTTCGATTATTTTATCGTTTAATTAAAACTTAAAATGGTTCCTACTACTAAAGGAATTTATTTTTATACACATAAAAAAGATGTCTGAATTTATTAGATGTCTTTCAGTTTTAGGGTGGAATTTTTAAAATTACATAAATAATTACATTTAAAAATGCGACTATTTTACAGTCGCATTTTTTGCTGTCATATCAATAATTTTTTAAGATTTTCTCAAAAATAACAATCATTTTTGCACTTAGTTTTGCAATGATTAAAATTGTTATCATAAAATTATAACCGATAATTTTAGTGCTGTAAAAACTAATGTCATTTTAATCTAACAACTAATAAAAAGTAGGCTAAAACCATTGGCTTTACCTACTTTTATCTATTGTAAAAATAACTGCATTTTTGATGGTAAAAAGTAATGTAAATCTACTTTTTCAACCTCAAAACTGAAACTGTTGGAATTTATTATCAGATACCTTTTTCTATGATTTCTATTAAAGCATTAGGTCCTTTATCTAGTAGCTCTTCAAGCTTACCACCTTGCTCACAATAAGAAATTACGGCAAACATACCTGAAATAGAGGCATATTTATCCCAAAATGGGCCTGTATTTGCTTTTAAGAATGCTTCTTTTGTTAACGAGTTTTCTTGTATTAAGTAATATCGCAACTTTTGATAAACAGATTCGCGTCGATTATTCATTTGCTCTGTATGCCAATCTAATGCTAGCACATCTTCTTTATAAGATAAAAAGTGTGCGATTCCTTCATCAAAAACAAGTTGCTTTAAGACGTCAACCCTCGGTGAATGCTTATAATATGGATACTTTTGACTAATTAATACATGGGCAAGTTCATGTGTTAAAAAGTCAGTCGCAATATAGTCTAATTCTTCTAAACGATCCGCATACGTACATAAGCGAACTAAGTCTAAAATGATGCAACGCATTCCTGATTGATCTTCTCTTACAAATCCATCATAAGGTTTAGTTGAACCTGCAATTAAATAAATAGCTGTAGTATCTGGAATTCTCATGTCTCCAAATATTCTGTGCCATAATACTTCGTTTAATGGTTTAAAGTTATATAATCTATTTTGAATCGTTTCATATAAATGAACTACGAGCTCTTTATTAAAATATGATGGTTCTTCAAATGTATATTGACCTGGAATAATTGAATGATAAATCCAGTGATCCTTGACCATGTTTAAATTTCCATGCTCTAAAAATGAATCAATAATCTCCGTTTTAATAATCATTAAGGCTCCACCCCCTCTATTATTTTACCATAATTTTATAACTAACAGGGTTTAAGCGCCAAAGCTCTACAAAATTTATCCAAATTAACAAAAATACCGGTAGTTATTCTACCGGTATTTTTGTTATTGATCTTTATTTAAATTGACACAGATGGCTATAACACTTAATAAAGCAATTCCTCCAATGGCGATGATTTCAAGCCAGTTTTTAGAATATTCTAATCGTAAATAATCTAGTTTAACTTCTGAAGCGTACTCACCATTTGAAACAACCCAAAACTGAAGATTTAACTTATCCCCTAATTTTTCTTTAGGTATCGCCTTTTCTAAAACTTTATCGATATCATAACTAAACGTTCCAGTTTTATCAGTTGGATATTGTAAATAATAACCTCGGTCACTTCCTTCAACGTAAACAAGTAATGACCAAAGTTCATCAACCGCTTGAACATTAATTTTAAACTGAGGGTTTTTATTTAAATCTACTTCAAAATATCCTGTTTGCATTCCGCCATTTCCATTAGGATTTAAATTAAGAACATTGGCTGTTCCATGATAGTAGTTAATTTTAGCTAATGCATTTAAACGAGATTGCCAATGAGTGATTTTTTGTGTTGTAAATGATCGTTTCCATTCGCGTTCTTCTAACGGTTGTAAACCTTGATTAAAAATACGAACATTTTGTAAAGTGACTTCTTTATCTGCTTCATCAGCAACAATAGCAAGTTGTATCTCATGCTTTCCTAATAGATGGAAAATTCCTGGATTTAATTTATTTAAATTATAGTTAATCGGTATGATAATATGACCTGATTCTGTACTATTTTGTAATAAATAAAAATCTTGATTATTCGTCACATCTTTAACGATTAATGACCATGGACCTGTAAAGCTTCCAACTTGTAGGTCTAGCATAGGTACTTGACTAAAATCAATCTCAAATGGCTGACTAATTACACCACTACCAGTAGTTCCTCCAATTCGAATCTCTTTATTCTCCTCAACTAGATTTGCATATCCATTTTGGTAAGAGCTCCAATTAGCAATATCATGAGCATGATCATTAATAAGGTATGGATTTTCATCCTTTTGAATAAAGATTCGAGCATATGAATGATCTTTTGCTCCTGTATTCGTTGTTATTTCAGCCTCTAAAATATGATAGCCATTTGTTAATTTATCGACTTGAACAGTGTAAGGTTTCGTATAAGTGACGTTTTTAAATACAGGTTTTCCATCAACATAAATTGTAATATCAGAAACTGCTGTATCGTCTGTTGATTTAATCTCTAAATCAATTGGATAATCATCTACAATCGGTTCATACTCTGAAATTCCAACAATATTTACAGAAACCTCTACATTAGCTGTGACACTATGTTCTACTTTTCGGTCAATTTTATATTGATTATCGCCTTCATCTATTGGAATCTCTAGGACAATAACCGCATTAGTAGACTTAATTTTAACATCTGTTTCACTCGTAACACCTTCTGCAATAAAGCTGTGACTCACCATATCATATAAATCAACTTTACCCTCACTTTGAATGTTATACTTTACCGTCTGCTCTTCTTCATATGGATTAAACATTAAAAAGGTTGGATATTGCTTGTCTTCATCAACATAATATTCATTTGTATTTAAATCTACTTTCAAAATGCCATCAATATTAGTTGGTTCGATCATAGCACCTAATAATCCTAAATAGGCTCCACTTAATACTGATAATTTTTGATCACTTGTTTCACGATCTTTCTCAACTTTTTCAGTTGGGATTAAATCTACATAAGTTGGATCATTCACATCATAAAAGAGATTTATATTTTGTGTAACATTTAATAAGTAACGTCCGACTTCAACGGCATAACGTTGATCATATTTTAACATTGGAACTAAGGCAGTTGCCCCAACTATACTTTGGAAGGAATAAGGTGCTCCTCCATACTGTGTGCGTTCTCCGATTAAACCTGTCCCATATTCTTCTTTTAAGATTCCATATTCATGTCGATAATCACTTTGGGTAAAAAAGAATTCCATATATTTTGCTGTATTAAAGTTATAATCTTCAACTGCATTTAGTCGTGCTGATAAGTAGGGAAGATATAAGTATAACAATTCATAGCCTGGATTACGTTGAAACTCATCTAAATAGTTCATACATAAAGCCGCTGCTTTCATGTACTTTCTATCATTAAACTTTTGAAAAGCATAATACTCTAGTAATGCTACACCTGCGGCTGCATCAGGCTCGACCCATTCACCGTTATCAAATGGTTTCTTATTTTTAAAATCGTAACCTGTATATCCAAAATCAACAATTCCATCACTACCACCTAAGTCCATAACAACCTCGTACCAAGTATCAGCAATGTTACGAAGCATCGCATCTGAATCTACGGTTGCTTCATAACGATCCATTAACATAAAATACATTAAAGCTGGATAGATTTGTTGCCAAAAACTCAGTTCTGTACTATCTACATCTTGATAATTTAAAAATGTCCCTTCACCATTTTTAATATTATAATACGCCTCAACAAATTGAACGAGTTCTTGCAACTTTTCTTCCCCAATACTCTCTTTATTTAACTTTTCAGCAGATAATAAAGCACCAATTAAAGTTAATGCTTGGGTAGTCTGACTATCCCGTTCTTCATCTGTATAAGTAACCACTCCGACCGTTTCACGTCCAGTATTCTCAGAGACTGCCTCATGAAACATTAAATTATAATCATTCATATTAAATAACATTTCATTAAACTTTGTCGCTTTATCCCGCCAATCAATATAACGATAGTTTGCTGGAAGATATGGAATATCACGCGTGGCTTGAATATATTTATAAATCGATTCTGACTTCGCTTCTTCTGCATTTACTGTTTGGGTTCCAAAAGCAACCGTCACGATAAAACATATGAAAGATAATCCAAATAAAAAGAGCTGCTTCAACTTCATCCCAATCACCTCTAAAAATTCGTAATTTACCTTCATTAGTATTTACCACTACGAACTAATTATGTAGAAATTGGGCGAACTATATAAAAACAGAGAAATAATCTACATTTTCAGAATCATACTCAGTTTCTAGTCCTTTTTAAGTTCAAGGCCAA
>JAUMTV010000012.1 GCA_030531025.1 Turicibacter sp.
TATAAAATGGATTGATTACATTAACAATCTTTAATCGCAATAGTCTAAAGATTTTCTAACCATGTATATATAAGTCCAGATAAGTTTTTCATATCGGAAAACTTTTAGCTGGACTATAGTCTGTCTTAGTATTAAAGCGGCTTTACACCCAGGCCTGTTATAAAATTGTAAAATACTTTTCTGTTTCTATATAGATGGTGTTCATAAAATAATTTTTTTTTCTAAATCTGAGAGTGAAACCCATAATAAAGGTTCTTTTTCAATCGGTTCAAAAACCCTTTCCTCTAACTGACATAAATAAAAAAATCCAATATTATGTTGCGACCAGTTAGGATACTTTGATGAAACCCAGTGGTTCCCTGCCTTTCCTAAAAAACACCTGACATTTATCTTGTGCCCTGTTTCTTCCAATGATTCACGCAAAAGTGCTTCAAGTGCTGTCTCCCCCTCTTTAATTCCACCACCAATTAAGTACAAATTACCTTCTTCATCTTCAACAACTAAAAATTGATTTTCAGTGTTTTTTATATATAAGTCCAGATAAGTTTTTCATATCGGAAAACTTTTAGCTGGACTATAGTCTGTCTTAGTATTAAAGCAATCGATTAACTAAGACTGATGTAGAATGATGAAATACATTTCTGTTTCTATATAATTCCGTACGAACCCGTCCGTTTTTTGTATTCTAAATGATCACTTCTTTTTCCAAAACTTTTCATCCATGTCTCCCTTGTAATAATTCATACTTTAACCTCTTGATGTTTGTCACTATGTGTCAATGAAAAATAGACATACTTATTTGTATTTAACAATACATTCATTATAGGTGATTAGCTATGAAAAATATCATGAAATCTGTTGTTCTTCTTTTATTTCTTGTAATCTTATTACTACAACCAGCGCCAATTATTACGGCTACAAAAACTGGGTTTATCACATGGGTAGAAAAGGTAATTCCCTCTCTTTTCCCATTCTTTGTACTGACACGTCTCATGATTTATTATCAAGTGCCTCAGTTAATTGGTAAATTGCTTGCGCCATTATTTAAGTACCTGCTTCACTTGTCACCCATCACATTTTTCGTCATGTTTTTAAGCTTGATTAGTGGAAATCCATCCGGGTCTAAAATGGCAAGAGATTATTATGACCAACATTTAATCAGTCTAAAAGAAATGGAAGGATTAATGTATTTTTGCAACTTCTCTAGTCCGCTTTTTATTATTGGTACCGTAGGGGTTGTCTTATATCAATCCACACGTATTGGCTACCTATTATTAATGGTCCATCTATTAGGGTCGCTAGCGGTCTTTATTTATTGCTATCCACTTCTTCGTTCAAAAGAAAGTATTCGCCATGTCTCTATTGAGTTTCCAACGCAATCATTTTCAACGATTCTAATTGATTGCATTGAAAGTAGTATTCAAACTTTAATTCGTGTGGGTGGAATTATTGTCTTTTTTTACATCATCTCAGAAGCACTTAAGATTATTCACTTTACTCAACTATTAGACACACTACTTTTACCACTTATTCATGGATTTGGGCTTGATTCAACTGAGCCACTCATTGCTGGAATTTTAGAGTTTACCCAAGGAGTAACGAAAGTCTCTCAAACAGAGGCACCAATCCAAACAAAACTCGTATTGACAGCCTTTATTTTAAGTTTTACGGGGCTATCTGTTCATACTCAAAGCTTTATGTTTGCTAAGAACTTAAACATTTCATATCTCAAATATTTAATGATGCGTCTTCTTCACGGATGTACGAGTGCAACGATTTTATTCTTCACTTGGCAGAGGGTTTTAAAAGATGAAATAAATGTCTTCTCACCTATTGAGTCAACACAACTGACTACTAAGTCGTTGCTCATTCCATTTATGCTAGGATTATTGAGTCTTTATTTTATTCTTAAAGCGTATCATAGTATTAAAAGAAGAGTTTTAAATCAATCCACTTCCTATTAAGAAAGAGGCTATCTAAGCCTCTTTTATTTACGATATTTTTCTTCTAATGCTTCTTTTACAAAGTCTGGAACAAAACTTGAAACATCTCCTCCAAATCGAGCTACTTCCTTCGTCGTTGATGAAGATAAAAACATGTTTTCTGCTTTTGTCATTAAAAAAATTGTTTCAATTTCTGGGGCTAAACGTTTATTGGTTGTTGCAATTTGAAACTCATACTCAAAGTCAGTCACTGCACGAAGTCCACGTAAAATCGTTTTAGCGCCTACTTCTTTCGCAAAATCAACAACGAGTTGATCAAAGCACACAACAACTTCAACATTAGGTAGATGAGCTGTCGCACGTTTTAACATATCCACACGCTCTTCCACGCTAAATAACGTTTTTTTATTAATATTTTGAGCCACAGTAATATAAAGATAATCAAATAAATCATAGCCACGTTCGATAATATCTAAATGACCATTTGTGACAGGATCAAATGTTCCAGAATAAATTCCCACTTTTTTCATCTCTTAAGTCCTCCATAACGACTTCTAAACTTTGGATTAGCCCTCGTCTACTCGATTGTAAATAGTGATAGCTGTAATTCCATAAATCTCACGCTTTATTTGTTGAATGTCTCCAACAGCTGAATGTAGCTCATCTTCTTTTAAGCACTCTGCCATAATAACTCCATTTACAGCTAATAATTCATGTTCATGAATAAATTCAATAATCTCATTAATTTTTTGACCTTTATACGGTGGATCTAATAAAATAAGATCAAATTGAATCTTTCGTTTCACTAAAGCCTTTAACGCTCGAAAATAATCATTACGATAAATCTCTACACGATCTTCAATTCGTAAGTCTTTTACATTTTCTTTAATGGTGTTAATTGCAATCGTTTCTCGATCAACAAAAATAACACGATCAATTCCTCGACTTAATGATTCAATTCCTAAATTTCCACTTCCACCAAATAAGTCTAGCGCTAAGCCACCATCAAAATATGGGCCAATAATATTAAAGATATTTTCTTTAACCTTATCTGTCGTTGGTCGCGTATTTGTTCCTTTAACTGCCTTGATGCTACGTCCTTTTAATGTTCCGGCAACAACTCGCATTTTATCACTTCCTAATATTTTTCTACTTTAATTGTATAAAAAATAAAGGTAATGTCAATATTATAATTGTAGCCGAGAGGTTACTGTAAAAATAATCCCCCCTATTCTTCTATCATACTTCTCCTCTCCCTTTCACATATGGTCAAAGTATGAATAATAAGCCGCCTTCCCCTAGGCGGCTTATTTTTATTTTATCTAATAGTTTTTCACATCACTATTAGATCTTTTACTAGCATCCGTGACCTATTTCATGAGTTGATAATCATTTAAAAGAAAATTAGCTAGTTAAAAAGTCAGTTATCTGATCTTTTAACTAGCCAATTTCAACTATCAACTACAATGTAGGATACAAACGTTTTAAATATTAACCTATATATAAACAGATAAGTATTCTACATCTAAGATAGCAAACAAAAAATACTGATATCCTTTATTTATAAAAACATCCTATCGTCCAGGGGTCACCTAGCATGCGAAGCATGTTTACTCCATTGCTAGGGTATGGTCACCTAGCGATTTCTGAAAGAAATCTACTCCTCTGCTACTAGGGCTTAAAAATTTTCTATGAAGAAAATTTATCTGGACTTATATAGTTATTTATTTTATCGTTTTTTTACATAAATAATAATACCACCGACAAGAAGGATTCCTACAAGGCCTACACCAACTTTTAAACTCTGATGGTTTATTACCGGATCTGTCACACTTAAGTCTTGTTGGTTATCAACTGCCGTTTGATTAGATTTTTCGATGGTCACAGACTCATCAATCAATTCCATTGTATCAGTACGATAAGTCTTTAAAGTGACTGAACTCTCTGTGACATCAACTACCATAAATGTAGGAACATTTTCTTGCCATCGGCTCTCAATATAAGCTTGTTGTTTTTCCACTTGTTTATAGTATTTGCTTCCAGATGCCGAGTTTAAAGTATAATAAATAATCCCATTTGGATCACTAACCACTCCATTTTTAACTTGAGTATCAGCAATTGCTTCTTCATCTTCAACTGAATCTAAATAAGTCTCATAACGTTCATCAACCGCTTTCTCCCTGTCAAAATACTGTTCAAACTCCTCATCTGTTAAAAAATGAAAGTCATCTTTAGTTGCAGTCGTTAAAACCTTTGAGCGTGTATAAGTATGATCATGACCCGTAAAGACAACATCAATCTGATACTCTTCAAAAATCGGAACTAACTCATAACGCATCGTTGCCATAGAGGGTGTATTTGAATGTTCACCTGATCCATAAATATCATGATGAAGCGCTATAAAGCGCCACTTTGCATCTGGATGACTCGCCACTGCCTCTTCTACTAACTCGGCATGCTCATCAAACTTATCACTATTTGAGTTAATGATAATAAATAAAGCATCTCCATAGGAATAATAATAGCCTCCTCCAGCCATGGTTTGACCTAATCCTGTCGCATTTGGATTATTAAAGTGAAAGCTATAATTACCACTTGGTGAATCATGATTACCAATGACAGTGGCAACAGGAAGTGATTTTAATGCTAATGGACTAAGGTATCCTGCATATTCAATTTCATTTTCTGTATATAAAAGCTGCTCTTGTTGCTTATCTCGTGTTTGAATTTGATCACCGACGTTAATCATAAAACTTGCATTTTTACGAATACTTAATGCTTGATTAATGGTATGATTCCAATTAAAAGAATCATTTCTAGTTGACTTATCTTGCCCTAATGGTTCGTTTTCACCCGCTGCAACACTTTTGCTTGATGAACCAATTTGTGGGTCACTCGTAACAATAAAGCTAAATTGATTATCGCTTTGTGTTTGATAAACAGTCGGTTCACTCCACTCTCCATCTTGACCATAGATATAATAATACGTTGTATTAGCTTCTAAATCTGTTACTGTTACTTTATTCGATAAATATCCTTCCACGGCTGATGTTGCTTCACCTGTAAATTCAATGGCATCTTTCATATCTGATGATTGACTAATCTTAACTGTTGGTATCCCGTTTAAATCAACCGGGGCATACCAAGCAAAATTTAATTCTGTCTCATTTTTCCCGGGTGTTAATGAAAGTTGGGTCCAATCATTTTTAACCTCTTCCCACTCCATCACCCATTTATCCCAGGCCTCACCCTTTGGAGCTTCTGTCCAGCTATCAACTTCTGCAGCTTTAACTCCATATAAAGCCGTAAGCGATAACCCTAATGCAACTAACGTTTTTTTGAATTGTTTTGTTTTTTTCTCATTCATTTCAATTCACCTTATTCTATAAACCTTTCTTTATTACTCCTAGTCCCTTAAAAAATAAGGATACCAACCCTGTCTTTCGCTCATATATTGTAATGTCTTTACCATAATCACTTCCATAAATCCATTGTTAATTTTGTTTACTTTATATTAAATCATTCTTATTTTGTTAATCTTTTATTAAATTTATAATCACTATTTAAATGTTATTCCAAAGAACAAGTGTGAATAATTTTTTATACACTACGCTTTAAAAGCTAAAACAAAAAGAACCTAGTATCCTACTACTTGGTTCCTAATTTGAAATAGTTAAAATTAAATTTTTTTTTAAAAATAACTTCTTTTAATGAATAGTCGGTTAAAGGTAAACAGATAGTACAGACATTCCAATTTATTTTTAATCAAATGGACACCGCCCTATTTCCCACCCTTGAATCAAGAAAAAAGATCGCCAAATTAGCGATCTTTTCGAATTAGAAACGGAATCCTCCGCGTCCTTTACCTTTTCCTTTTTTACCTTGCCCCATCATTCCACCAAGGCCAGCCATTGGATTTCCTCCACCACGTTGCATAGCAGCTGCCATACGTTCCATTTGGCGAGGGTCCATATTCGAGAATTTCTTCATCATTTTACGCATATCTGTAAATTGCTTAATTAAACGATTAACTTCAGCAATATCACATCCACACCCTTTAGCAATACGGTTTTTACGGCTTGCATTAATTAAATCTGGGTTTTTACGTTCTTGTTCCGTCATTGAGTAAATGATGGCTTCTACACGAGCCATTTGCTTTGGATCAATATTGATATCTTTTAATTGATTTCCTACTCCAGGAATCATTTTTAAGATATCTTCAAACGCACCTAGTTTTTTCATTTGCTTCATTTGTTTTAAGAAGTCATTGAAGTCATACGTTGCATTCATCATTTTGTCTGCTAACTTCATGCTCTCTTCTTCATCGAAGTTTTCTTGAGCACGCTCAATTAACGTCATCACATCTCCCATTCCTAAAATACGAGATGCCATACGTTCAGGGTGGAACACTTCTAATGTATCAAGTTTTTCTCCCATCCCCATGAATTTGATTGGAACATTTGTGATTTTACGGATTGATAATGCCGCACCCCCACGAGTATCCCCATCTAATTTCGTTAAAATAACCCCTGTTAAATCTAATTGCTCATGGAATGACTGTGCTACATTTACCGCATCTTGTCCTGTCATGGCATCAACAACTAATAAGATTTCTTGTGGTTTAACTAACGCTTTAATATCTTTTAACTCATCCATTAATTGCTCATCGATATGTAAACGTCCAGCCGTATCGATAATCACTAAGTCGTGACCATTTTCACGTGCATATGCCATTGCTTCTTTAGCAATATCGACTGGATTCATTGATGTTCCTTTTTCAAAAACTGGAATATTTAATTGTTTCCCAATCGTTTTTAACTGATCAACGGCTGCTGGACGATAAACGTCACAAGCGACCAATAACGGATTCTTTTTCTCTTTTTTACGTAAATAAGTTGATAATTTACCTGTATGAGTTGTTTTACCGGCCCCTTGTAATCCGACCATCATAAATACGGCTGGCTTTGTATGTCCAAAGTTTAATTCAGCCGCATTTTTACCCATTAATTTCGTTAATTCTTCATTAACAATTTTAATAACTTGTTGCCCTGGTGTTAAACTCTTTAAAACAGTCTCACCAATGGCTTTCTCTTTTACTTCTTTAATAAATTCACGTACGACTTTAATATTTACGTCAGCTTCAAGTAACGCTAAGCGGACTTCACGCATCATCACGTCAACGTCTTTTTCCGTTAACTTCCCTTTGCGTGTGACGCTTTTTAGTGCTGACTGCAAGCGTTCTGATAATGTTTCAAATGCCATTTTTTATAAACCTCCTATATATATAAGTCGCGATAAGTTTTTCCTACTTGAAAAACTTTTAACGCGACTATAGGATGCCTTAGTTCCAAAGCGTTTGTGAAACTATGACTAATCCTGAAAATATGAAATATATTTTTGTTTCTATACAGAAACAGATAAATCATCGACATTAATAGATTCAAAATTAAAATATGAAAACATCATTTACACAGTTTCACAATAGAATCAATAAAAATTTTACTGATTCTTATTTAATCAAGTGACTGTAACTCATTCATCCATTTCACTAACTGTTCATCTGATGTATGCAACATCATCTGATCAAGAATTTTTTCGCGTGCTTCACGCTTATTTAATAACTGTAACTTATCTTCATAATCTTCAAGTAACTTTCCCGTGCGCTTAATATTATCAAACACCGCATTTCGGCTCACCTCAAACTGCTCTGCAATCTCACTTAGTGATAAGTCATCTTGATAATAAAGTTCGAAATACACCTTTTGCTTAGACGTTAATAACTCTTGATAAGTATCATATAGCTCATTCATTCGATTGACTTTCTCTAGCATCGTTTTGCCCCCAGTCCAATCTATCATGCATGCTGACTCATTTTAAAAGCTAACGTGACATGGATTAGTTCTCGTCACCTTCAAATAAGTCTGCAAACAGACCATAAATATATTGTTCAATATCAAAATGAACTAAATCATCAGCTTTTTCACCTAAACCAACATACTTAATTGGTATTCCAATTTCGTTACGGATCGCTAACACGATCCCACCTTTAGCCGTTCCATCTAATTTAGTTAAAACAATTCCAGAAACATCCGTTGCTTCTAAGAATGCTTTCGCTTGACTCATTCCATTTTGACCCGTCGTTGCATCAATAACTAATAACGTATCATGAGGTGCACCTGGCACTTCACGTTCAATCACACGTTTAATCTTTTCAAGTTCTTTCATTAAGTTCACTTTATTTTGTAAGCGTCCAGCTGTATCGCATAATAAAACATCCACATTACGAGCCTTCGCTTCTTTAATAGCATCAAACATAACGGCTGATGGGTCTGAACCTTCTTTTAAAGAAACAACATCCACACCAATGCGGTCTCCCCAAACTTCTAACTGTTCAATGGCACCAGCACGGAACGTATCTCCCGCTGCAAGTAACACTGATTTTCCTTTAGCTTTTAATTGGTGAGCAATTTTAGCAATTGACGTTGTTTTACCAACTCCATTCACTCCAACAAATAAGATAACCGTTAATCCTTCTTTGTTCATACGTAAGTTTGAATTAACAATTTCCCCTTTAACATAAATCTCAAATAACTTATCAACCATGATACGTTGTAACTCTTTTGGATCTGTTACGTTGTGCTCACGAACTGTTTCTTTTAATTGATCAATGAATTCAACAACCGTTGAAACACCGATATCTGCCATAATGAAGATATCTTCTAATTCTTCAAATAATTCTTCATTTACATCTGTATAGCTAGAAAACACAGACTGTAACTGTTTTAATAAGTTCCCACGTGTTTTCTTCATACCTTCTTTATAATGTTGCTGAGCACGTAATTCTGTCTCAGACACTTCTTTCTTTCCAAGCACGATCGATTTTAAACGATCAAATAAACCCATAGATGCCACCTCAATCATCATATTGTATTATAATTAACTACTACTTATTGTTACTCTATCACATTTTTAGTCATCTGACTATTATTTTTCGTCATCCATATAGTCTGAAACATTATCCATACGGACTGAAACTAATTTCGTCACTCCACGCTCTTGCATTGTTACACCATATAAAACATCGGCTTTTTCCATTGTTCCTTTACGGTGCGTAATCACAATGAATTGTGTTTCATTACTAAATGCTTTTAAGTAATTTGCATAACGAGCGACATTAGCTTCATCGAGTGCAGCCTCGACCTCATCGAGCACACAAAATGGGACAGTACGAACTTTTAAAATCGCAAATAATAAGGCAATCGAAGTTAATGCTTTTTGCCCACCTGATAATAAGTTTGATGTTTTTAACTTCGTTCCTGGTGGCTGTGCAATAATTTCAACCCCTGTATGAAGCAAATCATGTGGATCTGTTAACACTAAATCAGCGCTTCCTCCGCCAAATAACTTTTTGAAAATCTCCGTATATTGCTCACGAACTTGATCAAATGTTTCCTTAAATTTAACGGTCATTTCTTGATCCATCTCATTGATTGTCTCTTCTAATGTTGCTTTTGCCTCAATTAAATCATCACGCTGAGTTGTTAAGAAATCATAACGTTCCTTAACACGTTGATACTCTTGAATCGCTCCGACATTAATTTCACCTAAAGCTGCAATTTGTCCTTTAATGCTTCGAATACGTGATTTAATTTCATCAATCGATCCTTTTAATGGATAGTTTTCATTCGCATGATCAAACGTCATCTGATATTCTTCTTCTAGCTTTTTAATCATGATATCCATCTCAACATCAACTTTTCCAATTGAAACATCTAATTGATTTAACGACTCTGACATTTTATGCGAAACTTTATGACTTTCACGAACTTCTCGCTCAAGCGTTTCTAATTCTTGGCTGACTTTTGTTAAAGTCACACGTTGATTTTGAATTTGCTCAACAATCGATTCACGTGCTTCTTTTTTCTGAGCTAAACTTTCTTCAAGTTGAACGACTTCATCATCATTTCCAAGTAAGGCTTGCTCACTTTCAGCAATCTTATCTAATAACTCTTTTAAACGAGTTCTCGCTTGTTCTGTTTCCCCTTTTAAGCGTTCATAGGTCGCACACTCATTGTGTAGGGCTGTTTCAAGCTTTGCTACTTCAACCTTTAATTCTGTCATCTGTTGTAACAACTGTGACTTTAATTCTTCTTGTTGTTCAAGTTGTTTTTCTAATGTTTCAATCGTTTGTTTAGCTATTTCAATACGCTCTTCTAAAACTAAGCGATCATCCGCTAACTTATTATTTCGATCGACTAATTGTTTAAGCTCAGACTCATGTTCACGACGCTCTATGCGAAGTAATTGCTCACGTTCTTCTTGTGATTTTTCACGATATTCGAACGCAAGTTTTTGCTGATTCACCTCAGCCATTTTCTCTTTCAAACGTTCTCCAGCTAATTGGACTTTTTGAAGTTCTTTTTCAGACTGCTTAACGGTCTGTGTCCACTCTTCTTGAAGTTGTTTTGATTGTTCAAGTTCTTCAGTTAATTGTTGAATTTGACGCTGACAATCCTCAATTTCATTCTTTTGGCGAAGTAAAGATGAACCTTGACGCTTCACAGCTCCTCCGGTCATCGCCCCTCCAGCATTAATCACGTCACCTTCTAACGTCACAATACGGTATCGATAGTTTAACTGTTTCGCTAAATTTTTTGCTACATTTAAGTCTTTCGTAACAATAATATTTCCTAAAATATTTTCAACAATTTGTCGATAACGCTGATCATATCCAACTAATTGTGAAGCTACACCTACCACATCTTGATTTCCTTGAATACGATTTAAAACATCCATTGGTAAAAGGCGTGATTTAATAACGTTTAATGGTAAGAACGTGGCACGTCCCGCATGATGTTTCTTTAAAAAATCAATGGCTTTTTTAGCAGAATCATCATTTGTCGTGACGATTTGTTGCATGACTGGCCCTAAGACTACATCCATCGCTAATTCTAACTCTTTTGGAACCGTAACTAACTCAGCAACAGCCCCTTCAATCCCAGAGACTTGCCCCTGTTCACGAGCTTTTAAAATCTTTTTGACCCCTTCATTAAATCCAGAGAAATCTTTTTGAGCATCTTCAAGCCATTGCAAACGGTTATTCATCTTATCTAACTGATGCGTTAAATGACGATGACGATTCGTTTCCATCTCCGCCTGCTTTAAGCGTTGTTGATGTTCTTTATATAATTGTTGATATAAATCTCGTTTTTCTTTTAGTGATGTCTCAAACTTTCCATACTGTGCTTTAAATATCTCTTGCTCTTGAATTAATGTATCACGATCAAGTAATGCTTTTTCCTCATCCTCATTGATGCGCTCAAGCGTGGTCTCAGTTCGCTTAATCTGCTGATTAATCGCAATGTATTGATTTTTGACACTCGCTAAACGATTCACATCTTCAAAATAAGCTTCACGTGTTGTATCTAATTGAACCTTTAAGTTCTCTTCTAAATGCTGATATTCTTGTGAAACTGTTTCAAGTTCTACTTGTTTTGTTTCAAGTGAATGATTCGTCTGTTTCATCGTCTCTTCAGCCGCTTTTAACTCAACTTGTGATGTCTCTAGCTGTTGCTCAAGTTGTGTTTGTTGTTCAGCTAACTCCTCTTTATTTGAAGAGGCATTTTTATAACGTTCTTTTAAGACATCGCGTTGACCTTGAAGTTTTTGAATCCACTCTGATGTCTCAACTAAATCCGCTTGCAATTGTTCTAACTGGCGTTCTTGCGCTTGTTGATTTTGTTTTAATGAATCACGACGACGTTCATCATTAGCAATTTTGGCATTAATACTTAAGTGTTCAAATTCCACTTCTTTTCGCTCTTTTTTCGATCGCTCAATTTGATCATTTAAATTTTTAATATCGTATGCTAAAACACTGATTTCAGACTCGCTACATTCCTTTTTTAATACCATATACTTTTCAGCCTGTTCAGACTGTTTACGAAGCGGTTCTACTTGATCTTCAAGTTCAAAAATAATGTCTTGAACACGACTTAAATTACTACTTGTCGATTCAAGCTTGCGAGTTGCTTCTTTTTTACGCATTTTATATTTCAAAACACCTGCTGCTTCTTCAATAATCACACGACGATCTTCGACACGTGCTTCAACCATCGATTTAACTTTATCCTGAGAGATAATCGATAATGAATCATGACCAATCCCCGTATCCATAATTAAATCGACAACATCTTTTAAGCGGACTTTTTGTTTATTAATTAAATATTCACTATCACCCGTACGATAAACACGGCGTGTAATGCTGACTTCTTCATAATCAATCGGTAAACTTTGACAACTGTTATCTAACACAAGCGTAACTTCAGCAAAGTTTAGTGGTTTACGAGTTGATGTTCCGGCAAAGATAATATCTTCCATCTTTCCTCCACGTAAACTTTTAGCTGACTGCTCACCGAGTACCCAACGAATCGCATCTGAGATATTACTTTTCCCTGATCCATTCGGTCCAACAACGGCAGTTACCCCTTGTTCAAACTCAACGACAGTTTTATCGGCAAAAGATTTAAAACCAATTGTTTCAATTCTTTTTAAGTACATACGTTTCATCCTTTATCTACATTCTTAACTTTATTATTATACCGAAACTTTGTCGTAAAATAAAGGGAGAACGCATGACTTCAAACATTAGTTCTACTATAAACTCAAACTTCTTTCCCTTATATAAAACTACTTACTTAACGCTTTGTAAAAATTTCCATGTAACGTCCAAACATCTTGTGCAAAGTTACTCATAATAGTAATTGTACGCGATTTTTCTCGATCATAAGAACTAATAAAACTAATCCCTGGATCACTACCTTGCAAAAAAGGTAAATAATAACTGTCCTCTAATGATTTAAGCCAGATACCATAACCATACCACTCTTCTTTTACTTGTGGAGATAACATCTCATTAACCATCGAAACAGAGAGCAGTCGTCCTTTCATTAACGCATTCCAAAAGCGTTCCATGTCTTTAGCTGTAGTATAAGCTCCGCCTGCTCCGCTACCTTTGACATCAATACTATAAATGTTACTATAATACGTCTGCGATTCTTCATCTAAACAATAACCTGTTGCACAGTGAATCGGCAAGCGATCGAGTTCATAATACCCCGTATCTTCCATTTCACAAGGAATAAAAATCATTTTCTCTAAATAGCGCTCAAATGGTAGTTTGGTGATCGCTTCAATTATCATTCCTAAGACAACATAGCCTGAGTTACTATATTGAAACTTCTGTCCTTTTGGAAAAATCATTCGTTTATGTAAAAATAGCAGCAGTAAATCTTCTGATGATCGAATACGATAATTCGGATAATTTTCCCATAGTTTAGCATAATCGCTACTCAGTGATTCATCAAAATAATCAGGAATGCCAGACGTATGCGTTAATAATTGACGAACTGTAATACTTTTATCAATATGATGCCAATCCATCGGTAAGAGTTGGCCAATCGTACTTTCAAATTTAATAAACTTTCCTTCAATTAATTGTAAAATAGCTACTGCAATAAAAATTTTACTTCCTGAAGCCATTGGAAATTTCGTTTCTAATCGATTCAATCGTTGATTAGCTAAATCAGCTTCTCCATAGGCTTGCTTAAACACCCATTTACCATGCTCTTCAATTGAAATAACACCTTTAAAATTATCATCGACTAAGTTTCTCATCTTTTTCTCTCCCCTTTTATGTTTAGCTGTCTCTATTAAACTGTATTAAACAATTAAGTGCTTGATGAATTTAATAACGCACAATTTACGTGAAGCCACGCTTTATTCAAAAATAACAGCTCACGATAAAAGAGAAAGCAAAAGAATCTCCTTCTTTCAGACTAAAAACCTCGCTTTAACAATTAAAGGCATGATAACTGAAAATCACTTATTTTGTTTTAATCATAATAAAAGCCTATATCTTCTTTTAACTTTTACATCTGGATATAGGCTTTATTGTTATTCATTGAAAACACGTCTAAGACTTGTGTGATTAAATTTCAACAGTTGTGTGATCTAGCCACTGCCAATTTGGGCGCGCTTGTCTAATATCATGAACTAAGCGGTGTAAAGCTAAGTCCTTTTGTTTCGCTTCAATCATCACATCAATATCTTGATTGAGCGGTTTAATTAAATCAAGAAAACGTAGCATATCCTCAACTTCAATAAAATCGGCATGACGACGATCGGTTTCAAATTCTCTAGGGCTTGAAACATGAATTTTGGGCGGCCAAAAATCACCCTCCCATGTGTTAAAGATGGGTTCAACTAATGCTTCCAAAAATTCCCCTTCATGATAACAACGATGATGATGAATATCGAGAACCATCGGAATATGAAGTCGCTGACATAAGCCTAACACATCGTTTGCCGAATACGTTTTATCATCATTTTCTAAAATTAGAGCTTGCTGAATACGAGATGGCAGTTTAGTAAAGGTTTGCTCAAAGCGCTCTAAAGCCGCCTCTTTACCGCCTGCTTTTCCACCAACATGAAGAACTAATTTCCCATGTTTGATTTGAAATAAGTCAAATAAATCTAATTGATGTTGTAACGTTTTAATCGAGGACTCGATCACCGACTCATTTACACTATTTAACACATTAAATTGATCAGGATGCGCATCAATCCTCATATTAAACTCCTGAATTAATCGCGCTACTTTCTGACACTCGTTTTGAATAACTTTTGAATAATCCCATCGCACTTCTTGATGGGTTGCGAGTGGAATCAATTTAGATGTTAATCGATAAAAATGTATATCATTTTCAATGTTATAGTTTAAAATTTTAATTAAATCATTAAGATTAGATTGCGTAACTTTTTTCAGTAAACTTAACCGTTCACGTTCTGAGTCTATTGAAGAATATTTCTTATAAGTCACTGGCGATGAACTTGTCACTTTCTCTAAGCGCATCGCGATGGCGACATAACCAAATCGAACTTTCATAATTACACCCTCGGATTATTATATTTAATACTAGTTTATCCGAGAGTGAGTAAAACTATTTATCCAGCTTTTTCAGCTCTTTTTCCATTTGATCATCTGCACGAGATGCCACCACTAAACAGCTATAAATGGTTAGTCCAACAAACGTAACAGCACTTCCTACAATAAATCCGCTCCAAAACATATAACCACCATCCTTTAATTCTAATTAATATAACATATGCTAAACGCTCCAAAAGCGATTGATTAAGAGAATAACACTTCTTGTTCACACTCTACTTTTGATTCGTCTTCTTTTAGTTGATCAAGTGCTTGATAAAACGCATAACCATTCATTAGCATTATTCCATTTCGGGTTCCAAATAACGTTGCCTCCTCTTCAAAATCACTTGTTGTTAGTGCAATCGCAATATCGGCTTGTATATCATAATCTTTCATCGCACCATAAAATTCGCGCATCTCTTTGATGGAAACGAGCTCTCCTAACGCTAAATCTAAGCCATCTGTATCCGTATAGACATTTTCAATAATCGGAACCCGTTTAAAATATTTCACAATTATTTTTTGCCCTTCTTTCCACATGATTAAATCATAACCATGACTACCGGGGTCTGTGACACTCTCAATTTGTTCATAACCTTCAAGTTCAAAAAAGCGTTGAAGTAACTCATTAAACAATTCCTCATTTAATTGATTTAATTGTTCAAATAACAATAATTGACTTAACTGTATTCGACGTCGATCATTTTCTTTTGCATATTGTTCAAGTGCTAATTTTCGCTGATTTTGTTTATACTTAATAATTAATAAACTGGTAATTGTGATAAGTAAAATAATGAGGTACCAATTCCACATCTGCCACGAAGCAACCCAGTCACTAAAGCCATAGCAAAAGTCAAAGACTACAAATGTAATAATTAAATAGGCTATATAAACTACTCTTTTTTCCATAATATCACCACTAATAGTATGGAAAAAACAAGGAATTTTTAATCATCTTTCCATGTTAAATTAAAAACGCCTCAAGACGAGACGTTTAAACAATATCTTTTCCAAATGGCATGAGGGAAACCTTCGCTAATTTTAACGCTTGAATTGCAAAAGGAATTCCAACAATTGTAATCGTTAAAAAGAACGCACTCACAAGATTGGCTAAAGCTAATTCTAATCCACCAAATAAAAGCCATAAGACATTTAACAGGAAAGTACCTGTCGATGAATTGACAGTAATAACCTCTTTTCCAAATGGTGCAAACTGTAACCTAGCTAATTTAAAACATTGAAGTCCTACAGGAATCCCAATAATCGTGATGCACCATAGGACTCCAAAAAAGCACCAGATAAGGGAATTCACGAATCCTCCACAAATGAACCAAATTAAATTCCCAAGACACGACATCATTTTCTCCTCCTTTATTAAATTCTATGCTAAACGTCATCTTCTTACTTCATAATTTTCTTTACCCATCGCAAACGATCTTTATATGGGGGAAACACTAAAGAAATCGGAAAGTTAGTTGAACGTTTAACGATTGCTTTTTCATAAGTAAATGTTGTAAAACTTGCTTTCCCATGATAACGTCCTATCCCAGATGACCCCACTCCACCAAACGGTAGATAATTTGATGCAACATGCGTCACAACATCATTAATACATCCACCTCCAAAAGCATAACGATGAATTAATTGATTCGCAAACGTTTGATTTTTTGAAAACACATAAAAAGCAAGAGGCTTTGGATGAAGTGATAAATAGTTATCAATCTCTTCGATCGATTGATACCTGATCGTTGGCAATAATGGCCCAAATATTTCTTCTGTCATTAACGTATCATCGGCTTGTACATCTTTAAAAACTGTAGGCGCAATGTAGCACTGTTCCAAGCTTACTTCCCCCCCAATGATTAACTTATCTTTATTTTCATCAATAAGTTTGGCTAATCGTTTCGTATGTTGTGTTGTAACAATACGACCGTAATCTTCACTCAACAAAGGATTCTCACCATAAAAGGTTTGAATAACTTCAGTCAGGATCGACAAGAACTCATCATAAATATGATGATGAACTAAAGCATAATCGGGAGCTACACACGTCTGTCCATTATTCATAAATTTCCCCCAAGCCAGACGCTTCGCTGCCAATTTCAAATCACTCGTCTCATCAATAATCACTGGAGATTTCCCCCCCAGTTCTAATGTCACAGGAATTAAGTGTTGGCTTGCTTTTTGCATAACAATTTTTCCAACTCGAGCACTTCCCGTAAAGAAAATATAATCAAAGGGTAGATCAAGTAGCTGTTGATTCACCTCAACTCCACCAGTCACAATCGAGACATAGTCTTTGCTAAAGGCTGTTTCAATTAATGAAACTAATACTTTCTCCACAGTTGGTGTTAATTCAGACGGTTTTAAAATAGCCCCATTTCCCCCTGCAATAGCACCTACCAACGGTTCTAATAACAATTGTACAGGATAATTAAAAGGACCAATAATTAAAACAACTCCGTAAGCGGAGGGATAGACATACGAGGTTCCTATAAGTTGCGCCATATCACTTTTAACGCGATGAGGACGTGCCCATTTCTTTAAATGCTTAATCGTATAATCAATCGATGAATAAATAAATCCAATCTCTGATGTATAAGCTTCAAACGCTGACTTTCCTAAGTCTTGTTTAAGCGCTTCTTCTAAATCTATTTCATATTGCTTAATCGTTTGTTTAAGACTTTTCAAAGCTACAATTCGCTGTGACACAGGAATCGGTCCAAGACTTTTTAAATATGATTTTTGTCGTTGTAACTGCTGACTTAAGTTCATCTGATCACCTCATGTTATGAAAGAAAAACCCGCTGCAAACAGCAGACGGGTCTTTCTATTTATTTTTATAACGTCGATTTTCTTTATGATTAATATAAAGACCGGCTAAGATCGTAATAATAACTGAAATAATTGAAACAATTAAAAAGCCATATTTATTCCCTTCAAATGGGACAGGAACATTCATTCCCCAGAAACTTGAAACAACAGTCGGCACCGCTATAATCACGGATACAACAGTTAAAAACTTCATTACCATATTCAAGTTATTCGAAATAATTGTTTCAAAGACATTTAAGTTACTACTTAAAATGTTTCCATAAATTTTTGACATATCAATCGCCTGTTTGTTTTCAATAATTACATCTTCTAACATTTCTGCTTCTGGCGTATCTTTCTTTTCAAGTTTAACTAAACGCTCTAAAACAATTTGATTTGAACGAAGCGAAGACGACATATACACTAAACTTTTTTGTAAATCTAACATCTCAATTAAATCTTCATTTTGTGGCGAATGACGTAAGGCACGTTCAACTTGGCTACTTTTACGTTCAATGACACGTAAGTAACCAAGGTATTGAATGGAAATAGTATATAAAATTTGATAAATGTGTGCATTAATGCTCGTCGTTGGAACTTTTAAACGTTTACTAAAAACATTCAATTCTCGTGTACATAATGTGACTAACATATGATCAGTTTTGACAATTCCAAGCGGCACAGTTGAATAGTATGTATCTGACTCAAATGAAACTGGAACATCAACGATAATCATTGTAAAATTATCCTCAATTTGAACACGTGAACGTTCTTCTTCATCTAGTGCAGTAATAACTGTCTCATACTCTAAATTATGTGATTTACACAACGCTTCTACTTCTTGATGTGTTGGATTAATTAAATTAACCCACTCAAACCCACCACTTGTTAGTGAATTAATAAAATTCACTTCATTTCTCATGGAATCACCTCTTATACTCTCACATGACGTCAATTCTATCAGATGACATCAATATGATTAATTTAATTGTCCGTATGGGAATGGAATCTTCCACTTGATGTCACCTCCAATTGATTTCACACATGACAAAAGAACCAACAGGATTGTTAGTCATAGTTTCTCCATGCTTTTAAGAAATATAACAGGATTATTTCCTTTTTCAAGTATACTACTAATCATATGAATTGACCACCTTCGAGCAGAAGTTTTTTCGGCTTTCGACAAAGTTATTCTCAAGCCTTAATTTTTTTCCAGAAAAAGCGTTAACTCTGGAAAAAAATGAGGAGAATTATAAAATATCAACGGGATTTTTCTTAACTTTTCAAACTAATTCCGATATAATGAATGTATTAAAACCATTGACATTGAGAAAGGATGTGACAGTTTGAATAAAGTAAATGTTCCAGAAAAGCTTGTACCTGAGGTAACGAGTAACTTGCGTAAAAATTTCGTTCGCGTCCCAGATGTTATCCGAAATGCAAGTGGAATTCGAATCTTCGGTAAACGATTAAAATCATTTATTTTTACAACAGACGTTGCGATTATTAAAAATACAAATGCGGATGCCGTCATTGCGGTTTATCCATTTACCCCACAACCAACGATTACTCAAGCGATTATGTCCGTTTCTGATATTCCGGTTATCTGTGGTGTTGGCGGTGGATTAACACATGGGACACGTTCAGGAAACATTGCGCTACACGCCGAGTTTCAAGGTGCTATTGCCGTTGTTTTAAATGCCCCTACTCCACGAGAAACGATCGAATACGTTAAAGAAACAATCGATATCCCTGTTGTTGTAACCGTTGTATCAGAACATACAGATGTCCAATCACGCATTGATGCTGGAGCAGATATTTTAAATGTCAGTGGAGGCGCAAAAACAGCAAGTATCGTTCGTAAAATTCGTGAAAAATACCCAACAATCCCAATCATTGCAACTGGTGGTCCAACAGATGAGTCAATTCTTGAAACGATTGCAGCGGGAGCTAATGCGATTACATATACACCGCCATCAAACGGAGAGCTATTCCGTGTAAAAATGGATCATTATCGTGAAATTGAAAATAGTGTTCAACATGATGAACCAATCGATAAAATTCACGAAGAAGAATTAGCTTTAACTGAATAAAAGATTCTCCTTATGGAGATTTTTTATTTTCAGCATAAATGAATCATGAGCAACTTGGATCTATATAAGTAGCGATAAGTTTTTCATAGCTGAAAAACTTTTAGCGCGACTATAGTTAGCCTTTCTACCAAAAAACCTAATCTACTAAGCTTGTTTCTTAGAATGTGAAATATATATTTCTATGTCTAAAATAAATTTTAAAAATAGGGAATGTTTTAAGATAAGGTTGATTTCTATAAAAAAGAGAAGTAATCTAATTTAGATTACTTCTCTTTTTTCATTATATTTCTGATGATAATCTTCAAGAATATTCCTATATCTTGAAATAATATTATTTAAATCTTCCCAAGGTAACTCCTCGGTTAATAAAAGTGGGCGATTTTCTTTCATTAAATTCATATAGTTAGTACGAATCAGTTTTATGTCATTGACTAAATCCATTTCCCCGATAATCTCCATCATCGAAAGAACATCTAACATCAATGGTGCAAATAGAGTATCTCTCGCTTCAATTAATGCTGCTACATCTTGCTCTTTGGAACAAAATTCGGTTAATACCTCTTGATAATTGTCTAAGTTTTGAAGTGAAGATTTTAAATCATTCGATAAATCAAAAGGGATTGGTTTTTCAATTTTAACTAAATACCCCATTAGGACGTTAGGAATTAACTTTTCAATGACCTCCTCTTCATTAAAAACATAATAGTCTGGTTCAATAGACTCTTCTCGTTTTAGGTTTAAAAATCGATAAGATTCATTTTCTTTTCCTTCAAACAAAACTGCATGTCGTAAGTTGCTATTAGGATTAATTTTAAGCGAAAACATATAACGCTTATTACCTTCATTTAAATTAGCCATAACGCCTTCGGGATTAAACCACTCCTCAACTAAATCAAATCCTAATGAATTTAAGAAATAATTAAACCACGGATAACTTTGAATCATTGGCCCTGCTACATAACGATTTTCTTGTGGACGATATTGAAATAAATACGGAATACTTAACGCTTTCGCAATTTCATAATCTTCATAATGAATATCATGTTCCTCTAACAAATTGGCTATCGCTGCATAAGAACATGACCGATTAAATGTCATATATTTCATTAAAGTCCCTCCCAGATTATTTTAAACACTACCATATATTATACCATTTATTTCCATAAATCAAAATATTTTAGAATATTCATTATACGAATAAGGGTTTCCTTGATAGAATTTCTTCTATTGAACATGAAGAGTAAGTTACCTGAGAATGAATGTAAGCTTTTTGAATCTTTACAATCTCTTTTTCGTGTTTAAAAATCTCAATCCACTTGAACCAATAAAGATAATGATGTAAATGTTTCGTCGCAACCCCTCTAAACTTTCTCATAAAGCTTTTTAAACTGTTGTGTAAAGAATTGACGTGTTGAATATGATAAATATCTTTCTTACGTTTCCCAGATTCAATTTGAATATGTTCTAAGTCAAGTTCCTGAGCTATTCGTGCATATCCATGCGCACTATCTGTACATAGCGTTGAATGCGGAGCAATATGACCTTCAAAAAAACGTTTGAGCGCATCGTACTTCAATCGCCCTCGACCAATTAATCCAATTAGCAAATTTCCATGTCTATCTAAAGCTGTTCCAACAGCCACTTGTTGTTTAGATAATCCTCGTTTTTTACGACGTTTTTTAGCTTTCTTCTTTTTAGATACAGATGGGCCCTGCCCGTAAGTTCTACCTTTAGTTCTATTTCCTTTTTCACTGTATCTGAAAAAAGTCTCGTCTGCTTCAACTAATCCATCAACTTCTCCGATATTAACAAAAGAAGCTAAAGCATTCATAATTTTATGTCTCCAAAAAAATGAGGTTGCGATGTCAATATTACAAATCTCTGCACATTTCCGAATACTGTAACCTGCCATCATACATCCAATATATTCAATCCAAACTTTAGCTTTTTTCTTTGAATAAGCGGTAGGAGTTGATGTTTGATTGCTGAATGGTTTATTACATGTACGAAAAAGATAACGTTGAACACCATTGCGAGTTCCATTTTTGACAACATGTGTTCCATGACAAATCGGGCATTGAAAATGCCATTTGAATATCTGGTCTCTTGAACTTCTTTATGCAGTTTAATTAAATCAGATTTAAATTTACTCAACTCAATGGTTGCAATAACTTCATTTAATTCTGCTTCATTCAATTTTGGTAAAAGTCTTAAAATAAGTTCCTTTGACATATACTCAACCTCTCAAACAAACGTTCTATTCATTATTATACTTTACATCTCTAAGGTTGGTTAGGCAAATTCTGTGGAAAATATCAACCTGTTTCTAAAACATTGCCTAAAAATAAGATTACATTTAAAACTATCTACTATAAAACTCGTAGTCACACATTCAATACGCTTAGAATGGATTCTACGAGTTTTCTTTTTGTAATTAAACACGATAAAAAAGGAGACCAATGCCTCCTTTTGATGGTTGCCTATTCGTAACGTAATGCTTCAATTGGATTTAAGTTAGCTGCTTTAATAGATGGTAGTAACCCAAAGACAATTCCAATAATCATGGAGAAAATAACAGAGAAAATAATAGCTGGGACACTAATAGCAACTGGTGTTTGTGAGACTTGAGAGATAACCTGTGCTAAACCGACTCCAACTAAAACTCCAATAAATCCACCTAGGCTTGTTAATACAGCTGCTTCAGTTAAGAACTGTCCTAAAATAACAGTTTTTCGAGCTCCAATGGCTTTTTTCAATCCAATCTCACTTGTACGTTCAGTGACCGATACAAGCATAATGTTCATGACTCCAATTCCACCAACAAGTAACGAAATACTTGCAATCCAAAGTAATTGCTGATTAGTGGCTGCACTCAACTCTTGTAACTGTTTAGCCTGCTCTAAAACATCTGTCGCTTTGTATTGTAGATTGGAATCCATTAAATAAGCATTTAAAAGATCCGCACTTTGTCTTCCAACCTCTCCCATCATATCTGTATGACTTGCTTTAACAACTGCATGTTGCGGTTCATCATAACTATAAACAATAGGCCAAGCGGCATCTGGCATAAAGATTGTCCCACTTTGATCTTGACGATACATGTAGTAATCTTCAATAGAATGAATGACAGGTTGTGAGCTACTTGCTAACTCTGCAATCCCAATGACGATAAATGGTTCTCCTTTGATTTCAATCGTCTTTCCAATAGCATCTGTTCCTTGAAATAAACTTGACGCTGCTGTTTGATCTAAAATGACATTTTTTCGAAATTCTGTATAATCTGATTCAATAAAAGCACGTCCACGCTTAATCATATATCCCATTGTTGAAAAATAGTTTTCATCAATTCCTTTAACTGATGCTCCATCTAACATGGTACTTTGATAATAAATATTATCAGCATAACTACGACTACGATAAAAAGAAGCATTCTCAACATTTTCTATTGATTTAATTTCATCTAACGTTTCTCGACTCATAACCGGTGTTCCATATGGGATTTGTCCTCCATCGACTTCATACCCATCCTGACTTAATTTAACATTTACGACATTATTTCCTGAACCGATTAAATTTCGTTTAATTTGTTCGTTTGTTCCTTTAATCGTCGAGACAATAGCGATAATAGCCGCAATTCCAATAATGATCCCAAGCATCGTTAAAAATGAACGCATTTTATGGGACCAGATTCCTTTTAACGATAGTCTAATATTTTCTATCATAACTAGTACCCCCACATATCTGTCTGCTCTTTGGCTTTTACACCATCTTTAATATTTTTCGTATATGGAAAAGCAATTTGGTCTTCTTGTGTTAACCCTGAAATGACTTCAATGTATGAACCCCAAAGGACTTTACCAGTTTGAACGTACTCTTTTTTCAAGCGAAGGTTTTCATCAGCTTTGTAAACAAATTTTCGACCATTTTCATCTCCAATATAAGCCATATCGACATACATAGCATTTGGATTTTCAACAGCCTCTTGCACTGTTACAGAAACATACATATTATTTTTCAAATCATTAGCCTCTTCAATATAAGCGACAAATGGGTAATTAGAGACATTTGGATTTCCATATGAATATTGTTCTCCTTTAACTGGATAAGGATAGATTTCAGTAATGGTTGCTGTATAACTATTTCCAGTATCCCAAGACATAACATCAACTAGCTGTCCAACTTCTACTTTTCCAAGTTGATGCTCAGTAATCGTTCCTTTTAAATAAAAGCCACTTTCACTACTAACAACAATAAGCGCTGATCCATCTACTGATTCAACAGTTGGATCTCCTACTTTTTTAACGACTCCATTCACACTACTACGAACCGTTAAATTTTCAAGTTCTTTTTTAATTTGCTCTTCTTTTAACAATGCTTCTTTATAATCAAGTTCTAAATTTGTAATTTCTGTCTTCTTCTCTTGAATCAATTGATTTAACTCTTCTTTTGTGTATCCCTCTTCTGGTACTACGATCTCAGGTTCTGGTTGTGGCTCTGGCTGTGGCTCTGGTGTTGGTTCCGGATCCGGCTCTGGTGTTGGGCATGGTTGAGGTTGTGGGCAGACTGGTTGATTTTCCTCTTGAAAGTATTCATTAACTGTTGATTGGATAAAACCTTCTTTAATTTCTAAGCTTGCACCATCTAAAACTTTAACGATAGAATCTGTACCATCCTCTTGAATAATCGTTAATGTTAATTGAATTGGATTTGAAATTTGTGTTTGACCTGCTTCATCTAATCCTTTTAATCGATACAAAAACGATACATTTAAAAGTTGAGATGATTGCACTTCAAGGGTATAGGTCCCATCTTCTTGTGGAATTAACTCTGTTGCATAATTTAATTCTGACAATGTGCTTTCTGACTCTTTCACTACTAATGACGAGACTGGCATCACATCTGAAGATTTTTCTGTTAGACTAGCGATTGGTTTCGTCGACTGTAATTTTTGTAAAGCTCGTTTAGCAGATTGAATTTGTACATCTAAATTCTCAATCGTTAATCGTTGCATTTCAAGCTCTAACTCAACTAACGTACTATCATAAACCATTAATGGATCATTAATCGATACTTGTTGACCTTCTTCCACTAATATTTCTTTAACGACCTTGCGATCTTGTAACATAACTTCTTGTGTCATATCAGAGGATACATACCCGCTTGACTCATTATAATCTCCCCACCATGAAGTAGAAAGATAAGAAACTGGCATGACCTCTATTTCACTGTTACTTCCAAAGGTTTTAACAGCCAAAAACCCTCCACCAATCAGTGCCAATGTTAAAACGGTTCCTCCAATAATTAAAGGTGTTTTCTTCATTATTCATGACCTCCTTTAAAAAATGGTTGAACAATTTCACCGTCTAAAATTGCAATTTGACGTTTAGCTTGCTCTGCAATGTTACGATCATGCGTAATCATCACAATCGTAACTCCTTCTTCATTTAACTTTTTAAATAATTCCATGATTTGTGCCCCTGATTTACTATCTAATGCACCTGTTGGTTCATCGGCTAGTAAAATGGTTGGGTTATTTACCATCGCTCTTGCAATAGCAACACGCTGTTTTTGTCCCCCTGATAATTGGGTTGGCTTAAAGTGTAATCGATCTCCAAGTCCAACACGTTCAAGTGCCTGGATAGCACGTTCACGTCGTTCTTTTTTAGGAACACCGGCATAAGTTAACGGTAGTTCAACATTTTCAAGCGCGCTTTGTCTTGATAATAATTGAAAACTTTGAAAAACAAATCCAATTTCTTTTAATCTTAAATCTGAAAGTTCTTTATCACTTAATTTTGAAACGTCTTGACCATTTAAAAAATATTGACCTGAAGAGGGTAAATCTAAACATCCTAAAATGTTCATCAAGGTCGATTTCCCTGATCCTGATGGCCCCATAATGGCTACATACTCACCCGCTTCAACTTCAAATGCAATGTTCTTTAAGACTGGCACTTCTAATTTATCTTGCAAATAATGTTTATGAATATCGGTTAATTGTAAAATCATTTGTCACCCTCCCCTATTGAATGATGACGTCTTCAGACGATTCTTCATTTTCATTACTATGAGAATCATTTGATGGTTCACCTATTATTTCTTGTAATTCTGAACTTCCTTCATCAATGACACCTTCGAAACTACCTTCAAATTCACCTTCAAATTCTGACTCATCCATTGGTAAATATCCACCTGATCCTTCAAGACGTTCACAAGACATTCCTTCACTTAATCGTTCATCTGGAAAGGCAATATAATCTTCCATTGTTAATCCATCTACAATTTCATAACGCATCCATTCCTCATCAAACTCTCCAAGTTGAACTTCGCGTTTTTCTAGTTTGTTTTTATCTGTTGCTACCCAAACATATGCTTTGTCATCTTCATGAACTAAATAATAATCATATAGCCAAACCCCATCTTTTACTTCATCTTGACCATTATCTAATTCAATATAAACATGCTGTCCTAAAATTAAACCAGCTGCTGATTCTAACTCAATATAAAATGGATATGTCGTTGCTGATTCACCGCTCTCACCATAATAAGACGTATTGTTATTTGATGACTCTGTATTTTCTAAGTCAACACTTATAATAACTCCATTCCACGTTTGTGTTTCATCAACACGTGAACGAATAATGACTGGCTGTTCAGTCTGTAATAACCAAACATTTTGTTCACTAACTTTTCCTTTAATACGATAATCCTTTGTCGATAATAAGGTAATGTAGGCTTCACTTTGTCCATACATATCCATTCCATTTTCACTAATCGATTTAACAATTCCAGCTACTGTACTTTTTACGACTGAGTTTTCTAACGATGATTTTAATTGGTCAATTTCTACTTGTTTACTTTTCACGTCATACTCTGCTCGTTTTAACTCATTTTCCGTATTTAAAATTTGTGACGTGTATTCTAACTTTTCTTCTGTTGATACGGAAGCTTTTTGAGAATTCAACAGTTTCACTTGCTCCTTTAAGCTTGTAATTGAGGCACTTAAACGTTCAAGCTCTAATTCAGCTTGGCTTAAATTTAAACTTATTTCATCTGTATCATAAGCAAATAATTCAGTACCTTCTTCAACTTTATCGCCAACTTTGACATATAACTCTTTTATTTTTCGTTCTTGATTACGATTAATTTGGAGCGTCTCTTGTGGCTCAACTACACCACTATATCGATTCATTAATCCACTACCACTTCCTAATCCAGTAATCATAGAGACAGAGTCAACATATGCTGTTAATCCGTCACTAGATGAGCTTCCTCTTGAAACAAAAACTCCGATAACTACAGCAATAACAATGACTAGTATGCTAATCATGGTAATTTTTACTTTTTTTATTTTCCCCATTCTTTGATTCCTCCTAATTTTTTTCTCCATTATATCATAACAAACCTTACTAATTGTGGTAATTATTACTATATTAGTAAATATTAAGAAAATATTAAGAATTTAATGAAAGGCACCCTCTCATGATTTCAACATATCTTATAGTAGATATGTTGAAATCATGGGGGCGATTCATTTGAAACTTAAATCTTTACGTGTCAGTAGTTCAACGGGCTTATGCGTTAATATTTCATCCTTTCAACCACTAACGTTACTTGTTGGAGTTTCCGGATCTGGAAAGAGCCAAATTTTAGCTTATATCTCATCGCTTTTTGAATTAATGACTGGCCGCCAATCCCCGCTGCTTGATGATGGAGAGTACGAACTCCAATTTGATTTAGGATCTGATCATTATCATTATTTAGTTTATATTAAAAATCATCATCCAGAAATTATCCGACTATGGCGTAATGATGAACTATTAGATGATACCATTGAGTTAATCAATCACCTCCCGACTATCAAATTCCTCAAACCTATTAATCAAATTAGAAAAATGCATGACTTAATTAAACAGTTTATTCTTGCCACTCCAAAACAACAAGAAGAAATTATTTCACTCTTTCAACTCATTTTTGAGTCAATCGAAGACGTCAAAATCAAATGTACTGAAAAAACAGCCTTGCAACTCTTTTTTAAAGAACAAACTGGAGACTGGCTCAGTATTGAATCATTATCAGATGGGATGTTAAAAAGTCTTTATTATTTAACACAATTAACCTTGTGTGAACCGGGTGCTATCATCCTAATTGATGAATTTGAAAATGGGCTTGGTCTTAACTGTATGGGACCATTACTTGAAGAAATGATGAACCATGATGATATTCAACTGATTTTAAGTAGTCATCATCCATACATTATTAACAACATTCCAAGTGAAAAATGGCTGATCATCACTAGAGAAAAATCCACTATTTGTGTCCAATCAGCAGAAGAATTTGGAATCGGTCAAACAAAATACGATGCCTTTTTTGAGCTTATGAATCGTTTGGACTATGAAGGGGGGTTATGACATGAACCTCTATATTCTCGTTGAAGATGGAAAATCTGGCCATAAAATTATCGATCATTGGATTCCAACGCTACTTCCAACCCTAACGCGTGTTCCAACAATAAATGAAATGACCAATAATCAATATGTTATTTTTAGTGGGCTCGGCTATCCTCGAATTCTCGGAACAGATGCAACAGCTCCTGGAAAAAATGTGCTTGGTCAAACCATTGATACGATTAATGACTCTCATAAAATCGATTATTTATTAATTTTTTTAGATGGAGATAATGAAGGATTACGAAAACGAACAGACATCGTGACTCAAAAAATTAACAACTACCCTCATCCTCTCACTTGTCCATTCGTCATCTTTGTTCAAAATAAATGTCTAGAAACTTGGCTGCTTGGAAATCAAAACTTCTTCCCGACTAACCCTAGCCAAAAATTCCTACCATTTGTTAAGCATTATAATGTAGCAACAGAAGATCCCGAACAAATGGAAAATGATATGAACCGCCGCCTTGTTTCAACTTCCGCTCTTTATCACGAACGTTATCTTCGACAGATGATGCAAGATATGGGTCATCGATATAGTAAGTCACGTCCTGCTTCCATTATTTATACCCCTGAATTTATAGAAGGCTTAAAAAAACGAATTGAAGAAACGAATCATTTACCGAGCCTACATCTATTTTTTGAGTTCATAGAACAACTTAAAAAGGCATCGAAGTGATAATCATTCGATGCTTTTTATTTTTTTGTTGTGTAATATTACGTTTAGTGACACATTATTATTACAGTAAACGTAATAAAGGAGGATATTATGCGAGATCATGCTAAGGGTGGAGCACTAACTGAAACAAGCTTTTATATTTTATTATCCCTTTATCAGCCTAATCATGGCTATGGTATTATGCAATTTATTGAAGATACAACGAATGGACGACTAACCCTTGGGGCTGGTACTTTGTATGGAGCTTTAAAAAATCTCCAAAAAAAAGGTTGGATCACACCATATAATGACGGGGGTGAACGTAAAAAAGAGTTTATTATTACAGACGCTGGTCGAATGATTTGTGAAGTTGAATTACAACGACTTCAATCTCTCATTCAAACAGCAACATCTATTATAAAGGAGGATAAGTAATGAAAAAGAGAGTTTATAAATGTTTTCTAAATGTTATTAAAGGGCAAGAGGATTGGTTGAACCAAATGGCTGAATCTGGATATCACTTAACTAAAACTCACCTTTTTTACTATGAATTTGAACCATGTCAACCAAATGAATATAGCTATCGTGTACAATTTGTTGCAGATAAATCATATGCTGAACTTCTAGACTATATAGAAACAGATATGTATTTCATATTTTTATAACAGACTTGGTTGAGGAGCCGCTTTAACACTAAGACAGACTATCGTCCAGGGGTCACCTAGCGATTATCAAAGATAATCTAATCCTCCTTTGCTAGGGCTTTAAAAGTTTTCCGATATGAAAAACTTATCTGGACTTATATATAAACAATTTTTAAAAGATCTTGGAATTCAAACATTCTCAAATAATATTAATATGGGTAAATTATCATTTAGTGAAATTCGTTTACGCCCCTATGTGAAAGGCTGGGGACTCCTCGCAACTTCTCCTGGAACCATAAATAAAGAATTGCTCATTTTAGAGCAAAAAAGAACGAATCAACCATTTAATATTTATACAACGGCAGAAGATATTATTCAGTATTATAAAATGATACGTCGTGCCTATTTATCTACAGCTTTAATTGTTTTAATTGCTTATCTTTACTCACAAAATGCTATATTTGCTCTTTTTGTCATCCCAATTACGTTCATAATCCTTTATTACAGCAAACTGATCTATCAAACAAAAAAAGAAAGAAATTAGCTTCGCTTTTTCTACACCGTTTCACGGGCATTTATTAGTTGAAAATTCGACAATTCTCAAGCATATGACTACCTATTCTTAACATTCTAGACTTCAAGTCAGCAGAGATGAACTAATTTCTTAGCAAAGAGGTATATTTTTTCATGAAGTATAGGTTTATATTTAAAAGTATAGTAAAATATAATCAACAAATTAAAGACTAGGAGTTAGATGAATGCAAGCAGAATGGAGAATCCAATTAGATACAAGCATATATGGTTGTTATCAACAACAATTAACGGTTGATGAAAATGATACAACACGTTTAGCAACTAATGAAGAATATCATACATTTTTACAAGAGTTAATGACAATCGAAATAGATGAACTAAAAGATGCTTACTTAATTGAACGAATTGACTTATTTCGTCAACATTTAAAAGCATTAAATTTTGAAACTGAATTCTTCCATGCATGGAATGAAGTTTCAGCAAATAGCTACACAGAGTATGCGAAAATTGAAAATAAAGAAAATAAAGAGCTCGTAGCAACTTATAAAGTCGTTACTTTACAAGGGATCTCAGAAGAAAATGAAATCATTGATATCGTTGGAACTATTGAATCTATTCCTCCAAAACAATATGAAATTGCAAAAGATTCAAAAATTGGATCAATTAAATTACAGTTACTGGATATGGGAATTACTGAAATGAAAGCTTAATACAAAAAAAGACAGACCTTATAAAGATCTGTCTTTTTTATTATTCTTGTTCTGTTACGACTTGTTTACGACCATAAAAAACATCTTGATCGATTTGATTAAATGATTTTCCAACTAAGACAGCTGTTGTTAATGTTCCATTAACATTTAACATCGTACGTCCCATATCTAAAATTGGGTCAATTGCAATGATTCCAGCAATTAATGGGAAATATTCACCTAATCCCATCCCTGATAAAACAACTGAAATAGCCATCGTTGCTGATCCAGGTAATCCGGCAATTCCAAATGAAGCTAAAGAAATAACAATCACTAACATCACAATAAATGTCATATCAATTGGTGTCCCTGTCATATTAGCAACTGTAATAGCTACTAACGCTGGGTAAATCCCTGCACATCCATTCATCCCTGCATTTGATCCTAAACTTCCAACAAATGTTGCTGTCCCGCTATCCAGTCCAACATTATCCGTTAATTTTTCAATGCTTACCGGCAATGTCCCAAGAGAAGAACGTGAAGTGAAAGCTAAAACTAAGGCATCTAAAACATTTTTCACATAACGGAATGGGTTTAATCCATTTAAAGCAATTAAAATTAAATGTACGCCAAACATTAAAGCAACTGCTAAGTATAAGGCAATAATGAAATCAATAACCTCAACTAATGCAGCAACTCCACGACCAGCAATTGTATTTGCTAGTAACGCAATAACCGCATAAGGCATCCATTTAATAATAGTCATCGCCACACTTAAAATAATTTTATAGAAAGCCTCTACTAAATCAATAAATGGTTTAACGATATCATAATATTTTTTTGTTTGACGCTTAGTTGCTAACCCTAAAAAAGCAGCAAAGATAACAACCGCTACAACATTTCCGCTTGCCATCGCTTCTACTGGATTTGATGGAATTAATCCTCGCAGCGTATCCACTAATGAACTTACCTCACGGATAGAAGCATCTCCAGCTACTAAGTCAGAACCTACTCCTAATTTAAATAAACTTCCAACAACAAGTCCAATGATCGCTGCAATCGTTGTTGTCCCAACTAACGTTCCAAGTGTACGAGCTGTTAACTTCCCTAAATTTTCACCTTGTTTCATATTAATAATAACACGCATAATTGAAACAAAGATTAGCGGAATAACTAACATCTTTAATAAATCCATAAATCCATTGGCAAATAAACCGTACCACTTATTAATTTCTGCAATAAATGGAACCTCTAGTGGAGCATCTGGGAATCCTCCAACGACTTGAATTGAAAGCCCTAAAACTAATCCGATTCCTGTCGCAGAAAGCATTCGTGTTGAAAACTTAACTTTTTTCTTCTCCATTTGCTTCATTACAAAGAAAAGAGCAAATAAGATGGCGATAAACAATAATGTTTTAAGATCTGTTAAATATAAAAAGTCTTTAAAAAATGAACTTTGCATGAGCGGCTTTAACCTCCAGTAACTTTTTAGGAAATGTTAAAAATGAATAACTCCTTTAACATTTCACTACTCCTCTAATAATATCCCATATGTTCTCCCTATTCATTCGTCGCTTTCTCCTTAATGAATTTAAACACTTTATACTTACGTTTCGTTCTTGAAAGATTGAATCACATTAAAAATAACTAACCGTATCCCTTCTGATGATAACATCAAAGCATTCATAATTAACAATCATCAATAGGGAATCCCCTCAAAAAAGGCTCATCCGTTTATCATCTTACTCGTTTCGATTTTAAACTCCTATTAAGGTTAAAGTCTAATCATACTCAATTTTTACGAAGCTAAACTGATTAGACCTACAAAATTAAGTCAATTGCAACAACACTATTTGTTAGTTAGGCATATTCTGTTAATCACTATTCATTCTAGACGAATCATTTAAAATCACCCTGTTTCAACATAATAAAACAAGAAAAGGAGGTCCCCAGGCAAAATGAGTCCTTCCTCTCTGATTGCTCTATTTTGCCCACTCCCATTTTCTATTCACCATATCACTACCTTTTGATAATGATTAAGCTCTTTCCATCTTCTCATAAAACCTCTAATGTTTTAAAAATTGACATGAAGCGATGAAAAATGTGACCTAGTGTTTTATCCTCTTATTACCTTACATGATTTCGATATTTTTTTCAATAGATATGAAAATCTGAACTTATTTTTTCATCTATATTCCATTATTATAGCCATGTTTAATCATAGCTCTATGATAACTCCCACTTATTGGAACAATAAGGCAGTTACTTTTTAGTTACCACTACCTAGCTCATTCAAAAAATGCTTCTAATCATTCTCATCATAGATAATGATTTCATTCTATTCGCTTTTTACTCTTGCCAACGCATCGTCGAAAGTTCATTTGAGTGCATGCGTTCAAAATATAATCCGATGATAAACTCATCTTTTACCTTGCGATTCGCCATGACATACTGGTCATAGATCGCTTTTAATTGTTCTTGTTCTTCTTCCGATTCTACAGCATATAACTCCATATTGCACGGACGCTTTAATAGATTAGCACCAATATACATTTTTTCATCGATAATATAAACCGTTGGTAAAAAACCTAAAAAGCTATCGGCCATGACTTTAAAATTAGTCCGACGTTTAATCTCTGAAACAAACAATTTTGTCTTATGTTTCAGTAACACATATAAACAGCCGCAAAGCGCCATCACGATCATAAACAGTAAAACTTTCATTTCTTTTATTTCATTAAATCCAACAAATAAAAGACTAAATACAATAATAAAGAAAAAACACCAAGTTTTAAGATATTTAATCCATTTTTCTTCTTTTAAATCAATTTCAATTTGCACAGATTCATATAATACCCGATGAAATAAGGCTAAAAATTCATCGTCTCCTAAACTTAACACCTCACGCGAAGTAACCACATTCGCCTTAAAAGAGGTCGGCAACTGTAAGCTTACAAAGAGGTCCGGATTAATCTCTGAAACATATAATTCAAGTTTACATTTCGCCTGTCTTAGTTGATCAAGCACTTCATCCACTGAACATGCTCGTAATGATTCATAGTTAGATAAATCCATACCCTAGCCACCCTTCAATAGTAATTACATATTATTATGGACGTTTAGAGTAAAAATATATAAAAAAATAACATAAAAAAACCAGTTAACTAGATAACTGGTTTTTATTTTAATCTTGAATCATTTGAACCGATGGCTCAACAACTCTACTGACTACTTTTTTAGGTTGTCGCTTCATCAAACGTTCAACGAAAATCGCCATTGCTCCATCACCTGTTACATTTGTTGCCGTTCCAAAACTATCTTGCGCCGCATGAAGGGCAATCATCAATGGAGTTTCTAATGTTCCAAAACCTAACATCGATTCTAATAACCCTAAAGCCGACATCACGCCACCACCCGGAACACCAGGTGCTGCAATCATAATGACACCTAACATTAAAATAAATGGTAAGTATTGAGTAAGGGTTGGCGTTTGTCCATTCATAAAGAAAATGGCCATTGATGTTAACACGAGCGTCATTGTATCTCCTGCAATATGAATCGTTGCCGCTAATGGAATAACAAACTCGCAAATCTCCTCATCCACTTGATTTGATTTTGCACATTCAAGTGTCACAGGGATTGTAGCCGCTGATGATTGAGTTCCAATAGCTGTTAAATAAGCAGGTAACATATTTTTTAATAGCAGAAATGGATTCTGACGCTTAAGTCCACCAGCAACTGTATATAAAATAATTAAATAAGCTGTTTGAAGTAAGAATAAAACAACATACACCATTAAGAACGACTTAATCGTTACAAAAATCTCACCACTATAGCTCAGCTCTGAAAAAACTGATCCAATATAAAGAGGAACAAGCGGAACAATAACTTTACTAATAACTCCCATCATAATGTCACTGAAATCATGACAGACTTTTAATAGCGGGCTTTCTGTTCTAGCAGCAAGTCCAATTCCTAGAATAAAAGCAAGAACTAAGGCACTCATGACACTCATAATGGCGGGAATCTCAATAGTAAAAATCGGTAATACCGTTGCACCTTCATCAGGTAAAATTCCCATTCCACTAGTAAACATCGGTAAAAAAACCTGTCCAACGGCAAAGGCAATAAAACCAGCAATAATTGTTGAAAGATACGCTAGTCCTGTTGTCAATAATAATCCTTTACCTGATTGACGCCCAAGAGAAGCAATCCCTGGAATAATAAGTCCCATAATAACTAAAGGAATGACAAAAGATAAGAAGGCACCGAATAAACTACGAAACGTTGCCATGATTGCAATTGGCCATTCTAAAGCGGTGGTATGACAAATCACCCCCAGACTAATTCCGATTACAAGCCAAATCGCAATGCGTGCAATTAACGGTAATTTTTTCATATTTTCATCCTCCCTTTTCTCCTTTGAATATTGATACTATTATCGCAAAAAAATCAAAGATTTCAAGTTCTTTTTTTAAAAAAATAAAAAATTTGTCATTATTTTATAGTCGTTTTATCCTAACTTATAATACTTTTATTCCTAAATAACCTCTTTCTTGATTAAAAAACAGCGAAACAATTCGCTGGTTTTTAATGTTATTCTACTGTTCATTAACCACTTTTACTGATTCAATTTCTACTTGCTTAGATTCATTTAAATAATTAAAGTAAGCACTTGTTTCAGCGACAACCACTTTACTTAATGCAACAATCGCAATTAAGTTAGGTAGTGCCATTAATCCGTTGACAATATCGGCAATTAACCAAACGGCTTCAAGTTGTAAAAAGGCACCTAATCCTACCATTAAAATAAAAATGATTCGATAAGGTTTAATACTTTTTACGCCAAATAAAAATTCACAACAACGTTCACCATAATAGTTCCATCCTAAAATGGTTGTAAAGGCAAATAAAGATAAACAAACCATTAAAAGAACTGATCCTAACGGTATTCCACCGATCGTTGGTAAAACCATATTAAATGCTGTCTCAGTCAATGATGACGTTGACACTTCTGGCATTTGCCACACCCCAGTTACAATTAACGTTAGTCCAGTTAACGTACAAATAATTAAGCTATCAATAAACGTTCCTATCATCGAAATTAATCCTTGTTCAGCTGCCCACTCCGTTTTAGCTGCTGCTGCTGCAATCGGGGCACTTCCAAGTCCAGATTCATTTGAAAAAACGCCACGAGCAATCCCATTTCGAATGGCCATCGACACCGTTGCTCCAGCAAATCCACCTATCGCTGCCAAAGGTGTAAATGCACTTTTAAAAATCAATTGAAAAGCTGGCACAATTGAAGCATAATGAGTCGCTAAAATAGTAAGACAGATGATAAGATAAGACACTGCCATAACAGGTACCACTTTTTCTGCCACCTTTGAAATTGAGTCAATTCCTCTAAATGTGATAATACCTACTAATAGTGCTAACATTAGACCAACTCCCTTTGCTGGAAGATGTAACGTGTTTTCAATACTTGACGTAATGGCATTCACTTGCGTGAATGTCCCCATTCCAAGTAACGCGACTAAGACCCCACTAAAAGCAAAGAAGATCGCTAATGGTTTGAATTTTTCACCCATTCCGTTTGTAATATAATACATTGGGCCACCCGCTACCTGACCATTCTCATCAAGCTGACGATATTTAATCGCTAAAACACCTTCGGCATACTTCGTTGCCATTCCAAAGAAGGCTGCTAACCACATCCAAAATAAAGCTCCTGGTCCTCCCGCTGCAATGGCAGTGGCAACACCAATAATATTCCCTGTTCCGACCGTCGCTGCTAATGCTGTACAAAGCGCTCCAAATGATGAAATATCTCCTTCACCTGACTGATCTTTTTTAAACACTAACTTTAACGCATAGGGAAGCTTCAATAACTGAATCCCACCTAATCGAATCGTTAACATAACTCCCGTTCCCACGAGTAAAATCAGTAGTGGTGGTCCCCACACAAAACTATCTAACTTGTCTAACCATTCAATCATAATCCATCGTCTCCTTTTTTCTACACCCAGCTGGTTGCCTAAAAAAAGAAGGGATTCACCTTTTTAAGAACATGATCTCACCTTCATTAATAAAAAAAGAGTCACCTAAAAAGATGACTCTGAAGTTCACATTAACGAAAATTGAGTGCACTAAAAAAGAGCGTCTCAAAAAAGTCGATAATATCCCTGTCCTTTTGCCTGAGAGATTGAGCATCACTGCCTTGCCCCTTCGGCGCCTAATGAATAGGTCTCTCCAGAGTTCCGTCCACTTTACAGTCCTCACTTGTCATCAAGTACCTGAGAGTATGACTCCTTCGGTGTTCCCATTGGGAAACTCTTCTATAAAGCTTCAACCGGTGTATCTAATATTTTATTATACTATATTCATATCTTACTCCGTTCGTCAAAAAAATGCAAGAGCAAAATAAAAATGACTATTCTAAGCTTTTAAATAAATCATACATTTAATCAACTATCGAGTCATTTCTTATGATCGCTGATTCAGCTTGATAACTTAGACGGTCAGCAAGACAGATTTTCTTCTCATACCTCAACCTCTAATCAGTCACTTCTATATATAAACAGAAATAAAATCTACATTTATCACGACACACTAAATGTTTGAT
>JAUMTV010000254.1 GCA_030531025.1 Turicibacter sp.
AGCAACACCGAGAAGAATACGATATTAAACAACTTTGTCAGGTATTATATGTTCCAAGAAGCACCTATTATCAATCTAAACACCAAATTGAATCAAAGTAGAAACGTGAAAACCAACAATTACTTGAACGTATTAAACAAATTTATTCTGACAGTCAAGGACGTTATGGAGCTATCAAAATACATCGCCAATTAATCAAAGAAAACTATTCGGTGAGCTTAAAGCGCATCCAGCGATTAATGAAGACTGCTGGTTTAGCTTCTATTATTCAAAAGAAATATAAACCGTATAAATCATCTAAAGAACTTGTTTTAGAACGTGATAACATTCTAGAACAGGATTTTTCGACGACTTCAATTAATCAAAAATGGGTATCAGATATTACTTATATTTACGTTCAAAAAGAAGGTTGGTGCTACTTAGCTTCAGTGATGGATTTACATTCAAAGAAAATTATTGGCTATCATTTTTCTAAACAAATGACAACAGATCTTATGATTAAATCTTTAACCAAAGCTTATATTTCTCAAAATCCTAAAAATGAAGTTATCCTTCATACTGATCTAGGCTCACAGTACACAAGCAAAGAGTTTAAAGACTTAACAACTAAATTAAATATTAGTCAATCGTTTAGTCGCAAGGGTGTCCTTACGATAATGCGTGTATTGAATCGTTCCACGCCACGCTAAAGAAAGAAGAAGCGTATCAAACCACTTATCTTACGTTCGAACAGGCAAGGATTGCTTTATTTCAATATATTGAAGGATGGTACAATCGAAAACGAATGCATGGTTCGATTAATTATTTAACACCCGAGGAATGTGAGCAACTTGTGCGACAAGCTTCCTAAAAACTTAACTTTTTTGTGTCCAAAATATTGACTCAGATCTACAATTTAAATTCATCTTGTTCTTAGATAAATTTCTTCTTAGGTTAATACATTTAGATTGTATTCTCTCTACTCTTAATTTCAAATTAATGTTTATCGTTCATTATTATTAATTTTTTTACAGTTACTAATTAAACATATTAATGTCATCAATCTTTTTTAAAAATTTAGAATCAATATTGTTAATGAAAAATAATCGATTGAATAATATTATAATTAAAGCATTTTATCTAACAAGAGTGACTGAGTATAAGTGAACTAATACTTACTAGAAAATATCTTAGTTTTCAACTATACCTATAATTAACGACTAAGTAATAAACGTTTATTAACTAACATTAAAAACTAAATTTCAATTTCTATTCATAACAGTATAATTATATCTAAAATTTATGAGATTTGAGCATACATTGCGAATCATTTAAAGTTGGATCTGAAACACCTAAAGACTTAGACAAATTTATTCACGTGAAAATTATCTAACACTTTAGTAGAATATTAGTTTTCTTAAAGCTCTACCAAAATAAAAACGCCAGTAATACTAACTGATGCTTTGTGTTTCTCTTGAAACATTACGGAATCAAAAGTTATTAATTATTAAATTTTTTTTAGGAACTAGATTCATTTAAGCTATTATACCTAATATTAATTTCATATATAAACAAAAAAAGAGCTCTTCCGAACTCATTATTATCTTATTATGGCGCGCCCAAGAGGAGTCGAACCCCTAACCTTTTGATCCGTAGTCAAACGCTCTATCCAATTGAGCTATGGGCGCTTTTGTTAAATTCTTGATGAGGTTTATTAGATATTCATTATGGTGCGGCCGAGAGGACTCGAACCTCCACAGGATTACTCCTACCAGCCCCTCAAGCTGGCGCGTCTACCATTCCGCCACGACCGCTTATTAGCTTTTCATGGCACATCACAATGAAGTTAATGGAGCGGGTGAAGAGAATCGAACTCTCACAGTCAGCTTGGAAGGCTGAAGTTCTACCATTAAACTACACCCGCTTATTTTGAATGGTCGGGAAGACAGGATTCGAACCTGCGACCCCCTGGTCCCAAACCAGGTGC
>JAUMTV010000255.1 GCA_030531025.1 Turicibacter sp.
TGGCATAAACTCACCTCGAACATTTGTTTATTATTAGTTTACCATATTCGGGGAGTTCTATTCAACTTATCAACAATATTGTCTAACAGAGCGTAAAAAAAAGTTTATTATTATATCAAATATTCATTCACCACCACTATTGATAACTTAGTACGTCATTAAAAGATGCTAATAAAGTTATTATAACAGATGTCAGATGCGATAAAAACCGCTAGGAGCAGTAGAGAAACAAGGAATCATTAACTAGATCTCTGATTTAGTAAATATCTTCTCAAAACTAGTGTGCCTTGTTAAAGGTAATAGGAGTATAGATATAAAGTTTTAAGTTAAGAAAATAATCATAAAAAGAGCAATCTCTAAAGGATTGCTCTTTTTATTTTGTTTTGCGTAGTTCTTCTTTTAATTGACGCTTAGGTAGATTTCGGCGAAGTTTACGCTCAATCATATTAAATTCTAAATGATCTTTTGGAGCAACGAACATACATGTGTATCCATCATCTCCAGCACGTCCAGTACGACCAATTCGATGAATATAAATTTCTGGTGTTTCTGGAACGTCATAATTATAAATGTGTGTGACACCGCTAATATCAAGTCCACGTGAAGCCACATCCGTTGCAATTAGATATTGTAAATCTGCATTACGGAAGGATTTAAGAATGCGTTCACGTTTGTTTTGCGCAATATCACTATGAATGACTTGAACGTTAAAACCGCGTTTTTTCATTTTTGCAAATAATTCATCAGCACGACGTTTAGTTCGAGCAAAGATAATTGCTAAAAATGGATTATCTTCTTCAAGAACTTGACAAAGTGTATCTGCTTTCCAACGATCTGTCGTTTCAATTACTTCTTGATGAATTGTATCGATTGTCACTTTTTTAGGTTCAATTGCTACGTTAATTGGTGAGTACGTATATCGATAGGCTAATTTTTTAACGTTTGGTGTCATCGTTGCTGAGAAACATAACGTTTGACGATTTCTTGGAGTCGCCTTAAGAATTTGATCAACTTCATTTCTAAACCCCATTAATAACATTTGATCAGCTTCATCGATAACGACAGTTTTGATTTGATTTAAATCAATCGTCCCACGTTCAATATGATCGATTAATCGACCTGGTGTCGCAATGATTAAATGAATAGTACCTTTTAATTTATTCAATTGAGATCCGATATTTCGACCTCCATAAGCAGCTAAAACATTAATCGGTTTAGCAGTCGCTAATTTATTTGCCTCTTCTGTAATTTGTAATGCTAACTCGCGTGTCGGTGTAATAATAAGAGCTTGTGTAGCATCCATTTCAGGTGAAATATTTTCAAATAAAGGTAACAAGAAAGCTAATGTTTTTCCTGTTCCTGTTTGTGCTTCAGCGATTATATCTTTAAAATCTTTAATTAACGGAATACACTCTGTTTGAATAGGAGTAGGAGTGATAATCCCGGACTTTTTTAAAACTTGAACGAATGGTTCACTAATACCTAAATCTTTAAAATTCATAATGACATACCTTTCATAGTTGTATTCACTTTATCATATCATAGTTTAACCAAAAAAACATAAGTAATTAATAGATTAACGTGATAAGCAAGACGATAAAGGGTGAGAGAGTAATAGATGGATTGAAAAAATTGATTCCACAGATGTTTCTATTTGTGCAAAAAATGAATATCTACATGGTATGAAAAGCTAAAGTTGCGCCGAACATAACATGGATAATTATTCATTTGATGAAAAATTAATGCATGAGATATATAAGTCCATATAAATTTTCTTCATAGAAAATTTAAGCCCTACTAGCGGTAGATACATTTTCTTCGAAAATGGTAGGTGACCCAAGCCCTAATAGTGGGGAATTAGATTTCTTTCAGAAATCGTTAGGTGACCCCCGGACTATAGTTGGTCTTGAACTTAAAAAGGACTAGAAACTGAGGATGATTCTGAAAATGTAGATGATTT
>JAUMTV010000256.1 GCA_030531025.1 Turicibacter sp.
TTCGATAAATTTTACTAAACACACACACAGATCTACTCATTAAGATAAAAGGCTGCCTCGTTTGAGACAGCCTTTTTTATTAGGCTCTGTTTTAGAATAGTGTTGATATTTCACACAGAATTTGCATAACTAACTCCTAAAATATCCATTATACTATTATTAGAACATACGTTTGAGGGGTTTGATTTATGCCAAAAGCAATTATTTTAGCACTTTTAAAGCAAGTAGCATCCATTGATTTACCAGAAATCTTAGTTGAAGTTGAAAAAGGAATCTTTAAATCAGATTTGTCTAAGCTTCAAACTGAGATTCAAGAAACCAGATATTCATCAGGGCAATATAAATGCCCTTTTTGTAGTGACGACCATATCGTAAAGAATGGTAAAGTGAAAGGAAACCAACGCTATCTTTGTCGCAATTGTCGAAAATCATTTAGTCAACAAACTCAAACACCGACTGCTTATTCAAAGAAAGAAACAAAAGTATGGATTGATTATATTGAATGTATGATTAAGGGATATAGTTTACGCCGTTGTGCATGGGAATGTAATATCAACCTTGCCACAGCCTTTTTCTGGCGACATAAAATTTTAGATGCACTCAGTTCATTTATGGGAACGGGAGAAGTTGATGGATTGGTTGAAGCAGACGAATGTTATCTTCGTTATAGCTATAAAGGAAATCATTCTAAAAGCAAACGATTTAAACTGCCACGAGCACCTCGCAAACGTGGTGGAGAGTCTGTTGGGAAACGTGGACTCTCAAGTGAACAAGTTTGCATTGGAACTGCTTTAGATAGAACAGGAAATATTCTCATTGGTATGATAGGAACAGGACGAGCAAAATATGATAATTTAAAACGTTTCTTTGAAGGGCGTATCGCTCCTTATTCCATTTTGTGTACGGATAGTGCTCATGGTTATGGAAAATTAGCCAAACAATTAGATTTAGAGCATATGGCGATTCCATCAGGAAAGCATATGAAAGGTATTTATCACATCCAACATATCAATGCATTTCATAGTAATTTCAAAGGATTCTTACAAAAATTTAGAGGAGTTTCAACTAAACATTTACATAGTTATTTAATGTGGTTCAAGTGGATTGAGCTTTTTAAAGATGAAAAGGAAATATTAAAAATTCAGAAAGCCTACGTGCAATCACAAGCAAGTTACTCGATAATTTCAAATGAAGCAATTAGAGCAAGAGAGCCTCTATTTATTTAATCTGCTCATAACACTCTCTTTGATTTTATTGTTATTTTTTGGAATTAATTATATAATAATATATATTAAAATGAAATTGATAAATATCAAAGGGGGGGCTGTTTATGTCATTAGAAACTATTGAAAAAATTAAAGGAGAAAAAACTGTTATAACAAAACCAATACAAAAGCTAATACTCTTTATTCCACCTTTAATTACTCCATTACTTCCATATAGTTTAGGAGTCCGTGATGAAGAATTAGTTGTAGCAATTATAGCTATGATTATCTTTGGTTTTGTTTGTGGGGTTTATTTAATTAGACCAGATAAATGTGTTCTTAAAATCACAAAAGAACATGTATGGATTAATCATGTTGGGAGATTTTCATGTCGAGTAGATTTATTAAAACAAGAACAAATTCATTCAATCGCTCTAAATCATATAGATAAAAATTGGGTAGTCTCTATGGCTTTTGAGGAAGATAACGAAATAAAGATTTTTGAGTTTACGATTAAAGACAAGATTCAATTTGAAGATCTCAAAAAGAAATTAAGTGCTCAGCTACCTGATATTTCAAATAAAATGGTTGTAAAGAGTTAAGTTTATTCGAAAAATTTAGATACCGAAAAGATAGCCTCAAAGAGGCTATCTTTTTAATTTATATATATCAACATTTATCTAAAACACAGCGTTTTATTAAAAATTTAAAAATGATGAATTTTATTTAAAGGACAAAGGGTTATAGC
>JAUMTV010000013.1 GCA_030531025.1 Turicibacter sp.
AGATTCTATTTATGAGTTTTTTTATGTGTCGCACTTAATATTACAATCTGTCAAAACAAAAAAGAAACATTAAAAAAGGACTTAAAAGTAATACCCGAAAACGAACTGAAAGAAATCAAAAAAGCGATCCAAAACACTCGTTACTACATTCCTTATATTATCGCTCTTCATACAGGTGCAAGACGCGGAGAAATACTAGGGCTCACTTGGGAAGATGTAGATTTTGAAAATAATAGAATAAGTATCAATAAAGAACTACAATATCAAAAAAATGTTGGACTAGTATTGGTTGGAACAAAAACTAAATCTAGTATTCGCGATTTCAAAATGACAAATCGTCTGACACAAGAACTGAAAAGTCATTATTTAAATTTTCAAACATCCAAAGAATATTACGGAAGTTTATATCACCAAGAATACAATTTCATTTGTTGCAATGAAGATGGTACCCCTATTCATCCAACACGATTTTCAACATTCTTTATTAATTTATTCAAAAGATTAGGATATAAATATAGTTTCCATGATCTACGTCATACGCACGCGACTATGTTACATGAAGCTGGTGCAAACTTAAAAGTCATTCAAGAACGATTAGGTCATAGTGATATTAGAACTACGATGAATATTTATAGTCATATGACAACGACATTGGAGGATGAGGCGGTTGATAAATTCAATAAAAAATTCAACTAACTTTGCCATCATAAAAGAAAATGGATGGCAAATACTCAAAAACAAATAAAAAGCACCTTAATAGTCGCCACTATCAAGATGCTTTAAATGTTGTAATTTCAATAGTTTTAGTCCCTTATCACCGTTACCAGTTCGCGTGACAGAGAACTAAAAATTAATTATCCGCGAGATACGTAACGTCCATCATTTGTATTGATGATTAATTTATCTCCAACTTCAACGAATAATGGCACTTGTAAAGAGTATCCAGTTGATACAGTTGCACTCTTAGTTGCATTTGATGCTGTATTTCCTTTTACTCCTGGTTCACATTCAACAACTTCTAACGTTACTTTTTCAGGAACTTCTACCCCTAAAATTTCGTTATTGAATGTATTGATTTTAACTTCCATTCCTTCTACTAAGAAGTTTTTCTCATATTCTAATTGAGCTACTGGGATTTCTAATTGTTCATATGTTTCATTGTTCATGAATACATATTCTTCACCCATTGAGTATAAGAATTGCATTGTTGATTTTTCAATGTGAGCACGTTTAACTTTTTCACCTGCATTGAATGTATTATCAATAACAGCACCTGTACGTAAGTTACGTAATTTAGAACGTACGAAAGCTTGTCCTTTACCTGGTTTTACGTGTTGGAATTCGATAACTTGGAATAAGTTCCCTTCATAATCAATCGTCATTCCTGTTTTAAAATCATTTGTAGAAATCATAAAAATCCTCCTTGAACACTATACAAACTACTCCTTAGTAGTATGATAATCATTTCCGTATTTAATTATAACGATTAATGCTTAAAATGTCCATGCAAACCCGCCTTTTTTCCTCGATAACGTCTGTTTTTTTAGTCAAATTCACTATATTTTAGCAGCATAAGATATTAGTTTTAATTTCTCTGATGATATGACGATAAAAGTGCTTTATTTTTAACTAAAAATTCTGTAAAATATTAATATATTAAGAAAAAGGAGGTTCTAACGATGAATTGGAGATTATTAATTATTGCGATCATTCTAGGGATTATTTTAGGACTATTTATCATGATGCGTCGTGAATCAAAGAAAGCTGTCGTGAGTTTATCAGAAAAAGAATTTATTGAAAATATGCGTAAAGGACAATTAGTAGACCTCCGCAAAAAAGAAGAATTTGAGGAAGGACATATCAATGGAGCTCGTAATATTCCATTTGCTATGTTAACTCGTAATCCTGGTCGATTACGCAAAGACTTACCAATTTACTTATATTGTGAAAAAGGTAAAGTAAGTAAGCGTGCAGCTTTAGTTCTTTATGGAAAAGGATATGAACAAATTTACCAACTTGAAGGTGGATTAACAAACTGGAATGGTCCATTGAAAAAAACAGTTAAGAAATAAATAAAAAGATTATTAAATCTAGTTGATTTAATAATCTTTTTTTATTTTTGGTTCTGTTTTAAGTAAAAGTTGATAATAGAAAATTTTTGCATAACTTACTTCATTTGGTGTAGTATAATAAACGTACAAACATTCGTTTAGGTGGTGAGTTTTATGGCGAAAAAGAAGAAAACAATAAAAGAAAAAGTGTTAGCTCTAATTCCTAAGTTATCTGAAATAGAATTTGAGGAAGTAGCCCAATTCGTTGAGCTTAGTCATATTAATTTTCATTTAGATAATCTTCAAAGAGAGATAAAAGAAACACGTTATTCTGAAGGGCAATACACTTGTCCTTTTTGTCATAACACTCATATCGTAAAAAATGGAACTCAAAATGGAATTCAACGTTATTTATGCCGTCAATGTCGAAAGTCATTTAGCAATCAAACCGCTACTCCTTCTTATCATTCTAAAAAATCCCCTAAGCTGTGGCTTCAATATCTTAAATGTATGTTATCGGGGTATACCATCCGTCAATGTGCTGAGGAGTGTCAAATAAATATTGCCACCTCCTTTTTCTAGCGACATAAGATTTTAGATGCATTAGCCACAGCTATCGGTGTTGGAGATTTAGAGGGACTGGTATGATGAAACGTTTTTTAGATTTAATCGAAAAGGAAACTTTACAAAGGTTAGAAGCTATAAAAAAGGCGTTCGTACTTCAACTGGTCGAATACCTAAACAAGCTAAGAAAAAGAAACGTGGATTATCCTGTGACCAAGTTGCCGTTGGAACAGCTTTGGACCGTTTAGGTAATTTTAAAATGGGATTAATTTGTACAGGACGATTACAGTACCCTGCTCTTAAACGATTTTATGAAGGACATATTTCAGAAAATTCCACTCTATGTACGGATAGTGCTCATGGATATGCTACCTTATCGGATGAATTGAATCTTAATCATATTAAAATTGAATCAGGGAAAAGGAAGAAAGATATTTATCACATTCAGCATATTAATTCTCTTCATAGCCGATTAAAAGCTTTTATGGGAGACTTTAAAGGTTTTGCGACTAAACATTTACAAAATTATCTTTATTGGTTCAAATTTATCGAAATCTTCAAGCCTGAACGAGAATCTATTAAGGTAGAAAAAGCTTATGTATTGTCTCAGGCTCATTACACGGATTGTTCCATTGAAGCGATTAAAAAAAGAGTACCTGCTTTTGTTTAATTTATAAATATTTTTATAAGACGAAATTATGATTTACGCTAAAATATCTACTCATTTAATATTTAATAGTTAAATTATTCCATATAGTGTATAATAAAATTATCAATTATAGAGGAGGGAATATTATTGTGAGTAATATAGAACCAAAATGCGAACAATTGTTATTTCATATAAAAAAGTGTCAAACGGCTACCAACTTAGATGGCTTCACTGATGCAGGAATTGCGGGCTATTTCATAAAATTACCCTTTAAATGGATTTATAAAAAACATTTTAATCAGGTTAATTTATTAGTGGAGCAATTGAACGAGTTGTTAGGAACTCAGGGCTCAGAAATTCATTTAGAAGTTTTTAAGGAATACGAGAATGAAGCGATTTTGTACGAGCCAAGTCAATTAGGGGCACTAGCATATAAACAATATCAATATCGTGTAAAATATTTTGAACGTTTAACTGAACAAGTAAATCATTTATTAAAATCAATTAAATAATTGTTCCATAAAAAATAGTAAAGGATAAAATTTTATCTTTTACTATTTTTTATGGATTTTATTATTAATAGGATAGTTGATAATATATATATATTATCAACTATCTTTTAAAACAGAACCTTATTTTTATGATCAAAGTAGCATAAAATAAAAAAACACACATAAATGTGTGTTTTATTGTTGGTTTAAGTAAGCTTTCACTAATGCACTCACTAAAGCACCATCTGCACGTCCCTTTGTTTTAGGAACAATAGCACCCATCAACTTACCCATATGAGATGGATTTACTGCGTTAATCATTTTAGCTGTTTCAGATATAAGTTGTTTGATTTCTTCCTCAGTAAGTTGCGCTGGTAAATAAGCATTTAAGTACACTAATTCTTGCTCGATTTTTTCTGCTAAATCTTCACGATCAGCATCTCTGAATTCTTTTAAAGAATCTCGACGTTGTTTAACTTCACGTGACAGAACAGTTAATTCCTGCTCCTCATTTAACTCTGCTACACCTAAATGAATTGATTCATTTTGTAATGATGCTTTTAACATACGAATGACAGATAAGCGATCTTTTTCTTTCGCTTTCATCGCCTCTTTCATATCAGCATTTAATTGATCGAGTAATGCCACTGAAATCACCTATTTAAAATTAGTATTTGTTACGTTTGCTAGCTGTTTTACGAGCTGCTTCAGATTTTTGTTTACGTTTGATACTCGGTTTAACGTAATATTCACGTTTACGAGCTTCAGTAAGGGTACCTACTTTAGATACTTCTCTCTTAAAACGACGTAATGCATCATCTAATGATTCGTTTTTTCGAACTACAGTTTTAGCCACCACTAACCCTCCTTCCGCTTCGCTACGATTAACAGTAATATTATACAACAAATCTTACGTTATGTAAATAAAACAAAATAAATTCATTAAAATGATTTTATGTTATAATAATAAACGACAATAATAATAGTGCTAAACACTAACTTAAAGGTGGAGTTTTATGAAATTTGTGACGAATCTATCGGCAGAACGTTTTAATGAATTTGCTGCCAACCATAAAAAGAATCATTTTTTACAAAGTTACCAATGGGGAGTCTTTAAATCAAAATCACCTGATTGGTCATTTGATGCCGTTGGATTAGAAGATCAAGATGGAAACTTAGTTGCAGGTGCACTTGTCCTTATTCGTTTTCTTCCAATTATTAAGCGACCATTTCTATATGTCCCACGTGGTTATATCATTGACTTTGATAATAAGGAGCTACTTGAAACATTTACAAAAGCTATGCGTCAATATGCAAAGTCAAAAAAAGCAATTTTTATTAAAATTGACCCAGACATTAAATATGTTGACCGTACTGTTGATGGAGAAAAAATCGAAGGAGCTCTTGAAAATAACGAATTACTTCAAACACTTAGTCACTTAGGTTATCGCCACTTAGGCTTTACACAAGACTTTGATTCTAGCATTCAACCGCGTTATACATTCCGTTTAGACTTAACCCCTTCAAAGAAAGACTTATTAAAAGGGTGCCAATCAAAAACACGTTATAATATAAAAGTAGCTCAGAAAAAAGGAATCGAAATTATTGAAGGAACGAAAGAAGATTTAAAAACATTTGAAGCTATTATGCGCGTGACGGGTGAACGAGATGGCTTCTTAACACGACCACTTTCATATTTTGAAGATATGTATGACACTTTAGCACCAAGTGGAATGTGTAAATTATACTTAGCCAAATTAAATACTCAACAAGCATTAACAAACATCGAACAAGAATTAACTCAAACTCAGTCATCCATTCAGAATTTACAAACTCAACTTCAAAATGACGAGTTAACTGAAAAGAAACGCCAAAAACTTCAAAATAAATTAGATCCTGAAATGAATAAACTAAACAACCTCACTTCGCAAAAAGCTGAACTTCAAAAGTTATATGAAAAACATCCGGATGGAATTACGATGTCAGGTATTATTGCTACTTATTTTGGAAATAAATCTTGGTATTTATATGGAGCGAGTGATAATGTTTATCGTGAATTTATGCCAAACTACTATATTCAATGGCAAGCTTTCACAGAAGCGAAAGAGGCTGGTTATAAACTTTATGATTTCTTCGGAATTAGTGGTAAAACAGATGAATCAGATCCGCTTTATGGACTATATCGCTTTAAAAAAGGATTTGGTGGAGAATTCACTGAATTTATTGGAGAATTTGATTATGTCATTGATCCAATTGGTTATTTTGCTTGGACAAAATTACTTCCTCAATTTAAAAAGTTTAAGAAAAAATTACGTCAGAAAAAACATTAATAAAAAAGTGTTCCTTAATTAAGGAACACTTTTTTTATCCAATTTGAAGTTTTTTACGTAAAATCTCTTTAGCAACTTCACGATCATCTAATTCGATATTTCCACTTTTCCAATACTGAACTTTTTCATGACCACGGCCTGCAATTAAAACAATATCATTTTTTTGTGCTTTATTAATCGCTGCTTCGATAGCTTTAATACGATCCACAATGACTTCATAATGGCTCTCTTCCATTCCTTGTGTCATCTCATTTAAGATATCTTCTGGATCTTCAGAGTGTGGATCATCTGTTGTGAAAATCACATCATCTGCATAATCAACAGATAACTTCGCAATAACTGGACGTTTTGTACGGTCACGATCTCCCGGACAACCAATGACAACTTTAACAGAATTTTGCTTAATATCATTCACAAATTCTAAAACTTTCTCTACACCATCTGGAGTATGAGCATAATCAACAATGACTGTAAAGTCTTGTCCTTCATTAATAATTTCCATGCGACCATCAACCGGTGATAATTTAGCAATTAAATCAACAATTTGTTCCATTGGCATTCCCGCTGCATAAGCAGAAGCCATTGCACCTAATGCATTATGAACATTAAATGTTCCAAGCAATGGTGTTTTTACTTCATACTCCCCTACTGGTGATTTTAAAGTAAAGGCTGTTCCTGATGTTGTCATCGTGACATTCATGGCTTTAAAATCAGCATCTATATCAATTCCATATGTATAAACGCGTTGATGTACTGCTCTGATACGATTAACAAGTCGAACACCATATTCATCATCCAAATTAACAATCGCATAACCATCTGGCGTTAACATTGTAAATAATTTATATTTTGCTTCAAAATACTCATCCATTGTTGGATGAAAATCTAAATGCTCAGGTGTTAAATTTGTAAATAAAGCCACTTTAAAGCGACAGTAATCTACACGATGCAACTCTAGTGCATGTGATGACACTTCAATCGCTACATTTTTAACACCTGCGTCTACCATTTGGTTAAACGTTTGTTGTAAACTTAACGGTTCCGGTGTTGTATTTTTCGGTTCAATAAACACATCATTGTAACGAATTCCATTTGTTCCAATATACCCAACGTGTCCCTCAAACCCACCTAGTAGATGCTCAAGAATATAGGCTGTTGTTGTCTTCCCATTTGTTCCTGTTAAACCAAATAAATTGAGTTTCTCTGTCGGTTTATTAAAAATTAGATGCGCTAAACGTGGCAACTCAACTTTAGTATCCGCGACGATAATTTGTGGAATCCCAATATTTTCAATTGTATGTTCACAAATAATTGCTACAGCACCCGCTTCTTCTGCTTGTTTTGCAAATGAATGACCATCTACTGTATACCCTTTAATACAGACAAATAAATCTCCAGGTTGAACGCGACGATTATCCGTCGCGATTCCTGTTACATTCAAATCAAAATCTACATCAAATAACAATTTAATATCCATGCCATCGCCTCTCATCTACCGTTATTTAATCATTTCCCCTTGACAGATTGGATAGTCAGCTTTAACAACTTTAACCTGCACAACTTCTCCAATTAAATCAGGTGTTCCTTTAAATTCAACTTTTACATAATTACTAGCATGCCCAACTAAATAACCTTCATTCGTATGTGAAACTTCTTCAGGGATAACTTGTAACACACGTCCTTCACATGAACTTGCATACTCTTTCGCTAATTGTTCACTCACTGCTAATAATTGATTCACACGCATTGATTTCACTAATTCAGGAACTTGGTTTTCCATACGAGCAGCTGGCGTCCCATTTCGAACAGAATAAGGGAAGACATGTAACTCCGAGAATCCAATTCGTTTAATTGTTTCTAATGTTTCATTAAATAATTCTTCTGTTTCACCAGGGAATCCAACGATTACATCAGTTGTAATGGCTAAATTATCAAATAACTCACGTAATTCTTTTACTTTTTCTTCAAATTCAGCTACTGTATATGGACGTTTCATCGCTTTTAAGATTGCATCCGATCCTGCTTGAATTGGCATATGTAAATGGTTCACAATCTTATCTGATTTCTTCATCGCCTCAATAACATCTTCTGTCATCTCAGATGCCTCAATTGATGAAATACGGATACGTTTTAACCCTTCAATTTCAACTAAATCTTGTAATAATTTTCCGAAGCTATAATCTTCTAAATCTTCACCATAAGCTGCGGTATGAATTCCCGTTAAAACAACTTCACAGTGCCCATTTGCCACTAATTGTTTGACTTGTTCAATCACGACCTCAGGTTTTTGTGATCGAACCGTTCCACGCGCCCATGGAATAATACAGTACGTACAGAAGTTATTACATCCATCTTGAATTTTTAATGTGGCACGTGTACGATCTGAGAATTGTGTGACATTAAGCGTCTCAAACCCATCAACTTTAAATACATTTTGAATTTGTGAAATTGGTTGACGCTCTTCACGATATTTTTGAACTAACGCTGGAATTTGATCACGCCCATGTGTTCCAATGACAATATCGACACCTTCAATATCCATGATTTCTTTTGGCTTCGTTTGAGCATAGCATCCCATAACACACATAACAGCTTCTGGATTACGACGAATCGCACGACGAATCACTTGGCGACTCTTTTTATCTCCTGTATTTGTAACGGTACATGTGTTGATAATATAAACATCTGCTACTTCTTTAAAATCTACTTTCTCATAACCTTCATTTTTAAATAATTCCCATACGGCTTCTGTTTCGTAATGATTTACTTTACATCCTAGGGTATGAAATGCTACAGTTGGCATTAATATCAATCCTTTCCATACTCTTGTTGTCTTTTATAATTCTAATGCGTAGGAAATTGCACTTAAAATATAAATAGGAGCAGTTTCCGTTCTTAATATGCGAGGCCCTAGCGCACATGGTTTAAATCCTGATTGTAATAAAAGTGCTTCTTCTTTCTCGCTGATTCCACCTTCTGGACCAACGATGACTAAAAGCTTTTCATTATTTTCCACTTCATTTAATGATTGCTTTAATTGGGCTAATTGACCTTGTTTAGCCGTTTCTTCATAAGCAAATAAACAAATATCATAATGTGATGCCTGTTCTAATAACTGCTTGAAAGATTGAACGTCAGTTACGGTTGGGACCATTTGTCGATGAGATTGTTCTGCTGCTTCCTTTGCAATTTTATTCCAACGTTCGACTTTCTTCATCGCTTTTTTAGCATCTAATTTAACCACTGATCGTTCCATATTTAATGGAATAAATTGATGGGCTCCACATTCCGTTGCTTTTTGGATCACCCATTCAAACTTATCACCTTTAGGTAAGCCTTGTGCAATAGTTACTTCGATTGGAAGCTCCGTTTGAGCTTCTATTACAGAGTCTAGTGTAACCTCAACTTCTTGTCCATTCATTTGCTTTATAGTCGCATAATGACAAACTTTATCTTCATCACAGACAATAATTTGATCACCACTTTCCATACGCATCACACGTGAAATATGATGTGCATCATCACCAGTAATAATGGCAGACTTAGCTTGAAATTGAGTGTTTTTTAAAAAATAGCGCTGCATTTAATTGCCTCCAATGACTAATTCTTCTTCATCTTCTTTATAATTAGTGGCGACCATTATAGCTAGCTACAATAGCAACCCATCCATTTTTTTCTTTCACTTCTACCACTGTAAAACAATGTGTGTTTAGTGCCGTTAAGACAGCTTCCTTTTCATGATCAACGATTCCTGAACAGATAAACGTTTTACCGACTGGTAACACTTTTTCAACATCGTCTAACATATTAATAATAATTGGAGCTAAAATATTAGCTACCATTAACGTTGGTGGTTCTGTTAATGCCTCTACCCCATCAATTAAGTTATTTTTCTCGACTAAGATATTTTGACAATGATTCATCTCAATATTTTCTTTGGCACGAATAACAGCCATTGCATCTAAATCAACCGCATAAACCCATTTCGCCCCTAATTTTGAAGCAGCAATCGCTAAAATTCCTGAACCTGTTCCAACATCAACAACTACTTCAGTTGGAGTCACATATTGTTCAATTAACTCTAAACAAAGTTGAGTCGTCTCGTGCGTTCCAGATCCGAACGCCATTCCTGGGTCTAACATAATTTCAACAATTGAAGGATCAGTTGTTGGTTCTAACCAACACGGCTTAATGACTAATTTATCCGTAATTTCAATTGGCGTATAATGTTTTTTCCAACTATTAGCCCAATCTTCTTCATCTAACATGGTCACTTCTAATTTATTATGATCATACTGATCAAGCTTTAAATTCAATAATTGTGTTCTGACAAACTCTAATTGGTTTTCAATATCTGATGTTACTGCTAAATAACCTTTAATAATAACTCCATCTGTTGGATAGTCATCTGGATTTAAGCGATAAATTTCACCAAAATGATCTTCATGTGCTTCAGTTAATGTATTTGAGTCTTCAACAAGTACGCCTTTTGAACCAGCCTCAATAAAAATATTACTAACTAAATCAAATGCCTCGTGAGTTGTATGGAAACTTAGTTCTAACCAGTTCATATGGTCACCTCATTTAAATTTATAATTCTATCAAATTCACCTAGTCCTACTTTATATAAATCAAACTGGACTTTCAACTATTAAACTTAGTCTATCGTGATCAAAACACTTGCAAACTAAGGCTAATGATGATCTGTTTGACATTTATCCATTTAGAAGAAGACATCTCCTCCATCGTTCGATGACTCACCTTTCACGCACTGAAAAGCGAGTCTTTGACAGCTCTTCTTATCATTATGATTTGAGAAGGGCGAATCATGTTACCATTTGATTAAACATACTAGGACTTATATATAACAAGACTCGACTTGATAGCTATTTTTTCTCATTTTATAATTATAACACAAAATAGACTAAACATAAAATTATGTCTCTTTGTTTAATTTGGTAAATTACAAGATACTATCTGATAAATAAAAAGGTTATGAGTCAAATTACTCATAACCTTCTCTCATTATTTAAAAGCTTTTTTTAATTTATCCCAAATTGAACCTGATTTATCTTCTAATTGATCAAATTCATGTAAGATTTCACGTTGACGATGGTTAAGTTTTTTAGGTACCACTAATTTAACTTTAACGTATAAGTCACCTGTCATCTCACGGTTAATATATTTAACTCCTTTGTTACGAATTCTAAACTCTGTACCTGGTTGAGTTCCTTCTGGAATTTTCAATGCTACTTTACCATTTAACGTTGGAACTTCAACCTCTGATCCTAATGCAGCTTGAGAGAATGAGATTGGAATTTCACAACGTAAATCATATCCATCACGAACAAAGAAATCATGTGGTAAAACACGGAAGGCAACGTATAAATCTCCACTTGGACCACCATTTCGCCCAGCTTCACCTTGTCCACTTAAGCGGATTTGTTGTCCATCATCAATTCCTGCTGGAACTTTAACTTCAATTGTTTTTGTTTTATGAACTGTTCCACGTCCGTTACATGCATCACATTTATGTTTAATACGTTTTCCTGCTCCATGACAGTCAGGACAAACCGTTTGTGTTTGAACACGTCCTAAAATAGTATTTTGGATTTCAGTTACACGACCACTTCCACTACAACGTGAACATGTTTCTACGTCATCTTTAGAGCGTGCACCACTTCCTCCACACTTTGTACACTCTTCTTCACGATTAACAGAAATTTCTTTTGTTGTCCCAAATGCGGCTTCTTCAAATGAAATCGTAATCGTTTGTTGTAAGTCATTTCCGCGTTGAGGAGCATTTGGATTACGACGACTTGCGCCTCCACCAAAGCCACCGAATCCCCCACCAAACATACTTTCAAAAATATCACCAATGTCTTCGAAACCTCCGGCACCACCGAAGCCACCAAAGCCACCAAATCCGCCTTGTCCACCAAAGCCTTCTGCTCCTGCATGTCCAAACTGATCATATGCAGCACGTTTTTGTTCATCACTTAAAACATCGTAAGCTTCTTGAACTTCTTTAAATTTTTCTTCTGCATTTTCTTCTGTTGAAACATCAGGATGGTATTGTTTTGCTAATTTACGATAAGCACGTTTGATTTCGATATCACTTGCTGTTTTTGAAACCCCAAGGACTTCATAGTAATCACGTTTTGCCATGCCTTATTACCCTCCTTTTTATACTTTCCTACTATATCATAAAAAAAAGTCAAAGTCATAGTAGACTTTGACTTTTTACTTGTGTATTAAACTTCTTTATATTCAGCGTCTACTACTGAATCATCACCTGATTGAGCTCCACCTTGTGCGGCTTGTCCAGCTTCAGCTGCTTTTGAATAAACTTTTACAGCTAATTCTTGAGCCACTTTTTCAAGTTCTTCTTTTTTCGCTTTAATCTCATCAGCATTTCCTTCGCTTAATGCTTTTTCTAATGCTTCAACACCAGATTCTACATTTGCTTTTTCTTCTGCAGTCACTTCGTCTCCTAATTCAGTTACTGATTTTTTAGCAGCAAAGATTAATTGCTCTGCTTCGTTGCGAAGTTCTGCTTGCTCTTTACGTTTAGCATCTGCATCTGCATTTTCTTCTGCTTCACGTACCATGCGATCGATTTCTTCATCAGTTAATCCTGATCCTGAAGTGATTGTGATACGTTGTTCTTTTTGTGTACCTAAATCTTTTGCTTTTACATTAACGATACCATTTGCATCAATATCGAATGTTACTTCAATTTGAGGAACTCCACGTGGTGCTGGTGGGATATCTCCTAATTGGAAGCGTCCTAACGTTTTGTTGTCGCTAGCCATTGGACGTTCACCTTGTAACACGTGAATGTCTACTGCTGGTTGGTTATCAGCTGCAGTTGAGAACACTTGTGATTTTGAAGTTGGGATTGTTGTATTACGAGGGATTAAGACAGTCATTACTTGTCCCATTGTTTCAATACCTAATGATAATGGAGTAACATCTAATAATAAGATATCTTTAACATCACCTTGTAAAACCCCACCTTGAATTGCAGCACCCATTGCTACTACTTCATCTGGGTTTACTCCTTTATTAGGTTCTTTTCCTAATTCATTTTTAATAGCGTTTTGTACAGCTGGAATACGAGTTGATCCACCAACTAATAAGACTTGATCTAAATCGTTAGCTGTCATCTTAGCATCTTTTAATGCTTGACGAACTGGTCCCATTGTACGTTCTACTAATGTAGCTGTCATTGCATCAAATTGTGCACGTGATAATGTTTTTTCTAAGTGTAATGGTCCTGTTGCATTCATTGAGATAAATGGTAATGAGATTTGAACTGAAGTTACACCTGATAAGTCTTTTTTCGCTTTTTCAGCTGCATCTTTTAAACGTTGCATTGCCATTTTATCTGCTGATAAATCAACACCAGTTTCTGATTTGAATTCTTTTACTAACCAGTCGATGATCACTTGGTCGAAATCATCTCCACCTAAACGGTTATCTCCGGCAGTTGCTAATACTTCGAATGTTCCATCTGCTAAATCTAAGATTGAAACGTCGAATGTTCCTCCACCTAAATCGTATACTAAGATGATTTGTTCTTTATCCGTTTTATCTAATCCATATGCTAAAGCTGCTGCAGTTGGTTCGTTGATGATACGTTTAACATCTAAACCTGCAATTTTCCCTGCATCTTTAGTTGCTTGACGCTCAGCATCGTTGAAGTAAGCTGGTACAGTAATTACTGCTTCAGTTACTGGTTCACCTAGGTAAGCTTCTGCAGTTGCTTTTAAGTTTTGTAAGATAATTGCAGAAATTTCTTGTGGTGTATATTCTTTTCCTTCAACAGTCACTTTATGATTTGTTCCCATATGACGTTTAATAGACATAATTGTATTAGGGTTAGTAATTGCTTGACGTTTAGCTACGTCCCCTACTTGACGCTCGTCACCTTTAAATGAAACAACAGATGGTGTTGTACGAGATCCTTCAGGATTGGCAATAACTTTTGCTTCTCCACCTTCCATAACAGCAACACAAGAGTTTGTTGTTCCTAAATCGATACCAATAATTTTACCCATAGAGATTCATCCTCCTTAATCTATTTTTATTCGCTAACTTTAACCATAGATGGTCGGATTACACGATCCTTTAGCTTATATCCTTTTTGTAATTCTTGTAAAACCATACCTGATTCTACACCTTCTACAGCTTCTTGCATAACAGCTTGATGAACGGTTGGATCAAAGGCTACACCTTCAGCTTCAATCACTTCAACTCCTTCTTGTTTTAGAGCTTCAACTAATTGAGCATGAATCATTTTAAATCCTGTTAAGAATGTTTTTGTGTTTTCATCTTCAACAGTAGTTGATAGTGCACGTTCGAAGTTATCAATAGCTGGAATAATATTTGTCACAATTGATTGAGAACGATATTTCGCTTCACGGACACGCTCTTCATTCATACGGCGCTTAAAGTTCTCAAGCTCTGCCGCATTGCGTAACAATTGATCTTTTAGCTCTTCAATTTGTTGTTTTAAGCTTTCAGTTTCATCAATCGTTTCAACTGTTTCTGTAGCTTCACATTCTTCCTCTTGGCAGCACGTTGATTCTACAGCTTCTGTTTGTTCTTCATTTAATTCCTCAACTGATTGGGCATCCTTATTCAATCGTCCCACCTCCTATTTATATAAATCAGACATAATACGAGCCACATGTTCAAGAAGTGGAATGATTTTACGATACTCCATTCGAGTTGGACCTAGTACCGCAATCTTACCATATTCATGATCACTGATTTGATATGGAACTGTAATTAATGTACAGTTCTCCATCGCTTTAATTTCATTCTCTTGTCCAATTTTAACTGTTAATTGATGGCCACCTTCATCGGCCTCTATTACTTTAACAATTTCGTCCGCTTCTATCATATTAAATAAATGATAAGCTTTATCTAAATCGTTAAATTCAGGTTGTTTTAAAATATTTGATTTCCCACTTAAAATATAATTATGTTGAGTTAATGATTGGGTTAGGAGTTGTAACATCGCGTACATAATCTCTTCTTTATATGAAATAAAATCATGTAGTTGATTTTCAAAACTCTCAGTCAACCTTTCTTGAACATGACCAATATACTCTCCTACTAATAGCTCATCGAGTGCTTTAATAATGCTTTCCATTCTAGTTATGTCAATATTAGTTGGAAGTGTAATCGTTCGACTTTCAACATGTCCTTGATCCGTAATCAAGACGAACACGGCTTGACGATCTGAAATCGGAACAAATTGAATCTTCTTGACTCGACTATAATCACGTGATGGGCCAAGTAATATCGATGTATAATTGGTTAGACTTGATAAAAGCTTTACTGCTTCTTTAATCGTCGTCTCACGTTCAAACTGTTTTTGATCTAACAATTGTCTAAATATTCCTACTTCTGGTGTTGTCTCCATTGGTTCTTGATTTACAATATAGTCTACATAATATCGATATCCTTTTTGACTCGGGACACGACCACTTGATGTATGAGTTTTTTCAATAAATCCTAAATCCTCTAAATCCGCCATATCATTGCGAATTGTAGCAGCCGAAAAATTTAACTCTTCTTTTTTAGAGAGGATTCGAGAACCAACTGGTTGTGCAGTTTGTATGAACTCTTCCACAATTGCCTTTAAAACTAATATTTGACGTTCTGTTAGCAATGTAAACACCTCTTTTAGCACTCGTTCATCTTAAGTGCTAATATCATTATATATAAATCTATTAGCACTGTCAACACTATAGTGCTAATTTTTTAGTTTTTTATTCCTTTTATGTAAATTAAGGTGATTTGGTTTTATAGTTAACAGTTATGAAAAAAAGAGGGTACAATACCTAGTATACCCTCTTTTTGAAGTTTCATTATTTATTTGATTCGATTAATGATAATAACGAAGCTTTTGGTTGGAACCCAACTGTTTGTTGAACAACTTGACCGTCTTTGAATAAAATTAATGTTGGAATTGACATTACTTTATACTCAGCAGCCACTGATTGGCAGTTATCAACATTAACTTTTACAATCTTTGCTGTTCCTTCTAATTCTGTTGCTAACTCATCTAAAACTGGAGCGATCATTTTACATGGCCCACACCAATCCGCATAGAAATCAACTAAAACTAATCCACTTTTGATTTCTTGAGCAAATGTTTCTTCTGTTGCATGAATAACTGACATATTCATTCCTCCTTAAATACCCATTTATATAGCATTAGTATACCATATTGGCATGAAATTACAAATAAATTGCACTTTCGTTCATATTATCTCACATTTATATCTCTGTATCCACAATTGCTTAAACTAAAAACTTTTAAAATTTCATATTAATAGCAAATCATTAAAATTAAAACCGTTAGAAAACTAACGGTTATAGACTATTTGATAAATAACGGTGTAAGAAGGCTTTTGTACGTTCTTGCTTTGGATGGATAAAAATTTCTTCAGGTGTTCCTTCTTCTGCAATCACCCCTTGATCCATAAAGACAACACGATCACTCACTTCTTTGGCAAATCCCATTTCATGTGTCACGATAATCATCGTTAGCCCTTCATCTGCTAACTGTTTCATAACATCTAAGATACCACCAACCATTTCTGGATCAAGTGCACTTGTTGGTTCATCAAATAATAAAACTTCAGGATCCATACATAGTGCTCTTGCAATCGCCACACGTTGCTTTTGTCCACCTGATAATTGTGTGCTACTACAATCTGCAAATTGTTCCATTCCAACCTTTTTCAAATAAAACATAGCCTTTTCTCTTGCCTCTTCTTTGCTACGTTTTAAAATTTTGATTTGACCAATCATACAATTTTCTAAAACTGTTTTATTATGAAATAAATTGAAGTTTTGAAAGACCATCCCTACTCTTGTTCGATGGTGATTAATATTAATATTTCCTTTTAATATATCTTTTCCATGATATAAAATTTCGCCACTATCTGGATTTTCTAATAAATTGATACATCGTAAAAGTGTTGATTTCCCACTTCCACTTGAACCAATGATCGTAATGACCTCACCCTTATTCACATGAAACTCAATGTTTTTTAAAACTTCTAAGCTTCCAAAGTATTTCTTTAAGCAATGGATATTAATAATTTGATTCGCTTCCACTATGACCCTCCTTAGTCGAGCGCTTTAGGCACTGTTTGCGATGCTGGAAAAGATGTCTTTGGCATATTCATTTTCTTTTCAATCAATCTCAAAATTTGAGATGTAATCGTCGTGAGCACTAAATAAATAATACACGTAATAAAAAATGTTTCTGAATACAACATCGCACTTCCAGCAACTGATCGTGATTGAAAAAATAATTCGATAACTCCAATAACATTTAACATCGAGCTATCTTTAATATTTACAATAAACTCATTTCCGATAGACGGAAAGGCATTTTTAATCGCTTGAGGTAAAACAATATAAAACATCGTTTGTGCACTACTCATCCCGATACTACGTGCTGCTTCTACTTGTCCTCGATCAACGGATTGAATCCCTGATCGAATAATTTCTGACATATAGGCACCTGTATTAACTGAAATAATCACAACCCCTGCTGTCATGGCGTCCCACCCTAGGATAGGACGTAACGCATAATATAAAAACATCGCTTGAACCATCATTGGTGTTCCTCTAAAGAACCAAACATAAATTCCGATAATAGTATGTAATAACTTTTTAACAAACTTAACACCACGAGAATCGCGTGGTTCGATTTCAATGGCACGAATCCCACCAAATACAAGACCAATCACTAGCCCTAAAAGCGTTCCTAATAGAGCCAGTAATAAGGTAATCTTAATTCCATACCAAAATAACTCAAAATTATTCGTAAATAAACGATAGGCTTTTTCTAAAAACTTAACTTGAAACATAATAAACATCGACCTACTCTCCTGTTGGGGCTGATTCACGTGCAGCCATCATCCACTCATCACGTGTTGTTTCTGAAATTGAATCTAGGGCAGCTTGGACTTCATTAAAGAAATCTGTCCCTCGACTTCCTTCTTTTAAACCGATTGAAACAGAGGTATCTACATCAAATCCTTGACCGTCACTAAAGTGAACAATTGTTAAGTCAGGGTTCGCCTGAACAACCCCTTCAGCAACTGGTAATTCAGCTGTAATCCCATCACTCTCGCCGCTTAACAACGTTTGTACTAACTCCGGATAACTTGAACGTGGTGTTAAATGATTTACTCCGGAAATTTGATCAATAATTTCATCGTATGTCGTATTCATTTGTCCAATGACATTTGCTCCACTAAAATCGGCAATCGCTGTTGCATTTGTATAACTTCCATTCTTTTTCACAATCATCACCATCTCTGATTCAAAATATGGTGTTGTGAAATCAATCCCTTGTTCACGTTCTTCATCCGCAGTCATCCCTGCGATAATCGCATGAATTTCACCTGATTCAAGAGCTGGTTGCAACCCATCCCAATCTAATTTTTTGACGACTAATTCTTTTCCTAATGCATCAGCGATCTCTGACGCCACTCTTACATCATAACCATCACATAATCCCGCTCCACCAATTGAAACACTTGTCTCTGTTTGCTGTGTCGTTTGCCAGTTAAACGGAGCATAATTACACTCCATCCCAACAATAAATTGATCTTGTTCATTTGTTTTATTCGCTCCACATCCTACTAACAACGAACCCACTGCTAAAACTCCAATAAATTTTTTCATATGTTCTAACGCTCCCCTTTTTGATTTTCTTTAACAAAAAAAGTCGTGCTATTAAACACGACCATCATTAAAGTTCGTTGTATTAATAGCTCCTCTTCATTTCTGAAGGAGTGTTACAGGTATTCCCTGCAACCCCAAGCTAGACATCCGCCAATGCTAACTTTCGGCGATGATTACCTTTCCTATTCTTCTTTGTCTGCCGACTCCAAATAGTACTCTGATGCACCGCTACCTCTATACGATTTTTCTTGTTAAATTTAATATACCATCGTTTTACATATAATGCAAGTCTTATAAAGGAATTTTTTTCTTATTTCAGTTTAAATTATAATTAAATTCCTTTCTTAAACAAAAAAGACATAGGAAATCCTATGTCTTTTTTGTTATTTCAATTCAACAACGGTTGCACCCGTTCCACCTTCACCAGCACCACCGAATCTAAATGAGGCCACATGTTTATTTTGTTTTAAATATTTATGAACCCCTTGTCGGAGTGCACCTGTTCCGTGTCCATGAATAATCGTAATGGTTTGATACCCTGCTAATAAAACATCATCAAAGTATTTATCTAGACGTAACATCGCGTCTTCATAACGCTCTCCACGTAGATCCAATTGAATACCTACATTCGTATTACGCTTATGAATCACTTTACCTTTTTTCGTCTCTTTTTTCTTCACTGATTGACGGATATATTCTAAGTCGTCTTCTTTGATGTTAACTTTCATCATTCCTAATTGAACCATCCATTCACCATTTTTTGTCTTTTCAATTAGTTCACCTTGACGATTTAACGAAAGAACCATAACCTCATCGCCAGCTTTTAATGGCCCTTTATTTTTGGCTTTTCGCTTAAACTGTTCCGCTTGTTTTGCTTCTGATTTTTTAAGTGATGTTAATTTTTCAGTTAATTCGTGATCTTTAATACTTAAGTCTGCCATTTTCTTCGCTTGACGTAAATCAGCCACAATTTGTTCAGCTTCTTCTTTCGCTTGACGAATATTTTCAAAGGCTTCTTTTTTAATCTCTTCAAGTACACGTTCACGTTCAGCTTCAAACTTAGCAATCTTACGTTCATAATCAAGACACATCTCTTCTACTTCTTGATTTTGCTTTTGTAATAATTGAATTTCATGATCAAGTTCAAGTCCACGATCTTCTAATTTTGTAATTAAATCTGTCATCTCTGTACGCTCTGTTTCTACATACGCACGAGCTGACGTTAAAATCGCTTCTTTTAATCCGAGACGTTTTGAAATTTCGAAGGCATTTGAACGCCCAGGTACTCCAACTAATAAACGATAAGTAGGCGATAATGTTTCAATATTAAACTCTACTGATGCATTAATGACATCATCATTTTCATACGCATATGCTTTTAATTCTGGATAATGTGAAGTGGCAATCGTTCGTGCACCACGAACTTTTACATAATCTAAAATTGAAATAGCTAATGATGCCCCTTCTTTTGGATCCGTTCCGGCCCCTAACTCATCGAATAAGATTAAACTATTGACAGTTAAGCGTTCCATAATACGAACAATATTTGTCATATGTGAAGAGAACGTTGATAAACTCTGTTCAATACTTTGCTCATCACCAATATCTGCAAAAACATGATCAAAGATAGCTAACTGTGATGTTTCATGTGCTGGGATTAAAAGCCCTGCTTGAGCCATTAACGTTAATAAACCAACTGTTTTTAACGTCACAGTTTTTCCACCTGTATTTGGTCCTGTAATTACAATTGTCGTATACTCATCACCTAGTTCAATATCATTTGGTACGACAACTTTTTGATCAATTAATGGGTGACGTGCTGCAACTAAGCGAATAATTCCTTTTGTATTCATTGTCGGACGTGTCGCATGAATTAATCGAGCATATTTCCCTTTAGCGAACATAAAGTCGATTTCACCTAACACATCCACATTAACAGATAAAGCATCGACAAATTTTTTCACTTCTTCTGTTAAAGCACGTAAAATACGCTCAATTTCACGGCGTTCCTCCACGTGATATTCTTGTAATTTATTATTTAAATCGACAACTTCTTTCGGTTCAATAAAGTAAGTATTTCCTGATGATGATTGATCGTGAACCGTTCCACCAAAGGTATTTTTCGCTTCAGCACGAACAGGAACAACGTATCGTTCATTACGAATTGTAACGATTCCATCTGTTAATTTATTACGACGCTCAGACACGACTTGATTTAAACGCTCTTTAATTCTTGCTTCTGTACTTTGAATTGAGCGGCGAATACTACGTAATTCTGATGACGCACTATCTAATACATACCCTGTTTCATCAATACAATCATTAATGGCTGTTTGTAAACTATTTAAAGAAACTAGGCTATTCACTTGTGATGAAAAGATCGGTGCCTCCACTTTAATTTCATTTAAACGTTCAGCAAATGTTTTTAATTGAGAAACAGCATATAATAAACGACTAATTGATAATAATTCTTGTGCACTTAACATCGCTGAAATTTTAGCACGTTTGATCGCTTCAGTAATATCAGTGACACCACCTAATGGAGCTTCTCCTAAGGCTAAAATAATTCGCAATGCTTCATCTGATTGATTTAAAGAATACTCCACTTGTTTTTCATCAACGGATGGGCTTAAATACTCCACTCGTTTTTGCCCAAGTGAACAAGCACATAGTGAATCAACGGTTTGTTTAATTTTATTAAATTCTAATATTTGAATGGCCTGTTTCATTTACCTCACTCCAACTAATTTAAAAAATGAAAAAACTTTATCCGTTTTATTTTAACATAAAAACTTTTAAAAACCTAGCCTTCTAAACGACCACATCTTGTGTAATGAAGCCAATTTTCTGTTTTGACATTAGATATAGCTGCTAATCCCTCACTTTTTCAAGTACACGATGCACCAATGAGTAAACACCTTATCCATTCGATACCTCATTATGCATAGGCAACTTGGACATTTTCTGGTAAAATCATAATATCAAGAAAAAGGGACGGTGCAAAGATGGCAACAATCACACTTACAGTATCTCAACAAATGTTAGAAAAAATGTATCAAACGTATCAGAATCAAATCATTAAAGTTCCTAATCATACGTTATTTCAAGCAAAAACCAATCACTGTACCATAACCGCTTATTTAAGTAAAAAAGTAGTCTTTCAAGGAAAAGCACCTGAAGTTGAAGCGGCTAAATGGCAATCACCAACAACAACTGCTTCTTCACCTAAAAAACCAGCCACTTCTTCACTTCCAGCAAATATTGCGACATTAAGTGCCGTTGGTTGTGATGAAGTGGGAACAGGAGATTATTTTGGACCATTAGTCGTTTGTTGTGCATATGTCGAAAAAGATTTAATTCATAAGCTACAAGCAATGGGCATTAAAGATTCTAAAGCACTAAAAGATCCTGAAATTTGTCAATTAGCTTCACAAATTGAAACGTTAATTCCCCATCAAGTCCTTATTTTGCCAAATGAAAAATATAACAAGATGGTGGATCAAGGAATGAATGCTAACTCTATTAAGGCCTTTTTACATAATCAAGCCCTTAATAAATTAACGCAATCTCTTTCAACATATCCTGACTATTTAATTATGGATGAGTTCGTGAATGAAAGAAAATATTTTGAATATTTAAAGCAGTTACCGAAACAACCCGTTATTGTAAAAGATAATCTTCATTTCATTCAAAAAGGAGAATCTGTTCATGTCGCGGTGGCAGCTGCTTCTATTTTAGCACGCGCCTCATTTGTTAAATATATGACTATTATGAGTAAAAAACTAAACTTTGATTTACCAAAAGGTGCTGGAAGCCCCGTTGATGTTGCAGGACGCCGATTTGTAAAACAATTTGGTGAAGCTAAATTAAAAGAACTGACAAAGTGGCATTTTGCAAATACAAAGAAAATTCTAAAGTAAAAGAGACTAGCCTTAGAGCGAGGTCACTGAAATACATTTCATAAAAAATGGAAACCACTAAAACTGTTAATTGTTTTAGTGGTTTTTCTCCTCTATGATATCATTTAGTTATCGATTACATTTTTGGAGGTACCTCATGATTAAAAACTTTGATCAATTATCTTTAAATCTATCTCAAGGACATCCGTTATACGATAAAATTATTCCTAAAAATCATCCGTTGCGATTAATTCAGGAATCCATTGATTTTTCTTTTGTGAATCCGTTACTCGGCGCTAACTATTCCATTGATTATGGTAGACCTGCCTATTCTCCTAAAGTGATGTTTAAACTTTTATTTTTAAAACTCCTTTATAACTTATCGGATGAGCGTGTGATTCAGGAAGCTCAAGTCAATATGGCGTATCAATACTTTTTAAATTTAGAGCCAGAAGATTCATTAATGCATCCTTCCTTATTGACTAAATTCAGAAAATTAAGACTAAATGATGAAGAGATTTTAGAAGAACTCCTCCATAAAATCGTGAGCCAGGCGATTGAAAAAGGATGAATCAAATCTAAACCATTAATCATGGATGCCACACATACTCGAAGGCAATATTCGGTTCAAACTCCAATTGAGATGTTAAGGAGCGTTTCAAAAACAATACGCAAACAGCTATACCGCTATGCGCCAGAAGTCAAAGAGAAGGTTCCTCCTAAGTTACACGCCACGGCTTCACTCGAAGAAGAAGTCGCCTACACGCAAGAATTAATTCACTTTGCCACCGACTATATCGAGCAACATGCCAACATTAAACAGGCAACTAAGAAAGCTTTAACCGTCTTAAAAGATAAAGCTTATCAAAGCATTCTCTCGGTTTCAGAGTAAGAAGCTAAAAGGGGATATAAATCATCAACTGAATCATTTGTCGGTTATAAATCTCATCTTGCCATCACAGAAGTGCGAATCATTACAGCGGTTGAAGTCACAACGGGTGAAGTGAGTGATGGAAAATAGTTAGAGACCTTAGTCGAGAAGTCAAAAAACAATACCATTGGAGTTCAAGAAGTATTAGCTGATGCGGCGTATTCAAGTAAAGGTAATTTAGCGTATATGGAGAAAGAGAAGATCACAGCTGTAACCCCCTTAAACCCAATCGTGTCGAATGGGGTAAACAGAGAAGCAGATGGATTTGAATATAATAAGGATGCCGGGCAAATGCGTTGCCCGGCTGGTCATTTAAGTGTCAGAAAAGCTCGAACAGGAAAGAAAACTCAGAATCAACGTTGGACTTACTACTTTATGATTGAAAGATGTCAAACGTGTCCATTAAGAGAAGGATGTTATAAATCTGGCGCGAAATCTAAGACGTATTCGATCACCATTAAATCTGATATTCATCAAAGAGCAATAGATTACCAAAAAACAGATGAATTCAAACAGAAGAAAAAGCAGCGTTATAAAATTGAAGCGAAAAACGCAGAACTAAAACAGTCCCACGGATTTAAAACATGTAAATTCGCGGGACTTTTCGGCATGAAAATTCAAGACTATCTAACCGCATTCGTGGTCAATTCTAAACGAATCGTGAGGTTAATCCAACTCAAAAAAGTAAAACTCAAGCAACAAGATCCAAAATTAATACAAATAATGAATATATTTAAGAATAAGAAAAAAGGAGCCTATTATTTAAAAAATAATAAGCTCCTTTTTCAGTGGCCTCATTTAATTGGGCTCTTTTATCAATCTTTATTTAATATAAATGAAGCGTTTCAATAAAATTTAAAGCTTTTTCTGGATGTCCAGTTTCTAAATAATAAGCAATCATCGCTTGATTAAGTTGACTATAATCCGTGTTTTCAGTAATAGACGCTCCACGATTAACCAATCCAACTAATAATAAAATCATTGTAGCAGCTGCAAGTAAGGTACGTGAAAGATAATAAGTATGCTTTGGTAACCCAATAATACTTGCAATTAAAAAGCCTCCTAAAAAGCCTCCTACATGTCCATAAAAATCAATACTTGGATCAACAATGACCCAAAAAATTGAAATAAATAAAATAGGGAAAACCAAGGTACGAACAAAGTGCATAAACATTTTGCGTTTTTCAATTCCTAAGAATAAAAGTGCACCTAGTAATCCATATGCCACGGTTGAAGCCCCAAGTGATGGCCCCTCAACAAAGGCATAACTACACAAGTTTCCAAAGAAAGCCGATCCTAGAATAATTATAGCCATTCGCCACCAGCCAAATACATGCTCTATCATCTTTCCAAATTGATAAATAAAAACAAGGTTAAATAATAAGTGCATCAGGTCAATATGTAAAAAAGCTGATGTAAGAAGACGATAATACTGCCCTTTTAGAATAAGTGGATTATATTTGGCTCCATATTCGATTGCAACGGCTGCTCCCCACTGTGAAACAGGCTTAAATTGCAGGATAGCAAATACTACGATTAAACTAGCAATAAATAAATACGTGACAATAGATTTATTTTGAAATAGCAGCATTTGCCTAACATTTAGTGCTTTTTCTTTTGTTGACTGTTGCATTTGACTAATTAATTCTACCATTGGTTGGTTTAAATTTGCTTCTTTTAGTTTTGGAAATAGTGGTTGTAACTCAGTATCTTCTGTCAAATCCGTCGATTGGTTCACATGAACAATCTTAAGATAGGTGCGATGAGATTCAAGTATACGTGAACTATACTGATCTAAATTTAGAATAATGACATTCAAGCGTCCCATTAAATATCGACGGCGAACGCGTGAGCGAACCACGTCAACTTGTTTAAATAAGTGAGTCGCTTGCTCTTCACTAAAGATACTACGTTGATTAATATATATCAATTGAACGGTAGGATGAGATAAATTCTCTAACCAAATATCACGTTCATTTCCAACATAAACATAATCCTCTTCCACCATGAGGTAATTAATAATATTCATGGCTAATTCGCTTTGTATATCAATTCGAATTTCTTTCATCACACCTTGATTACTCATGCTTATATCACCTATACCTATCCTAAATTTTCAAGACTCTCTAGTGCCTCTTCAAAATATGATGGAAGCGGCGTTGAGAATTCCATATACTCCCCTGTATTTGGATGATTAAATCCTAAAATAGCTGCATGTAAAAATTGCCCATGCTCCCCACCAATTGTCTTACGTGGTCCATATTGAGGATCGCCTGCCAATGGATAACCAATATATTTCATATGAACACGGATTTGATGTGTTCGACCTGTTTCAAGACGACATTCAATTAAAGTAAACTCTTTGAAACGTTTTAATACTTTGAAGTGTGTGACCGCATGCTTTCCACCTTCAATAACCGTCATTTTTTTACGATCTTTAGGATCACGACCAATTGGCGCATCAATGGTTCCATTATCATGTGGAATCACGCCATGCACTAGTGCAATATAGCGACGAGTCACAGTTTTTTCTACTAATTGATTCACTAAAGACTCATGTGCGATATCATTTTTAGCCACCATTAATAACCCTGATGTATCTTTATCAATTCGGTGAACAATTCCAGGACGTAATACACCATTAATCCCAGATAAATTTTTTGCTTGAGCCATTAAACCATTAACTAATGTTCCACTCATGCTTCCTGGTGCTGGGTGTACAACCATTCCTGATGGTTTATTGACAACGATGACATAATCATCTTCATAAACAATATCTAAATCCATGTCTTCAGGCACAACATCTAATGCCTCAGGCTCAGGAATTGTCACTTCGATTTGATCATTTAAGCGACATTTATAATTAGCTTTTTCATGTTTTCCATTAATTAATACTTTTTGATCTTTGATTAACTGTTGAATATATGAACGTGATAAATCGCTAAATAATTCATTTAACACTTTATCTAAACGCACACTTACTAATTCATTTGGTACTAAGACTGTCTCTTGTTCCATAAACGCCCATCCTTTCACAAAGCAGAAAGCTATTTAAGCATTTACTACTTATCTTGTTGCAATTTTATTTCTTTATGTCGATACACTGGTGTAGGAATAAATGAAGCTTTTAAATCTATGATTGTGGATGTCGTTTAACATCTAAGATAGCATCCACAGCCATTAAAAAGACCCCAATACATAAGGCACTATCTGCAATATTAAAGATTGGGAAGTTATAACCAAAAATATACGTGTCGATAAAATCAACCACGTGCTGATACATCACACGATCAATGAAATTCCCAATTGCTCCACCTAAAATTAACGATAAAGCAATCACTAATAATTTTTCTGTTTTTACATCTAGTCGACGAATCCATAAAATCACAACACCAATAACAATTAAAGTTACAACATAAAAGAAAAGCATTTTCCCTTGCAAAATTCCCCATGCAGCACCTTCATTACGGTGAGATGTGATATATAAAAAATTATCAATTATTGAAATCGATTGCCCGATTGTCATGTATTGAACAACTAAAAATTTCGTTAATTGGTCAATGATAATCGTTGCAGCTACAATCAATAAAACAAGCCACATTTATCTCACTACTCCTTTAGTATTCGTTTTATTTTGACATTTTAACATTATAACAAACAATTCATTATTTGTATATAAGATTTACCTTTTGTGGTAAGCACTTCTTGGAACTTTCATCTGTTCATTGAGTCATTCCAATTCACTAGCCTTATCTCTATTTTACTAGTTTTTGTCATAATAGTCATCTATGAAAATACTTTTTCGTCAGATAGTTGCCGTTAGTATCCATGTGTTCTCTCGCAGAAATTATACGTAACTCATTTTATATCAGAAACATTTTAGAAGTTTTTTCAAAATAGCTTTTATTATTTCATCATAAATTATATAAAAAAACCGCTGAATTTTCAGCGGCTTTTTGATTCATCATGATTTTAATTATAAACTTTGTGGAACAACATTTTGAGCTTGGAATCCACGTGGTCCTTGTGTCGTCTCAAAAGTTACTTTTTGACCTTCTTCAAGACGCTTGAATCCGTCGGCTTGAATAGCTGAGAAGTGAACGAATACATCATTTCCATTTTCTGTAGAAATAAATCCAAATCCTTTTTCTTCATTAAACCATTTTACTGTACCTTTCATATTGGTACCTCCTAAAATTTATTTCTGTAATGAAAGCAAAAAATTCACGCATTATTACAGATTACATTAAGTGGTGGAATATAATCTCTAATAACATGTGAATTTCATGAAAGTTAAAAGCTATAAACAACTACTGAATATAATTCTATTATATGCTACTTATTGAAAAATGTCAATGATAGTTGAGCCTTGCTTGTGCCCTTCTTTTGATGAACTAGACTTTTATCCCATCTAAAACGATCTACTCAATCTAAATCTTATCTTATTTTTCACCTCATAAGTAGATTATTTGATATATTTTATCATTTGTAATAAAAATTGCCATCCATTTTAATTAATGATGGCAATTAAAAAGTTCATATTAACGTGTTAACGAGTTATGATTATGAATAATAAAAAAGTGATATGATGAGCTAAATCAATCTATTCTACTTGAGTTTCAACTGTTAATTTAACTTCTTTCATTTGGCGATACTTTACTCCCGCTGCATCAAGCATTCGCTTTGAAGCAATCGTACTATCTGTCTGAGCATATTTATCACTCATGTAGATTATTGGATATTTAAATATTAATCATAATCTTTCTTAAATATCCCTATAAGTAGCGGGATATCAATGCTTTTTAAGAAATGATTATATAATTTTAACTCCTTATCTATCCTTACTATAATATATCTAATTTTCCACCATTAGTGACAAGATGGTGGCAAGTAAAAAAAATGGAGAGATACGATTATGAATAACGATATTATTAACGATTGGTTAGAAACATACCAGCTCCCGCTACAAGAATTAGCGGTTAAATACAACGTCCCCTTAGGAGAGGTCGTAGAGATAACAGAGCTTTATTTATTGATTAATTGTATCATAGATGTGATGTATCTTTATAATCAGTTGGAATGGTATGGTAACAAAGAGTTGCAAAAAGAAATCAGCGATCTAGTTTGTGAGACATTTTAAATAAAGCGTAGTCAAAATAAAACAACAGATAGCGAGTAAAATAGTTCATTCTATTCTCACCATCTGTTGTTTTTTAAGTAGTCACCATCGACAAAACTAAATATCATCTGTAAATTCTACTATAGATTGCGGCTTGTAGATAACTAACAATTTATTCCATATAATAAAGTCAAAAGTTAAAAAGATAGATAGACACTCCATCTATCTTTTTTTATGTTTACTATACCTTAAAATCGTGATTCCAGATTCTACATAATACCCTTTTAACTTTAGGTTTATTGTTGGATTATTCTCTAAAAACAAAGGGCGTCCTGAACCTAAAATCGTTGGAATCACCCCTACAATATACTCATCAATACTGTCCGATTTAAGAAATGCATCAATCATTTGACCACCACCAAACAAGTAAATATCTTTCCCTTCTTTTTGCTTCTCTTCGATTAAAAGCTTAACAATATCTCCTTTGATAAAATGAATATTATCAAAATCTTCAAGTTCTTCTGAAGTTGCTACGAAAACTTTTTTATTGGGATATTGTAAATGCATGTCTTGTTCATAACATCGTTTCCCCATTACCACTATATCTATGCTTTCTAAAAAGTCATCAAAGCTCCATTTTTGATCAGTATCTAATGTTGAATTTCCATCACCAACGATCCACTCATAACCGCCCGTTTCATCAGCAATATACCCATCCAAACTCATCGCTAAATTCAAAATTATTTTTCTCTTCATCATAACATCTCCTTTCTAAGCTGTAGATTTATTATACTATAATTAAGGTGATATCCTATGTCATATTGCTCTCTTTGTAAGTTAATCTTTATCGAGGACGAATTGTCAATACAAACGAGATAGTTTCTCATATACTTTTATTCTATTTTATTGCAAAATAATGATTAGTTAGTTCTCTAGCTCGATTACCACCTTTCCTTTTGTGGGATATATTAGTTATTGAACAAACTTATACGGATATGTTATATTTCTTTTTGGGAAAATAAGAGAGATATTTCGAAGTTTCTCACATATACAACCTACTTAATACAGAGACTTTATGCCTCTTTTTCTATACGTATCGCTTGATAAATATTGTATTATTTTGTAGAATATGTATTGAGGTTTTTGCCTCTACAATCCCAAATTATCAGTATAATACTTTTTCTTCGAGGCTACTGCTATTGCCTCGTTTATGCATCTAAAAAAGTCATCCCAATTAAAAAGCAACCAGTATTTTTACTCGGTTGCTTTTTTCAACTTTATTTATATAAAGGGCTATGTAATAAGTGTATTCGGTACAGAGTAGGAATACGCTTGGTAAAATAAAAAAAAGATAGCTATTTCATTTCATAGCTACCTTTCCGAATCCAAAGTGACCTTCAGCGTTTTGTAGAGTAAATATTAAACCTACCTTTATAATATAACATTTTATGGCAAAAAAATCATAACAAAAAAGATAGCAAGTGAACTTAATCACCCGCTATCCTTTTCAAGAGCTTTTCTTTTTTTGTGAAGAGAACATTAGAAATACTTCCATAATATAACATTTTTCAACAAACATTGCAAGACAAAAAAGGTAGCAAAGTGAACCTAATCACCTGCTACCTTTTTTATTATCTTCATTTATCGAATCATATACGGCTTGTCTACGCTCTAAAGACATTCTTTCGTTAGATGTAGATTTTCGAGTTTTTGTTATCAAATACCATATATCATTCGTACTCTTCACAAAACAACATAACGTAAAGATGATTGATATAGTTATAACAAACGGAATAAAATTCATCAGTAAGTTCGTCATGGCTGATGAACTGATAATCACCAATAACGCTAAACACACTGAAACTATTCCTGCCCAAATCCCGAAAACTACGTTTAGGTACATCCTATCTACAATTGAAGTAGCCGATCATCTTTGCATTATCTTTCCATCAGACATTCCCATGATAATCCCTAGCGCAGTAAACATAAACCCTGAAATAATAGCATTAAAGTTAATTACATTCCAGTAAAAATCATAATTAGATTCATTCACCATAAATATACTATAATCAATAATATTTGTTTGTTTTAACAGAGTAGCAGTAAGCACAGATAAAAACATTGAAACCAATATATTTTTCCATTTTCTCCACATTAAAACAACTCCCTTTTCTATATTCAATTATATCTCAGTTATAACTTATTCGCTAATAAAATTAGTCTATCTTGATGCTTTTTATACTCAGTCTCCATCACCTCATAAACTTTTTCCCTGAAGCTTTCAGAATTATATAGGATTTGCCCTAATTCATTTATTTCAAAAGCTATTTTAACTTTAGCATTAAACTGTTGTTCCACCAATCTATAATCTTGAGTTCTAGAGTTTATCGTCTTTCCTCCTATAGATAACCCTCTCATTAGTTTATTATCTTTGAATCTATTTGACATACTATTTACAAAATCATTTATCTTTTCTTGTTCAAATATTAATGCCTTCTTATTTTTTACACTTCTTACCTGAATAGCAACCTCATACTCCTCATCTGTTGCTAATTGTTTAATCGCTTTATCAGGAACATTCAACTGCTCTAAATACCCTGCTTCAGGAATGATAAATTTATAAGAAAATTTAGAAATTTCAGAGCCGGGTGCTAATAACTCTTTAACATTCTCTGCTGAAACGATATTCAATAACTCCATCTCATATTCTTGAGTATACTGATTTACAATATTATTCAATATTATCGGTTGAGGTGCTGATTGCCCTGTGATAAAACCTATAATCCCATTTTTATAATCTAATAAAAAGTGCGTAAATATCTCTATACCGAATTGACCTTCTTGTTCTGGTTTCAAAATATCTTGATGTGTACAATCGGAATAGTTTCGTAAATGTATTTCTACTGTAGGTTTAATTTTCCCAACTCGAGCGAACAAGAAATTTTCGTCATTTTTTAAAATATCCATAGTTGTGAAATGAGAACCACTAGATAACCGTAAACTGTTATTAATTGAAAAACTTGTAAAAACCTTATTAAATATAGTATAAATTCTATCATTAGCAGAAGTTTTGTCTGCACTATTCATAATATTTACAGAATAATAATAAATCATTCTATCTTTTTTCAATACTTTATTAGCTTTTTTACTCATCTCATTCCTATCCCTTTCCTTTATATTCATATCAGTCGAAGATTATACCCTATACTACTTTTTATTATAATTTCTTCAATATTTTACAAAACAAAAAGAGGTAGAAACAGAATTAACTGAATCTACCTCTTTTTCACAAAGAACATCATGACATTTGATTTATTATATTATAAATTCCATTTTTCAGAAATAAATGGAGGGGGGATACAGTAAGTGAGGCTGAGAAATCATGATTAGAATAAAAAAATTCCTTCGTAATTAAGAGGCAAGATAAAGTAAAAAAGCTACCTCGTTATTTACTATTCCAATATCCAATATGCGGCTTAACAATTTCTTTAGCTACCTCTTCATTTGCAATAGGCCCGATAATTTCAATAGGTTTTTGGCCTCTAGCAACAATTTCCCTACATGGCATATCAAAAGTTGGATTATCATCATCATTTCCTGTCAATTCCAAAAGCTTTTTCTCACTAATTCCATAAACTATTCTTCCAACATTTCCCCAATAGATTGCTCCAGTACACATACAACATGGTTCTGCTGTTGAATATAAAGTACAATTCCATAAAAATTCTTTTGAATAAAGTTTTACAGCTTTTCTCATGGCTGTTGTTTCCGCATGTCCCGTACACTCTCTATCGGTAACTTCTATATTTCCAGATTCAATAATAATCTGCCCATCTTTATCTACGATCAAGGCTCCAAAAGGATGATTTCCATTTGCTAGTGATTCATTAGCAATCTCAATGCATCTCTTAATATACTTAATATGATCCAAATCTTTCACAATATTTTCCTCCTAACACATTCATCGAATTTAACAAAAAAAGTAGCCACATATTTGGGCTACCTTATAAATACTTGATTTTTTATACAATCAGCCCATACAAGATGAGTAGCATATATATCTACCTAATGAGTCTCTTGCGGGCGCCATTGATACAAATCATTATATCTATTCTTTTGTCAACAACTATATTATATATTCTTTTTAATAAAAATCAATAGAATAAACAATATATCTGAAAAAACTCTATTTTAGACTATCTCAGCTTGTCCGAAACTTTGATATATCTGAAATCTTATATAGAAAAATTTAATTGGAGATTTAATATGAGGACTGTAAGCAATAATAAAGAAGAGATTGAAACTATGCTAAATATCTTATTTAGAAGTCCTGTGAAAACTAGAAGGCAACTAAAAAATAGTATTTCCTTATACGTTCTAAAAGCTCAAATATTCTATCGCAACGACCAACAGTTTAACAAAACTACTTCTAATAGGGTAATACTGTTTAAAATTTTAGCCATTCAAAAGAAATAATCGTAGTAAGTTTCTTTCAATCGTAGTAAATTAGTGGTAAATAATTTCTTTATTTTTCTAATATATATATAAACAGATAAGTTTTTCACATTATCAAGAGGACTTTTAAATCGACAAAAAGTTATCTAAAAGTTAAAAGGTATAGAAAACTAAGTATGCTTTAAACTATGAATTACATTTCTGTTTATATATAGATAAAATCACTAAACATCTCACTCAAAAAAATATATCGCCATGAAAAAAATCCTGTCTATATTTAATTTAGGTGTCGTTCCTAATGAAGTCAAAATTGGCTTGAATTATTTATTCCTTTAAAGGAAAAAAACTATCGGAAAATCTTTCGACACCTCTCCACTCACGTTAATTTTACCGTCAGCTAATAATACAGATTGATCATACACTTTTAAATTTTTAATTATAGAAACTAATTATCCATCTTAAGGGCATCTGAAATTCTCGCTTTATAGACCTTTCAATTACGACCTTTAGTTATAGCTAAACAATCACTGACAATAGAAATATGCGTGTCCTGTATCAATAAATCCTAATAATTCTAAATCAGAATTATTCAATCGACGCAAATTTGCGCTCATTACGTAACTTTAATGATTTTGTCGTGGGATTTTCACTCACCACAATTTCGTGGTCAGTTATTTATATTTAATTGTATGAGAAGCATACAATTGAAACTCAGATTTCAAAGATATTGACAGCTAAAATTTGTTATCGGTATCACCGATATGTTTTTTACAGCTCAAAATTGAGCCGTTTATTTCAGTTGCATCCCCCTCATTTTTGAGAAAACCTACAGTTGTTTATCATAAAACAACGCTGTGTTAAATAAAAATATTGTTAAAATATAAAAAAGAAACTACAAACTAATAAAATGTACCCTAGAGAGTAGACAAAGAAAAAAGTCTACCCTCTAGGGTTTTTTGATAGAATAGAAAGTATATAGTTTTTGGAGGATTAAAAATGAGCAAGAAGTTATTTACATCAGAAGAAATTGAACAGTTAAAACAAAATACCTGTGTTAAATCAGTGTCTGAAAAAGGCATTACGTATACAAAAGAATTCAAAGAAAATTTTATTAAGATGAGTGAGAAAGGTCATTTGCCTAGAGAAATATTTGAGGTTCATGGATTTGATCTCTCAGTTCTTGGCATGTCTCGTGTGGCATCAGCGGCTAAACGTTGGAGACGCGCCTATAAAACACAAGGGGCTTTAGGATTAGATGATGCACGTACGAAATACTCAGGACGACCGATTCAGCGTGAGTTAACATTAGAAGAACAACTGCAACGCACGCAAGCCGAGTTAGAGATATTAAAGATGGAAAATGAATGATTAAAAAAGTTGAGACTCATGAGAAAACTGCTCGAATAGTTTCACCCAGTTTAACGTTTCAAATCATTCACGAGATTGTTAAGCAATCACGGTTTAAACATTTAATTTCTTATTTATGCGATAGTTGTGGTGTTTCACGTTCAGGATATTATCGCTATTTTTCGTCATGCGCAAAAGCAGCGCGATTAAAACGGCAACAAGAAGAAGAGACTCGTTTAGCGGCCATTAAACAAGCGATTAACTTCAAAAACCGTACCACTAAAGGGATTCGTCAAGTCGCAATGGTTCTACAGGGGGAGTTTAATCTGACATACAATCTCAAACCCGTTCATCGCATCATGAGAAAATATCACTTACTTAGTCCTGTCTGACGTGCCAATCCTTATCGTAAAATCCCAAAAGCAACACATGAACATCGTATTTATTCAAATAAAGTTAATCGTGAATTTAAACGTTCAAAACCTAATAAGGTATTTTTAACAGACATTACCTATTTAAAGTATGGAAAGAATCGTACCGCCTACTTATCAACCATTATAGATAGTGCGACAAATGAAGTGGTTGCGTCTCAGATTAGCGAAAATTTGAAAATTTATTTTGTTCTTCAAACGTTGGATAAGCTACGTGAAAATCCTAATGTTCAATTAACTGAAACAAGTCTGATTCATTCAGATCAAGGAGTTCATTATAGTAGCCCACAATTTTCGACTAAATTGAAGGAATTAGGAATTCAACAATCGATGTCACGAAGAGGAAACTGTTGGGATAATACACCCCAAGAATCATTTTTCGGTCATTTAAAAGATGAAGCCAACATCAAAAAACACCAAACATTTGAAGAATTAGCAGGAGAAATTTACGATTATATTTACTACTATAATCATTACAGATACCAATGGAATCTAAAAAAGCTGACTCCTGTAAAATTCAGGAATCAGCTACTAGCAGCATAGGTTTTTTTTCTTTGTCCTTGACAAAGGGTACAGATTAATAAATTCCGAAGATCTAAACACTATTGAAGAGGAAGTTAACAACACACGTTACCAATTACCATTTCTTATCTCACTTCACACTGGGATGCGTAGAGGTGAAGTTTTAGGTTTAACATGGGACAATATAGACTTTAATTCTAAACGAATAACGATAGAAAAGCAACTACAGCGCCAAGGAAATGGAACACTATTATTAGTATCTACTAAAACAGATTCTAGTATTAGGAAATTTAAAATGACATCATCATTGTATACTGCATTACAAAAGGCATCAGAGGACTTTAGAATAAATCAAGAACGCTATGGTGAATATTTCTATAAAGGCAATGATTTTGTATGTTGTAACGAAGATGGTAGCCCAATAAACCCACAATCCTTAAGCCTTTATTTTAGAAAGGTTAGTAAGCGATTAGATATTCCATTTAGTTTCCACGATTTGAGGCATACTCATGCAACAATGCTACTAGAAGCGGATGTTAATATGAAAGTAATCCAAGAGAGGCTTGGACATTCAAATATCAGTACTACATTTAATGTCTATAGTCATTTGACAGATAAGATGGAAGATAAGACAATTGATAAATTTGATAGATTTTTCGAATAAAATTGCCACCATTTTTAATTTACGGTGGCAAAATAGTGGCAGTTAATAAAAATTCTATTTATTATGCTTCTCAAATCTTCTTGTGTTTGATACTCATAAAAAGCAAATAAACACTGATACCCAAACACAACAAACACTCGAAAAACTCTATTCTACTTGGGTTTTAACAGTTAGGTGAACCTCTTTCATCTGACGATATTTTACTCCCGCTGCATCAAGCATACGTTTTGAAGCGATGGTGCTATCGGTATGTGCATATTTATCACTCATGTAAATAATTTCTTCAATTCCTGATTGAATAATATATTTCGCACATTCATGACATGGAAATAGTGACACATAGATACGACATTTTTTTAATCGCGTTGTACTATTTAAAATCGCATTTTGTTCTGCGTGAACGACGTATGGGTATTTTGTATTCAAGAACTCCCCTTCACGTTCCCATGGGAATTCAACATCTGAACATCCATGTGGAAATCCATTATAACCAATTCCTACAATTCGATTATCTTCATTCACAATACATGCACCAACTTGTGTTTGAGGATCCTTACTTCTCATCGCTGATAGTAATGAAATTCCCATAAAATATTCGTCCCAGCTTAAATAATTTTCACGCATTTAACAATTCCTCCTGCATTACTATAATGATACCTCTTTAATTATAACTGATATTTAAAACATTTGCTTGAATTTCATCATTTTTCTTTAATTCAGAAATATGAATATATAAGTCCAGATAAATTTTCTTCATAGAAAATTTTTAAGCCCTAGTAGCGG
>JAUMTV010000257.1 GCA_030531025.1 Turicibacter sp.
AAGCGTTGATGTGACTTGGGATTCAACGCTTTTTACATTTTTATGATGAATAATTCAGGATAAAAAGTATATTTTTTTCTATTTTTGATTTTAATCACATTTATTTTTATTTCACTTCAATAAAATAACCTTGATAAATTAAGAAGAGGTGAAAATATGGATATGTTTTGTAATCAATGTCAAGAAGCAGCAAAAGGAATTGGGTGTACAGTATTTGGCGTTTGTGGAAAATCACCTGAGCTAACTGCTTTAATGGATACATTTATTTATTCATTAATTGGATTATCTAGTTTAGCTCAAGAAGTAAACGCACAAGGAGATCAAACAAGCGAGGTTGATTTATTCGTTACAGAAGGTTTATTTGCAACGATTACTAACGCTAATTTTGATGAAGAAGAATTTGTGAAACGTATTAAAGAAAGCTTAAGCTTACGTAACCAATTGAAAGAAAAATTAAACAATCATAACCTTGAGATTTTGTCGCATGATATTGTTAACTTCGAAGCTCATGATAAACAAAGTATGATAGCAAAAGCTTTATCAGTCGCTATTCATTCATCAACAGAAGATGAAGATATTCGTTCATTACGTGAATTAATCTTATTCGGACTTAAAGGCTTAGCAGCCTATGCATCTCATGCTGAAAAATTAGGATTTATAGATTCTGAAGTGTTTGCTCAAATGCATCGCTTTATGGCCTCATTAATTAATCCACAATTAGATGTAGCTACTTATACAACACTAGCACTTGAATTAGGAACTGTCGGAGTTTCTGCTATGGCACTTCTTGATCAAGCTAATACCTCATCATTTGGACATCCAGAAATGACAAAAGTTAATATTGGTGTTAGAAACCGTCCTGGTATTTTAATTACAGGACATGACTTACACGATATTAAACAATTATTAGAACAAACAAAAGATACAGGAATTGATATCTATACTCATAGTGAAATTTTACCTGCTCACTACTACCCAGAACTAAAAAAATACTCTCACCTAGTTGGTAACTATGGGAATGCTTGGCATGAACAAACGAAAGAATTCGAAACTTTTAATGGACCTATTGTCTTTACAACAAATTGTTTAGTTCCGCCTCGTAAAGGATGCACTTATACTGATCGTGTTTATACGACAGGAAATACAGGACATCCCGACTTTAAAGTGATTCCTATTTTAGAAGATGGTTCAAAAGATTTTAGTCTTGTTATTGAACATGCCTTAAAATGTGCGCCTCCTACTCAAATTGAAGAAGGTGAAATTATTGGTGGATTTGCTCACAATCAAGTATTAGCACTTGCTGATTCAGTTGTCAGCGCCATTCAAGAGGGTTCAATTAAGAACTTTGTTGTCATGGGAGGATGTGATGGTCGTCATAAAGAACGTACTTACTATAAAGACTTTGCACAAGAATTACCTAATGACTCTGTCATTTTAACGGCCGGATGTGCCAAATATAAATACAATAAATTAAATCTTGGTGACATCAATGGAATTCCACGTGTATTAGATGCTGGACAATGTAATGACTCATACTCATTAGTTGTTATTGCCTTAAAATTAAAAGAAGCATTAGGATTAGATGATATTAATGACTTACCAATTGCTTATAATATTGCTGGTATGAACAAAAAGCTGTTATCGTTTTATTAGCTTTATTATCACTAGGAGTTAAAAATATTCATTTAGGTCCAACTTTACCAGCCTTCTTATCACCAAATGTGATTAACGTCTTAGTTGAAAACTTCGCAATTGGTGGAATTTCAACAGTAGAAGAAGACTTAAAACTTCTATTAAAATAACTTTTAATCCAGTAAATATAGATTAATTTATTTAGTATCCTAATTAAAGGTGGTTATTTTACATGAAAGCTTTTGTAGATCGAGATCTTTGTATCG
>JAUMTV010000258.1 GCA_030531025.1 Turicibacter sp.
AATCGAGTAGGAGGTAGATAATTATTTTATCTACCGACCTCTCACACCACCGTGCGTACCGGTCTGGTACACGGCGGTTCCTTAAGTTTAATGAATTTTAATATATTGACGTGTTAGGCTTTTCAAGCCTAAGTCGTTAAAGAATTGATTTGTTAGTGTAGTATTTAATATTGCACTATTTGCTACTCGCCAGTATCCTTTACGGGTATTGGCGAATTTTATTGCTTGATAATGATTAAGTCCTAATTTCTTAAGGTTTTTATATCTTGTTTTAACCTTCTTCCATTGTTTCCATATACACATTCTTAATCTCTGTTTAATCCATTTATCCAATTGAGCAACAATACCTTTGCACTTTGCTATTCCATAATAATTAATCCAACCTATATTAACTTGATTTAGCTTAATTATTCTTTGTTCCAAAGTCATCGGTTTTGACCTTGATAATATTTCTCGGAGTTTGTCTTTATGCTTCCTTACTGATTGTTTAGATATGCTTGAGTATGCCTTACCAAACATAATTCCTAGTGTGAACCCTAAGAATTTTCTTTTCCAAGGTCTTTCAACTGCACTTTTATTAATATTTACTTTGAGTCTTAGTTTCCCTTCAATAAATCTGGTTATGTTTTCCATAACCCTCTCTCCGGATCTTTTACTCTTTACATAAATATTACAGTCGTCCGCGTAGCGACAAAATCTATGTCCTCTTTTCTCTAATTCCTTATCTAATTCATCTAGTATAATGTTAGATAATAACGGACTTAGCGGCCCACCTTGTGGCGTTCCTTCTTCGTTTGATACCACTATTCCATTAATCATTATTCCTGATTGTAGATATTTTCTTATTAATTTCAAAACTCTTTTATCTTTAATGTCTTTCGATAGCTTATACATTAAAATATCATGGTTTACTTTATCAAAGAATTTCTCTAAGTCTATGTCTACAACCCATCTATAACCTTCATTAATATAACTTTCAGCTTTCTTTATTGCATCTTTTGCACCTCTGCGAGGGCGGAATCCAAAGCTACTTTCTGAGAAATTTTCATCATAAATTAGGTTTAGTTCTTGCGCAATTGCTTGTTGGATAAATCTATCTAAAACCGTAGGTATTCCTAGTAATCTAGTACCTCCATCTGATTTTGGAATTTCAACCCTTCTAACTGGCATTGGTCTATACTCATTATTAAATATATCTTCTCTAATTTGAGGCCAATTTGTTTGTAGAAATTGTTTAAGTTCATAAACTGTTATTCCATCAACTCCATGACTTCCTTTATTAGATATTACTCTATTCATTGCTAGAAGCAAGTTTTCCCTAGATAATATTCTTTCTAATGAGCCATATTCAAATTCACCGTTCTCTCCTTTTGAAGTTGCCGAGAATCCTCTATGCGCTCTTTGCTTATGTTCAAGTTCCACTCTATCTTGGGCACTAGAGCCTAAATATTTAGTTTTCTGCAATCTTTGATTATTCTGCGAAACTTTCAAAATTCAAAACCTCCTTAAAGTTCAGTCCTTCATCCGCTATCGTGATTAGCGGAGTTACTATGACTTCTGCTGACTTCTGATAGTTCAGCTACATATCACTATGTAGGTTATTGCTTTAGAAATTCATCTTTATTAGCAATATATCTATCAGACCTCCCCAGGTAAGAGCAACAACCTTCATCTCATACATCTGCTACATTTACTCCTAAAGTTTCGGGTAGTGTTGGACTTTGTTTTGTGTTGCAAACTCGTCCGACCTTAGTAAGCCTTATATGTAGTTCGTGTCCCTCAGACCGAGATTTTGCCTCCGACTTCCTTCAGATTCCACCTCACGATGGACACCCTTGTCATTAGCTAGTGGTTCCCACTACCAAGCCCACAACGGACTTTCACCGTCAAGTTGTT
>JAUMTV010000259.1 GCA_030531025.1 Turicibacter sp.
AAGCACCAAATGTAGCAGCATTAGAAATTAACATTTCATGTCCAAATGTTAAAGAAGGTGGAATTGCCTTTGGAACAGATGCTAACGTTGCTGCACAATTAACAAAAGCAATTAAAGAAGTTTCAAGTGTGCCAGTCTACATTAAATTATCTCCAAACGTTACAAATGTTGTTGAAATTGCTAAAGCAGTTGAAGCAGCAGGAGCAGATGGAATCACAATGATCAATACGTTACTTGGGATGCGTTTTGATTTAAAAACAGGAAAAACAATCTTAGCGAATGGAACAGGTGGATTATCAGGGCCAGCTATTAAACCAGTGGCACTTCGTATGATTCATGATGTATATAAAGCTGTAAATATCCCAATTATCGGAATGGGTGGAGTTGAAACAGCAGAAGATGTTTTAGAGTTTTTATATGCAGGAGCAAGTGCGGTTGCAGTAGGAACAGCCAACTTCATTAATCCATATGTATGTGTGGATATTATCGATCGTTTACCAGAAGTATTAGATAAGTACGGATTTGAAAAATTAAGTGATGCAGTTGGATATGCACATAAGTAAATAAATGAAAAATAGGTATAGCATCTGCTATACCTATTTTTACATTAAAGAAATTTAGTTAGGTTGTCATAATTGAAAAGAATTATTAAGTAAGATTTAAAAAATTTGTCTATACATGGATAATTTTTGAAATAAATTATTTCAATAGTTGACAAAGAATAGGGTATCTTCTATAATTACTGAGAAAGCTTTAATTCGGTCCCGTGAGGCTGAGAAGAACACGTTTATATTTAAAAAATATTTCCCATCTATTTTATGGAATTCGTGTATCCTCTTTTAGCATACCATCGGGCTAGAAGAGGATTTTTTTGTATAAAAGGCTGAAAGCGACGCTTAGACTTTCGTACAGGTCGTAACTAGCAGTCAAAACTTATAAATAAGTTTTGTGATGCTAGGAGACTTGGTAGAAAGACTGGAGCTTGAAGCTAGATTGTATAAAAGGGTTAATTGAGTGGTAAATAGGTATTAGCACTATGCTGAATTTTATAAAGATTAGATTGGGTTACTAGAATTAAAGCAACTATAAAGGAGGAAATTCTACATGAATAAAGCAGTTATCATTGCATTAGATTTTAAAAATTTTGAAGAAACAAAAGCATTCATTGATCAATTTGAAGAATCATTATACGTTAAAGTTGGGATGGAGCTGTTTTATGCAGAAGGTCCTCAAATCATCAAGTATTTAAAAGAAAAAAAACATAAAATTTTCTTAGATTTAAAATTACACGATATTCCAAACACAGTGAAGAGTGCGATGAAAAATTTAGCACGCTTAGGTGTAGATATGGTTAATGTTCATGCAGCGGGAACAATTCCAATGATGAAAGCGGCTGTAGAAGGATTAATTGAAGGAACACCAGAAGGTGCAAAGCGCCCATTATGTATTGCTGTGACTCAATTAACATCAACGACAGAAGAAATTATGCAAGAGCAAATTTTAATTAATGAAACATTACCAAACACAGTATTAAAATATGCACAGTTTACAAAAGAAGCAGGCTTAGATGGAATTGTATGTTCAGCTTTAGAAACAAAAGAAATCCATGAAAAATTAGGATTAGATTTTGTGACATGTACACCAGGAATTCGTCAAGCAAGTGACAGTGTAGATGATCAAAAACGTGTTGTAACACCAGAAAAAGCACGTGAATTAGGATCAGATTATATTGTAGTTGGACGTTCAATTACTAAGTCGAAAAATCCAGTTGAAACATATCGACTAATTAATAAACAATTCTTAGGATAAAAAGTTTAAAAAGCTACTAAATATTATAACTATATATAAACAGAAATAAAATCTACATTTATCACGACACACTAAATG
>JAUMTV010000260.1 GCA_030531025.1 Turicibacter sp.
AAAGGGGCTGTCTCAAAAGTAACTAAAGCTAATGAGTTCAAAGAGGGATAGCCCTCTTTTTTTATTTGCGCATTTAAGACGTAGGGATGGGAGAATTTTTAGCCATGACAAAAAGAGAGAAGTTGAAGTCTCTCAAAAAAGATGGAATGAGGGATTGGATTAGGCGTTTTTTAGTGGATGGAGATGATGTCCTAATCGATCATTTTGATTCTTTTGATGAAATTTTTGAATATTATAAGCAAAAGCTAAGAGGTAAAACTCAATCGTGACGTTTTTTAATCCTCTAGAGAAGAATCGCTTGAATCCCATGTTTTGTTTAAGGACACCAAACGCGCCTTCGACTTGAATGGAACGATTCACCCTGAGTATTATGCCATCATCACTTTTCAAATTTTTAAGAGATTTCTCACGATAAGCGATGAATTTCTTTGAGATACTCAGTTTCTTATTCCCTTTAGCAGTTGTACATTTTGATTTAAAGGAACAACCCTCACAATTTTCGCATTCATAAACGGTTTCTTCTTTGAGATATCCTGACTTTGCTTCTTTTTTCTTAATTTGCGTTGGGTGTAGTTTCTTTTTATTAGCACAGAGATAAATGTCCTCCTCTTCCACATACGTCATATTTTCTCGTTTACCAAGGTTTTGTTTAAATTTCTTTTGTTTCATCTGCTCATAATTGAGCGGTTTAATATAGGCCTTCAGCTGGTGTTCTTCAAGGTAATGATAGTTCTCTTCACTTTCATATCCCGCATCCGCAATGATAGATTTAGGTAAATGAGGAAGGTGATGGTTTAATTGATCAAGAAATGCGATCAATGTTTGGGTGTCAGTTGAGCTTTGAAACAACTTTATTCCTAGAATATATTCGGATTCAACACCCATTTGAACATTATAAGCAGGCTTTAATTGCCCATTTTTCATATGATCCTCTTTCATGCGCATAAAAGTGGCATCATGATCCGTTTTAGAGTAACTCTTCCGATGGTCACCGATGATCACTAATGTTTCTTGATAGAGTTTCCATTTATCTAAGTAGGCCTGCCCCTCTTCATCGTGTCGTTGTAACGTCGTTTTTCGTTGACCTTTTCCATGAACAAAGCTGATGTTTTGGTCTTTGATTTGTTGGTTTAACTCAGTTAAACAGGTCTCAAATGTCGTGGTCAACTGCTTAGCCACAACTGGATGCTTCGTTTTATAAGTTTGATTATAAGTCATTAAAAATTGAAGCATCTTGTCTTTAAGTTTTGCTTGATACTTTAAAATCGACCCTTTCCATCCAAAGGTGTATTTATTCGCGTTCGCTTCAAGTTTAGTCCCATCCATAAACAAGTGTTGAAGGGGAATTTCACCTCGCTCATGTAAAGTTAAAATGAGCTGATAAAATAAGTTTTCCATCACACCATTGGCTAATCGTTGAGTTTTGAAACGATGAAGCGTGTTGTGGTCGGGAACAGGATGGCCATCGAGTAACCAGATGAAGTGAAGGTTAGTCCGACAAGCTTTCTCAAGTCCACGAGAGGAATAAATCTGATTCATGAAACCATAAATGATGAGTTTAAAAAGAATGTTCGGTGGGACGACTGATTTTCTCCCGTAAGGAGAATACGCCTGGTGTAAACATGTATCATCCATCTCCTCCAGTAATAGGCTGAGTAGTCGAACCGAATCATTATAAGGAATATATTGATTGATATTAATTGACATCGTTAATTGATTTTTAGACGAAGTATTGGTATAATTTTTTTGTATTTTTTGTTTACTAGTCATAAATAAATGATACAAAAAAGAAGACCTTCTGTGGTCTTCCTTTTTTTGTATCTCATTTTAATTAGATGAAGGGGCTATCTCATTTTGAGACAGCCCCTTT
>JAUMTV010000261.1 GCA_030531025.1 Turicibacter sp.
TATCTTTTCAATAAAAAAAGTCAGACTAATCTAAACTAGTCTGACTTTTTTCTATAGCTCTGTTAGACAAAAATGTTGTTATTATCTAAACACAGGACTTTTTTTCAAAGCAATATCAATACAAGCATAAAAATGAGGATAAGTAATACTTATCCTCATTTGCAGTATATTAACCAGTTATAAAATATTGAGTAATAATTTTATATGCTTCTACTGATATTTCATAGATACCTTCATATGATTTTTCAATGTAATATTTACCGTCATTAGTCTGATATACAAACAATGATGTATTATTATTACTATCAACTAAAATTATTTTCGTAAGTTTGCCATCCACATTATACGGAATATCATTTACACTTTCCATAGTATAAATCTTTTTACCTGACGTCAATACATCATAAATTTGAGTTATCTCTCCTTCTCCTTCAATAACATGATATTTAGTTATATCATTTATATAATCTCCATAGATTTCTATAAATGATATCTCATTTTTCTTTGGAATATCTGAAAGTTGTTTATTAGTAAACAGTTTTCCAAAACATAAAAGTAGACTTGCTCCCAAAAGGATAATTAATGTTAAAATAATCATTTTTTGACTTATTCTCATGTGGAACCCTCCTTTATTCAATTGATATCTTTATTATAGAGGTTTAGGTAATAATTTACAATTTTTATCTAAATAAAGCAGTTCGCGTTCTATAATCTTCGATATTTAATTCTAATTGAGTTGCTGCTGTTTGAAGGAGCATACTCTTCCCTTTCAAAATCTCTTTATCATCTTTGAAGTATTCTAACCATTTCATCCAATAAAGATAATTCACTAAATATTTAGTAGATACCCCTTTAAATCGCGATATCCAAAGTTTTAGGCGACTATGAAAAGAATTGAGCCGTTGAATATTGTAGAAGTCGTCCGTTCCACGCTTTCCACTCTCAATTCTTTTATGCTCTAACTCAAAATCTTCAACAAATTTAATATAACTTTGATGACTATCTGTACACAAAATAGAGCCAACTTCAATGTGACCTTCTAATGCACGACCTAAATCAGAACTTTTCATACGACCCTTACAGACAAGCTCTGCATAGATATTTCCTTGGCGGTCTAAACCTGTTAAAACACAAATCTGTTCAGAACTAATTCCACGCTTCGTTACTTCTTTACCTCTTTTACGGGATGGGCGTGGCATTACAAATCCACTCTTCACATGATTTCCTTTGAATGACTCAGCGAAATATGTTTCGTCCATTTCTATAATGCCCTCTAAATGTCCCATTCCAATATACGGACGAATAGCGTCTAAAATTCGATGGCGCATATAAAAAGAGGTTTTTACGCATACCCCAATTTGAACAGCCGCACGACGGATACTAAACCCTAAAATCATGCATTTAGCATATTCTAACCAACTCTCTAATGGTAATTTTGAACTTGATAAAACCGATTTTGAAAGGTCAGTAAATGTTCGACGACAAGATTTGCATTTATAACGTTGTTTACCACATGTAATTCCATACTTACATACCTCATGGCTATCACAATGAGGACACGCTTTTCCCTTTGAAAAACGAGCTTCTCGGCAATCTTGTATTGAAACAGGGCTAAGTGATAAAATCTCTGAAATATAACTTAATAAATTAGCTTGTTGTTCATCATTTAAAGTTAAAATATCGGCTTTAATGGAACTTAACGTTGGCATAAACTCACCTCGAACATTTGTTTATCATTAGTTCACCATATTTGAGGAGTTCTATTCAACTTATCAACAATATTGTCTAACAGAGCTTTTTCTATTTCTTTAAAGTGATTGTCAATTTCATTAAATCACCATCAATTAATG
>JAUMTV010000262.1 GCA_030531025.1 Turicibacter sp.
ATGCACTTTTCTCCCTCCTAGCCTTTAGAATAGTTCTTTTATTTACTCTTAAACTTGATTGGCAATTCTGATTGAAGTTCAACCCCACTTTTATTTTCATTGAAACTGTTTACGTTTGTTTCGTCTAAAACTTCAATAGGAATTTCTAAGCACAAGTCTCCTACTTTTAGTGTTGCAAAAGCTATATTATCCATGGTCAATTCCTCCTATATTAGTCTATTATTTGCTTTTCTTTACACTTGCCACAAATGCTATCTCCTTGAACTCCACAATCTTCACAATAGTATTTACCGCACACATCACAAGTGTCTAAATTTCCATCATTCCAAAAACAACATTCGCAAGTCACTAACTCTTCCATTCTATTTCCTCCTTAAATGTCAATCAAATTCTGATTTTATTTACTTTAATGAATTTAAGAATTCTTTCATACCTTTTTCCATTGAGCTTTTTGTAGACAACCCTTTTATACCAATACTTCTCCACCTACTACACAAATCTTTAAATCGACTATCTCTGTTTGTATATCTGTATAATTCCTTTTTCCACCTATTCATTTAACTCACCTCAAACATACATAAAACTTTAATTTTAATTAACTCTCAGCTAACACTGTAAAGTAACGCTTATCATTTTCAACATCATATATACTTAATACTGACTCTCCACTCTCTAACTCAAAAGGTTCGATCCGTAATTGAAATTCTTCACATAACTTTTGAACAGTATTTATAACGAATGTAATTTGTTTCACTCTTTCTCCCATGTTTTCACCTCTTAAAAGTCTAATTTTAACATCTCTTTAATCCATGTGTAGCAATTCTCTAATTTGTAAGAAAAATTCATGAACAGAATCTTCTGCAAAATTAGTTTCAACTTTTATAAAGATTGATTTAACTTCATCAATATAAAAATCTAAACATTTTTCCATCGTTATTCTTCACCCCTTTAAAATTTGTAATTTAAATCGATTATTTAACTAAGTCCCAGAAACTTGTGATTACCTCTTCCTCTGTATCACCATCTCGATCAATAAGATCTCTGATTAAATCCTGCACTTTTTGGTAGCATTTTTTATCGTCTGTTTCAAACTGGATTTTGTAATTTCCTTTTGTTACTTGTGAGTTATAATTAATCATTTATCCACCTCATAGATCATCAATTTTATAAATACTTTTCGCCAAAAATATTTTTCTTCGCACATTGTCTATATCCTGTATGCTTCATTTCTTTTATCAATGCTTCTAAGCAACGTTTATGCTCTTCGTGTTCTTTTGCATATTTTTGATACATTTCATACAACGGACTAGATGGTGTAATTCCTTTTTCCTCCAATCGATTTAAAAGAACCTTTTCGCTTTCGATTCTTTGTTCTAATGAATGCTTCAAAATGAAAATATTCTTATAACTTAAACTCAAACTAAATTTACTCATTTGCAATTCCACCCCTTAAAACTATATTTTTTTAACATACCTGATCTGAGATATCTAAATTCTTATCGTAATGAATAACCCAATAGCAATCTTTGTAGTAACAGTAGTAAGCTATTTTCCTACTATTTAAGCGTTGAGTAGCATAATCTACTTGCTCCTTACTCCAACAGTAAATAACATCTGCTTTTTTATCTGAGTTCAACATATAGCGCAAACCATTTCTGAAATGATCAAAACCACTTAAGTCCTTTTCTGCCTTAGTGTTACACTCAATCCCTAACTTCGCTAATTTGTCAGCGTACTTTTTTGCAAAATTATTCCCATGGTGGATGTGACGATTAATCGACCCAACTGGAACTCCTGATAGTTTAGCTAACTCCACTTGTTTCATCTTGTGAGTTTCTAAATATTCAAC
>JAUMTV010000263.1 GCA_030531025.1 Turicibacter sp.
TAATTTGTAGTTGTTTTTTTATACTATCAATTCTTTTATCGACTTTTAATGTGAGGCACTGTTTTAAAAACGGGTTGATATTTTCCACAGAATTTGCATAACCAGCTTCAAAAATGTGCATTATAATAGTAGTTAGAACGTTTGTTCGAAAGGTTGAGTGTATGTCAAAAGAACTTATTTTAAGACTTTTACCTAAATTGAATGATTCAGAATTAGACGAAATTATCGCAACTATTGAGCTAAGCAAATTCAAATCCGATTTGATTAAACTGCGTAAAGAAGTTCAAGAAACCAGATATTCAAATGGGCATTTTCAATGCCCTATTTGTCATGGAACTCATGTTGTCAAAAATGGAACTCGTAACGGTGTTCAACGCTACCTTTGTCGTTCATGCAATAAACCGTTCAGTAATCAAACATCTACTCCTACAGCGTATTCAAAGAAGAAAGCTAAAGTATGGATTGAATATATTGGTTGTATGATGGCAGGCTATAGTATTCGAAAATGTGCGGAAATCTGTAACATTAACATCGCCACATCATTTTTCTGGAGACATAAAATTATGAACGCCTTAGCTTCTTTTGTTAATGTTGGTGAAGTTGATGGATTGGTTGAAGCAGATGAGACATTTTTTCGATTCAGTAAAAAAGGAAATAGCACTAAAGGCAGAACGTATGGAAAAGTGCCTTCCACGTCTAAAAAAAAGAAATCTAAAAAAGCACATAAAAAACGAGGGTTATCTAAGCAACAGGTCGCTGTTGGAACAGCTTTAGATAGACATGGTAATTTATTGATTGGTTTAATCGGACGAGGGCGATTGAAACACGATGCCTTGAAACGTTTCTTTGAAGGTCATATCGCTCCACATTCAACATCGTGTACGGACAGTGCTCACGGATATGCAAGAATAGCTGACGAACTTAATTTAGAACATGTCCAAATTGAATCGGGAAAACGTAAAAAAGATATTTATCATATTCAGCACGTTAATGCTTTACATGGTAGTTTAAAAGCTTTTATGAGAAAGTTTAGAGGGGTCGCAACGAAACACTTACATCACTATCTTTATTGGTTCAAATGGGTTGAACTTTTTAAGCACGAAAAAGAAGTGGTAAAAATTCAAAAGGCATATATTCACGCTCAATCAACATATTCAACTTGTTCAATTAAAGATATTTTGTCAAGAAAGCCCTTATTTGTATAAGTGTATATACCTTCATCTCGAAATGTTGTTATTATTTGGTAAAAAATATATAATATGAAAAGAATCTATCTTAATAAAAGGGGGATAATTATGAAATTCAAAATATTTATAATCATTTTAATTTCACTTTTTTCATATGCATTATATTTTTATCCTATTCAAAAATATTTTGCAGAAAAATATTTAGAGGAATATATGATTCTTCAAGGTACTTCAAATGCTCCAATTCATTCTAAAAAAATCTTAAAAGATTATAAAATTGGTGGTTACACAATTTCTATTGTATATGAAGATGACCCAACCCACTGGTATGAATATTTATACTTTCCAGGAGAAAAGGGACTAAACAAAAGTATGCTCTGTACTGTTTTCAATAACCAAAATGAAGCAGTAGATACTGAAATTGAGGAAGTAAAATACCCGCCTATAAAATAAAAGGTTTGAATGAATTAGTCTTTTATGAGGGCTTAGTTTATCTGCTGCTAAAAATAAATAACTAAAAAAGAGGGAGTTTTAAAAAATAATACTTTTCCTCTTTTTTTGATTTTATCAGTTTATATCAACCTTTATTCAAAACAGTGCCTAATGTGAAAAATAATGGTTTCGAGGATAAGGCTGTCTATTAGGAAAAATAAAC
>JAUMTV010000264.1 GCA_030531025.1 Turicibacter sp.
ATGTCATCAAGTAAAAAGAATAAATTGTCAAGAGCGATACTCGATAGATGCCCTTCCTTAGAAGATTAAGGAGGTATGATTATTTTTCAACTGAGAAAGTTGAGCTATTAATTTATATCTTTTAATAGTTAGTATTTAATTCAGTATATAGCTTATAGCTCCAATAAATGATATCGCTCCCACTAAAAATATCGAATTTTACATTTTTTTATACATTTATTTATATAAAAATGAATAAATTGAAGTAGATAATTTTTTAAAAGGAGGAGGTAGAATTAAAATTGTAAATTTTTAGTGCTAAGGGTGTCACAAAATCACTGACCAGCTTTGAAAAGTAGTTAGTATTTTTTAGGGGGCACTTAGTTATGAACGGGAAAGGAGTGAAATGGTTCATGAAGTTATAATAGGTTACTCGTATCAAGGTTAGACAGATAATAAAATAGCTATGATATTAATAAAGAATAGCTTAATAGTTTATTACCATCATTAATGAAAAAGGTAAATAATGGAGGTTGATACATGAAAAAGAAAAAGTGGGTCCATTATCTTTCGTTGGTGTTATGTATATCTTTATTAACAAATCAAATGGTGGGATATGCGTTTACTGTGGCTCTTCCTGGAGAAGCACAGCAATTAGAGGCAGGGGCATCAGAAAACCAAGAATATGAAATCCTACAAAATCAGGATGAAGAGCAAATAGAAGAAGATGTGACAGTAGTTGAATCGATTGAGTCGACTCAGGAAGATGTATTACCTGAAAATGAAAATCAGGATAATGTTAGTTCTACTGAAACTATGGAAGAAGATGTGACAGTAGTTGAATCGATTGAGTCAACTCAGGAAAATGTATCATCTGAAAATGAAAATCAGGATAATGTTAGCTCTACTGAAATTATGGAAGAAAATGATAAAGCGGTTTTAGAACAGGAAACGGATAATATTTCACCGGAAGATAGTTATTCTGTTTATGGGGATGGTGTCATTAAGATTTTTAATCTCAAACAGTTAGAAGCCATTGGAAGCGGAAGCGTAGTACGAGATACTGATGACACAGAAGAGACATTTGGAACAGGAAATCCTGTTCAAGAAAATGGTAAAGAAATTCTCTATAGTTTGGAAGCTAGCTATGAGTTAATGAATGATATTGAATTAGATAGTAAAAACTTGTGGGAACTACCAAAAGATTTTGTTGGAAAATTTGTTAGTGCAAATGTATCCAGTGAGAATCCCGTTTATGATGCTAAGACGGATACTTTGTATATTTATCATTCCTATCAAATAGAGACTATTCTTTCAGAACAGGCGAGTACGGAGCCGGTTCTTTCGTATGATGCGGATCCAGCTCAATTTGGAATGGGGCAATTATTATATTCAGATGATGAGAGTGAGTATTTAACGTATAGTGCTACACATCAGTATGTGTTATCCAAATTCTTTACAACCGAAAGACCTGAATTAGTAGCGACTCAGATTCAAAATGACATGAGAACAGCAGGAGTGTTTCAAAATGCTGAATTATCAGGTAGGGACTATATTGGTCAAGTTTACAAAGAGATTAACGGTCAGAAATACATTCTAATTGGAAATAGTTTGCAGTTACAAGCGGTTGGTAGTGATCAACAAGTGACACCGATGCTATTTATTCATAAGACGGGTCCTTTAGGGATTGGATCAACGTATACGCCTTTATATCCAGGGGATGCTGATTTTAGTTCAACGATTTCTTATGATGGGACTACCTTTAAGTACTATGAGAGCGATGATGTTAAAGATAAATTAATGAATGTTGATTGGGATAAAGGATTATTAGACTTTGTAACTGGGTTATTAGGTGGT
>JAUMTV010000265.1 GCA_030531025.1 Turicibacter sp.
GAACGGATTCATTAAAAAAGAGATTAAGGGAAGAGAGCACCGTTATTTTATTACAGTAAAAGGATTAGAATTTTTAGAGCAGCTGATTCGAAAATCAAAAGAAACAGTGATTGACTTACATATAGATGGGAAGTCTAACCTAAAAACAGCGGTCATTTTAGCAGCTGGTCGTAATCAGCAATTTATTGATCCTGTTTGTTTGCAGTCTATTGGTGAAACGACATTAATTGAGCGAATGATTAATCAGTTAACATTTTTAGAAATTGAAAAGATTATCGTGGTTGGGGGATATCACATTGACAAAATTCGTGACGTTTTACCAGAACATGTATTGGTCGTATCAAATGAAGATTACAAATGGACAGGAACGATGGCTTCATTAGCTAAAGCAGAACCCTATCTTAATGAAGATTTTTTATTAATCGAAAGTGATATTGTCGTGGAGACGGCTGGGTTAAAAGAATTAATCGAGGATCATAATCGAGACTCTGTCTTAATTACTGCCGAGAGTGGCTCAGGTGATGAGGCGTTTGTTGAAATTCGAAATCAGCGTTTATTTAAAATTTCCAAAGATATTGCTCAACTCAATCGAATTGATGGTGAAATGATTGGAATCAGTAAGTTATCGTATGAATATTTCACTAAAATGATGGAGTTCTATCAAGACAATCAAAATCCATATTTAAACTACGAGTATTTAATGTTAGATGTGGCACATACATATACATTAGGATATAACAAAGTCGATAGTTTGTTATGGCATGAAATTGATGATGTACAACATTTAGAGCTGGTTCAGTCAAAATTAATGAAACGAATTCATAAAAAAGAAAAAATGTTGCATTTAGAGTCTTTAAAGGAGCTTGTTAGTGAGTGTTTGAATGTCGACATTAAGCAAGTCAAACAGATTGCTGCTATTGGTGGGATGACGAATAAGAACCCTGGAAATGGAACAGAGAAAATGATTAGTCGTGTAGACGAAATTAAAAACGCCGCTTTTGCTCATGAAATTGGAGTTGATGCGGATTTAATTTATTTTAATGAACAAACAGGAATTAAAATTTCGAAATTTATTGAGGATGCTCAAACACTAAGTCCTGAAGGGGCAAAAAAACCATATGTGATGAAGAAAATCTGTCAACTATTGAATCAACTTCATCAATGTGGGCGTGAAATGGAAAATGAATTTAACGTTTATGAAAAGATTGAAGCGTATGAACAGCTATTGGATGAATTAAAAGGGGAGTATTACGACGATTATCAATCGGTTAAACAGCAAGTCTTACAGTTAAAAGAGTTAATGGATGACTTAGACATAAAGCTAACTCCTTGTCACAATGATACATTGGCTGAAAACTTTATTAAAGATAAACAAGACCAGTATTATTTAATTGATTGGGAGTATGCAGGTATGAATGATCCAATGTGGGACATGGCTGCTCATTGTTTAGAAAATGGATTCAATTCGGATGAAGAAGAATTATTTTTAAAAACTTATTTTAAACAAGAACCAAAAGAGTCATATAAAATGCGTGTCTTAGTTAATAAGATCTATCAAGATTTTTTATGGAGCTTATGGACAAAAGTGAAAGAAGCAAGTGGTGATGATTTTGGTAATTATGGGATTGAGCGATATAATCGTGCGAAAGAAAATCTAAAATTATTAGCTAAGAAGTTGGAGGGGTAGAGGATGAGTTATGGTTTGTTATCTGGGTTACTTTGGGGATTAGATACCGTTTTACTTGGCATCGTTATGGCGATGTCCCACTTTGTTCAAACCGAACAGATTATCTTTTTAGCTCCGTT
>JAUMTV010000014.1 GCA_030531025.1 Turicibacter sp.
GTTTTTTAATAATTCTCTAAACGAATTTCAAAATGAGATTGATCATTTGAGCAAACAGGGCACAATTTAGGAGCTTTTTTACCGTAGTGTATGTGTCCACATTCTTGACAAACCCAAGCTACTTCTTCTTCACGTTCAAATACTTTTCCTTCTTCAATGTTTTGGACTAACTTTAAATAACGTTCTTCATGATGTTTTTCAATTTTTCCAACCAGTTCAAATAAAGCTCCAATTCGCTTAAAACCTTCTTCGCGTGCTACCTCTGTAAAGCTAGCATACATATCGGTCCATTCATCATGTTCACCCGCTGCTGCATCACGTAAGTTTGTCATCGTATCAGCAATTTCACTGTCATGTAATAATTTGAACCATAATTTTGCATGTTCTGTTTCATTACGTGCGGTTTCTAAAAAGATATCGGCGATTTGTTCATAACCTTCTTCTTTTGCTTTTGCCGCATAATAAGTATATTTGTTACGTGCCATCGACTCTCCTGCAAAAGCAGTTAATAAATTTTGTTCTGTTTTAGAACCTTTTAGTGTGCCCATTTAATCCCCCCTAAAATAATTAGTACAAGCCTATTCTAGCATGTCTATAAATTTGAACAAGGGTAGAAAATACAGAGATTTTAGCGAACTTTAGATTAGGGTTAAAATTTAAACTATATAAGTCCAGATAAATTTTCTTCAGAGAAAATTTTTAACTGGACTATAGTTTGCCTTGAATGGAATAACTATCGAACATTTAGTGTGCCGTAATAAATGTAGGTTTTATTTCTGTTTGTATATAAAACAAAAGGCTCTGTTTTAGATAGGTGTTGATGACTCCAACTGTTGATCTCATGACCTTTTACGGATAGTACGAGTAGTTAATTCATCGTGAAGTTTATTATTTTAATTAAATATCAATATTCTTTTAAAACACAGCCAAACAAAAAAAGATAACCGAAAGGTTATCTTAATTATTAAAAATAAATTTTTCAATTACTTGTGCAATTCCATCTTCATCATTTGTTGCTGTAACATAATTAGCAGCAGCTTTTACTTCATCAACTGCATTCCCCATAGCAATACCGAGACCTGCAAATTCAATCATTGGTAAATCATTGTATCCATCACCACAAGCAATTAATTGAGATTTATCTAGGTTCACGTGTTCTAATAATTTTTGTAGGGAGTAAGCCTTATTAATATTTTGTGGCATGAATTCTAAGAAAAATGGAAGAGAACGAGTAATGCTTAAACGATCTCCTAATCGTTCTTTCATTTTAAATTCAACTTGAGCTAAATATTCAGGTTCTGCTGTACATAAACATTTAACTGAGTTAAATGTCACTGAGTTTTTAAAGTTTTCTACGCGATTGATTGGCATTCCATTAATGTGCGCTTCTTTTTGAATGTATTGATCATCATCAGCTGTAATAATCGCTTCATCTTCATAAGCCATAATATTAACATTCATCTCACGTGATAAGTCATATAATTCATGGCAGATTTCAGGTGTTAATGAATCATCATAAATTATTTCATTGGTTTGAACAGAAATGATGCGACCACCATTATAAGATAAAATATAGCCTGGATATTCATCTAAACGTAATTCTTTTGCGGCTTTAACCATCCCGTAAGTTGGACGCCCAGATGCTAAGACAATCATTACACCGTGCTCTTGAGCTTTGAATAAAGCTTCCTTTGTTTTTGGTAAAATTTCATTTTTAGATGACATTAAAGTTCCATCTAAATCTAAAACGATCATTTTATAGCTCATAGTGTTCTCCTTTTTCTCTTAATTATATAAGCCCAAATAAGTTTTTCATATTTGAAAAGCTTTTGCCCTATCAATGGAGGATACCACTTTGTGGATAGGTGACCCTTGGACTATAGGGTACCTCAGCACCAAAATGTTCTAGGTACTGGAACTGATGATAAGTATATAAAAATATTTCTATTTCTATGTATATAAGTCCAGATAAGTTTTTCATATCGGAAAACTTTTAAGCCCTACTAATGGAGGAAACATGCTTCGCATGGTAGGTGACCCCTGGACTATAGGATGCCTTAATATTAAAGCGGCTTACCGACTAAGACTGGTGTAGCATTATAAAATACATTTCTGTTTATATATAGATAATATAAAATAGTTAGACTTCAGTTGAATCATCATACTACAACAATCATTGATAAACTACTTTTTTTTCAAATATAATTTATTTTTTAGATTAAGTCAGTTTAATAGTTTTCTCTTAGCCTGTCTAAGAGAAGATTTTATATTATAAGTTTGCTAAAACTTCTTCTTTTAAAGTTGCTAATGACTCAGGCGTATATTTTGACATATTGTTTGTATAATTTATTTGGAATGAATCTTCAGTACTATAACGTGGGATTAAGTGGACGTGATAATGGAAAACTGTTTGTCCCGCTACTGGTTTATTGTTGTTTACAATATTCATTCCATCAGCATTAAATGTTGTTTTTAATGCATTAGCAAGCTTTGGTACAACTGAAAAGATATGACACATATCTTCTTCACTCATTGAAAAAACATCTTCAGCATGTTTTTTGGGAATGACTAATGTATGACCTTTTGTTGTTTGAGAAATATCTAAGAAAGCTAAAACATGTTCGTTTTCAAATAAAATTTGTACTGGAATTTCCTTATTAATAATTTTACAGAAGATACATTGATTCATTATGGTTCCTCCTATCAGTAATTGAATTTAATTATAGATGTTGAATGACATAATTTTATCAAATATTAACAGAGTTTTAAAGTGCTAACATTCTGTCGACAAAAGGTGTTTTTTGATTAACGCCTCATGATATAATAAGATTAATGTGAGTGAGGAGGTTATCATCGTTGAATCGTAAAAATAATCGTGAGAATTTAGAAAAAATGATGTTAATTGTTTTAATTGGCGCGTTAGCTATTGTTTTAGGAATTATTGAATCGTTCATTCCAATTAAATTACCAATCCCGGGACTAAAATTAGGATTAGCTAATATCATGGTTGTTATTGGACTATACTATTTAGATTTTAAAAATATGTTTCTTGTAATTATGTTAAAAACTGTGTTAACAACACTATTACTTGGAACGTTCTCAATGTTTGCCTATGGGTTTGTAGGAGCATTATTAAGTTATATTTGTATGATGGCTGCTTTCAAAGTATCAAAAGAAAATATCAGTTTAATGGGTATTAGTATGATTGGTGGTGTCATGCACAATATTGGTCAAATCATTGTAGCAATGATTTTAATTAAAACGAAAGCTATTGCTTATTATATGATGTTTTTATTACCGATTGGACTTTTAACGGGGATAATTATTGGGCTAGTTGCTAAATTAGTTATGACACGATTAAATGAATTTGAATTATTCCGCAAGCATTACAAATTAAACAACTAATGAGGAGATTCATATGAAAAAGTTATGGCTTGGAAGATATATTAGTGTTTCATCATTTTATCATTCATTAGATCCGCGTGTGAAATTGTTAATGATGATTCTCAATATAATCATGATGATTTTTATTTCAACATGGTCACAGCTTTTACTTGCAATAAGTTTAACGATCATCTTTATCCTTCTTAGTGAAATTCCTTTATCCTTTTATTTGAGGCAAGCAATGTTTCTTAAATATATGTATTTGTTCTTTCTGATCTTTTTTGCTTTAACAGAGGGAACACATGTTTTATTTAACATTGGAGTTTTTCATGTGACACTAGATGGATTAATGATGGGAATCTTTTACACTGCTAAAATGATTTTATTTGTTATCATGGGGGCGTTATTGACATTTACAACCGCACCAAGTGAACTTGTTGCTGGAACAAAGGCGTTAGCTAAAAGTCAATCAATGGAGCAGTTTGCATTTATGACGAGTTTAGCCATTCGTTTAATTCCAATGATTTTAGATGAAGTGAAGCTAATTTACTCTGCTCAACAGTCACGAGGACTAGATTTTTCTGAAATCCCATTTAAGGAAAAATTATCAAAGTTAATGGCAATTATTATTCCAGCGATTTCTAACACTATTAAAAGATTAACAATGATGATGGATGCAATGGAATGTCGAGGGTATATTGTTGGGCAACCACGTACATCTATTTATTGTTTACAATGGAAAATGAGAGATTCACTTGTTTTAATAAGTGGAGTTATTGTTTTAGTTAGTATTATTTTAGTTTAAGTCGCAGAACCTGTTAACAGGTTCTTTTCTTTTAAATATAAGTGAAAGGATGATAGTGATGTTTATTCATAATGATTGGGAGCCTATTTTAAAAAAAGAATGGGATCAGCCATACATGCAGCATTTATTTAATCAATTACACGAACAGTATGAGAAAGAAGTTGTTTACCCTCCGAAAGAAGCAGTTTTTAATGCTTTTCAGTTAACTCCTTATTCTGATGTTAAAGTTGTCATTCTTGGACAAGATCCTTATCATGGTCCACATCAAGCTAATGGCTTAAGTTTTTCAGTGGAAAAGGGAACAAAGTTTCCACCGTCTCTTAGAAATATTTTCAAAGAGTTAGTTGATGATATTCAGTGCAATTATCCAACTAGTGGCGATTTAAGTAAATGGGCTAAACAGAGTGTATTATTATTGAATACCACGTTAACGGTTAAAGAATCGCAGCCGATGTCGCATACTGGTATGGGATGGGAGCAGTTCACAGATGCTATATTAATGTCTTTAAATGATAAAGAAACACCTGTTGTTTTTATTTTATGGGGAAAACATGCACAAAGTAAGAAAAAGCTCATTGATACAACCAAGCATTTTGTTATTGAATCGGCACATCCTTCCCCGTTATCAGCTCGTCGTGGATTTTTTGGAAGTAAACCATTCTCTAAAACAAATGACTTCTTAGTTTCTAAAGGATTAAAACCCATTGATTGGCCATTAAATTAAAAAGCATCTCTTCTGTTGAAGAGATGCTTTTTTTAAAATTGATCGTTATTATTGTTGTAAGGCATTTGTTGTCCTTGACTTTGATTATGATATTGTCCCTGACCTTGTGTTGAGTATGTTCCTTGTTGTTGATTTTGTGGTGAAAAGTTTTCAGGAAGTTGATTGTAATAAGGATATTTTTGCTTATAAAGTTCATCTTGTTGTTTTTGATAATTATAAAGTGCCCCTAAAGAAGGGAATTTCTCGAATAAATCAGGATCAACCATATTAAGTGTGTTATCTAATGGATAGTAGTAGTTGATTTCTTCTGGGAATTCAACGTAATCTAAATAAACTGTTAATAATACATAACGATGTCCGGTATTTGGATCACTAAGAATAATATGATCACGACCGGCCGCTTCAATAATTCCTACAAAAGTACGTCTAGCTAGTGCAGCGTCATTACCACTGAATGTCATATAAACAGTGGCTAACTTCCCACGATTAAGTCGTAGAATATTACTTACATAAGAACTACCTTGTGCCATTGTAATCACATTTCCTACTGGGACTTCAAATCCTCCAAAACTTGTGCCACTTCCTACAGGTGAAATAGGTATTTGTCCTGGCTCAGTTGGAGTTTGTGATGTAATTGCTGAACCAGATGGAAATGGTGGTTCTGTGGTATTTGGATTCACATTTGAATATCCTCCCATTGGATTTGCTTGTTGATATCTCCAATAAGGATCGTTTGGATTTGGCATAGGTCCCCCATACGGATAAGAATAGTAATAATTCATAATGTCTCTCCCTTCAAATAATTATTAATCGTAGCAATGTTCGGATTCAAGTGGGATATAGAAGCAATGATCGCCATATCGTCCTGAATTCCATTGTCCCCAAAATTGGGCTGGACATGATGGTTGGAAAGGATCATAAAACCATAAAGCGGTTGTTGCTGGCTCGAATCGCTCTCCGTTAATAACTCGCTTAGCTAAGTTAATTTCATTATCACGTGCCCGCTGATAGAAGTAGTCATATTGAACGGCTTCAAAACCACCTGGAGATTGGAAAACCATTTGCTCAATGGTATCAATGTTTCTAAAATCGTGACAATTAGCTAGAACACGATTGACGCAAACATTACCAACAAGCAACATTCCCATATTTCCATCACTTTCGGCTTCTGCACGCATGAGTCGAGCAAGTAATTCGATATCTTTTTGGGTTGCTGGTATAACTCCCATGATAATCACCTCTCGTTTAATCATATGGTTGACTTTGACGAAAGATGATAAAATTATTTAAAAAAATAAAAGGTATTAACCTTTTATTTTTGCCAAAAAAAGAGTACAATAAAAGTAACAAATACATTAAAGGTGGTAAATTCAATGGATATCATGACAACATTAAAAAACCAAATTATTGGGAAAAATATTCGTATTGTTTTCCCAGAAGGGAACGAACCACGCGTGGTTCAAGCTGCTAGTTTATTAGCACGTGAAAACATGTTAAAACCAATTTTAATTGGATCAGTAGAAGAAGTTCAAGCGGCAGCGGGAAGCTTCTCATTAGAAGGATGCGAAATCATCGATCCAAAACATTATGATAAATTAGAAGAAATGGTTGCTGAATTAGTAGCAGTTCGTAAAGGAAAAGTAACAGAAGAGCAAGCACGCGAATTAGTTTTAAATGTTAACTATTTCGGAACAATGTTAGTTCACATGGGATTAGCGGCTGGTTTAGTATCTGGAGCAATTCACTCAACAGGTGATACAGTACGTCCAGCATTACAAATTATCAAAACAAAACCAGGAATCTCAAAAACATTCGGATATTTTGCAATGTTACGTGGAGACGAGCGTTATATCTTTGCTGACTGTGCAATTAATCCAAACCCAACAAGTGGTGATTTAGCAGAATTTGCAATCGAATCAGCACGTGTTGCACGTATGTTTGATATCGATCCTAAAGTTGCATTATTAAGCTTCTCTACAAAAGGATCTGCTAAAACAGAAGAAACGAAAAAAGTAACTGACGCAATGGAAATCTTAAATGGAATGGATTTAGATTTTGATTACGATGGAGAATTACAATTTGATGCTGCATTCGTTCCAGCAGTAGCAAAAACAAAAGCAAAAGACTCTAAAGTTGCTGGACAAGCAAACGTATTCGTATTCCCTGATTTAAATGCTGGAAATATTGGATATAAAATTGCACAACGTTTAGGAGGATTCGAAGCAGTAGGACCTATCTTAGCAGGATTAAATAAGCCGGTAAATGACTTATCACGTGGATGCTCTCCAGAAGATGTTTATGGAACAGCAATCATCACTGCTAACCAAACGTTATTATAAGAGTTGAATTTTTAAAAATAATCGCTCTTAGGCGTATTAATAAATTATAAAAAATGAGCTTTGTGTTTTCATTGACATAAAGCTCATTTTTTTATAAACTTTTATAAAGATACCCTTTAAAAAATAGAAGAGGAAGGTGTAATCGATGTTTAACTTAGATGATTTACTAGCAGAACCAAATGAGTTCCGCGTTTGTGATAAATGTAAAGCAACAAACTTAAATACCTTATTACCACGATTAAAAGAGATTGATCCAAAAGCGAAAATTTATCAAGGATGCCAATCATATTGCGGTCCTGGTCGTGATCGTTCATTTGTTTTTGTTAATAATAAGCCAATTTTAGCAGAAAACGAAGATGAATTAATCGAAAAAGTAAAAGAGTTTCTAGGTAAGTAAAATTAGAAAGAAGACAGGAAAATCAAAATTAATGATTTTCTTGTCTTTTTTTGTTTGTGTTTTATGTAAGTAGTAAAAGATAATACTAGAATTTATAAATTAAGATAGAAATACTCATGATTAATTTGATGAATTTTAAATACTTTATCTGCTAATAAATCAGCGATATAAGAGACCATATTTAATTCATCCTTAATTAAAGTAAGTGCTTGAGGTTCTTTCTTTATAATAAACAAAAGACGAGCTTTTAAAAAAGGTGTCAACTCTTCAAATAATTGAGCACTATTTAAACGGTTGGGTTGGTGAAGAATTAGAAGATTATAAATTTCCCAAATGAGCATCGAAAAAAGTTGGTGATGTCTTAAAAATGATTCTATATCATTAATAAAGTAATCTCTTGTCTTCATACACATGAAACCACGCCCTTTAAAAACGTTATCATAATACTATTATAGCATATTTATATGAGATTCTTGCAAAAATGGGATGTGTAATTTTTAATATTTGGCAAACGTTTTGTCGTCTAAAGCCAAGTCTATTCAGAATGTGGTATACTTATACTGTATTAAAAAGAATTTTACATTATTTATAAAAAATAATGATGGGATATAGATGGTGATGTCAATGGCAAAGTTAGAAGAAAAAGTATTCAGAGATCCGGTGTATGGTTATGTTCATGTTTATGACCAATTAATTTGGGATTTGATACAAACTAAGGAGGTTCAACGCCTACGTCGTATTAAGCAACTAGGAGGGACCTATATGGTCTTCCATACTGCTGAACATAGTCGATTTTCACATTCATTAGGTGTATATGAAATGGCACGTCGAATTATTCGAGCACTTATGCATCGAGGAACTGTTTTATGTGAAGACGAACGTTTATTAGTATTATCTGCGGCGTTACTTCACGATTTAGGACATGGTCCATTCTCACATTCATTTGAATCAGTTTTTAGTGTGCGTCATGAACTATTTACCGAGCGTATCATCATGGAAGATACAGAAGTCAATCGTGTATTAGAAGCTTACCAAGAAGGATTTGCAAAAAAAGTACGTGATGTCATAAATAAGACGTATCCAAATCTTTTAGTTATTAATATTATTTCCAGCCAGTTAGATGCCGATCGCTTAGATTATTTACTTCGTGATGCTTACTTCACAGGAGCGCCCTATGGTGAAATAGACGTAGAGCGTATTTTAAGAACGATGCGTGTAGTTAATAATAAGATTGTTTATAAAGTTTCAGGGATGCATGCGATTGAAGATTACTTAATGAGCCGTTATCAAATGTATTGGCAAGTTTATTTACATTCAACAGGGCGTAGCTTTGATTTAATTATTCAACGTATGCTTCATCGTGTTCGTGAATTGATTTTTGAAGGTTATGAATTTAAGTGTCACTTAGGAGCAATCAAAGACTTATTTTTAGAAGAAGAACCATCTGTTGAAACTTATTTAAAATTTGATGATTCGACTATCCTCTATTACGCGTCTTTATTTATAGAGGAAGAAGATTCTATTTTAAGTGATTTAGCGGATCGTTTTATTAATAGACGTTTATTAAAAGAAGTGCATTATACGCCAAGTGATGAAGCACATGAAAAATTAAAACAAATAAAAGAGTACATGATTGAGTTAGGGATTAATCCAGAGTACTACTTACTAACGGATCATAGTGTTAAAACACCATATGATTATTATGGACATAAGACGAATTGTTTACCGGATTGTATTGAGTTATTAATGCGTGATGGTTCAATACAAGAAATCTCTGAAGTTTCGACAATCATTAAAGGAATTATTGCCGTAAAGCCAAAACAAGAACATAAAGTCTATTTTCCATTAGACTTAATTTCAGCAAGTAAAGATGAAGAAATAAAGCAAAAAATTATAGAACTGCTATATGAAAATGTTCAATAAAAGCTAAAAAGAAATTGAGGAAAAGATATGTTTAAAGAAGTAATTGTTGTAGAAGGTCGTGACGATACTCGCCGTCTTAAGGAAGTTTATCCTGATATTGAAACATTAGAAACCAATGGATCAGCGATAAATCAAGAGACATTAGAGCGTATTAAACTACTCCAAGCTCAACGAGGAATCATTGTATTTACAGACCCTGATTTTCCGGGAAATAAAATCAGACAAGCGGTGATGCAGTATGTTCCCGATTGTAAACATGCTCATTTGCAAAAAGTAGATGCCATTGCTAAAAATGGACGTGGTGTTGGAGTAGAACATGCGAGTGATGAAGCGATTAAAGAAGCTTTAGCTAATTTAGTTACACCTGAGAAAGTAGTAGTTGAGGAAATTGAGTCACAATTTTTATTTGATTTTGGTTTAATTGGGCACCCAAACAGTGCGAAGATTCGTGAAAAATTAAGTCAAGTTTTAGGAATTGGTTATGTAAATGGAAAACAACTTCAAAAACGATTAATGATGTTTGGAATTACAAAACAACAAGTAGTAGATGCCCTAACTGAAGAGCACATAGAATTGTTAAATAAAGGAGTTATTTGAAAAATGAGAGATATTGCAACAAAGTCAAACACAAAAGAAATTATTGAAAGACATGGATTTACTTTTAAAAAGAGTTTTGGACAAAACTTTTTAACAGATACAAATATTTTAAATAAAATCGTAAATGCAGCCGATTTAACAGATGAGGTTGGAGTAATTGAGATTGGTCCTGGAATTGGAGCTTTAACAGAATTTATTGCACGTAAAGCAAAAAAGGTTGTTGCTTACGAAATCGACCCACGTTTAATTCCAATTTTAGCTGAAACACTAGCTCCTTATGATAATGTCAAAGTTATTCATCAAGATATTTTAAAAGCAGATGTTGCTTCAATGATTGAAGAAGAATTTAAAGATGTTAAAGAGATTGCGGTTGTAGCAAATTTACCTTACTATATTACAACACCAATTTTAATGGGATTAATTGAAAAGAAATTACCGATTGATCGTTATGTTACAATGATGCAAAAAGAAGTAGCTGAGCGTTTATCAGCTAAACCAGGATCAAAGGACTATAATGCATTATCAATCGCTGTTCAATATTATACAGAAGCTAAAATTGCATTAACGGTACCTAAAACAGTATTTATTCCAGCCCCAAATGTCGATAGTGCTGTTGTTCGTTTAACAAAGCGTCAGCAACCAGCAGTTGAGGTTATCGATGAAGATTTCTTTATGGATGTTGTTCATGCGGCATTTAAACAACGTCGTAAAACATTACAAAATAATTTAAATCAACACTTTACTACTTTAACAAAAGAGCAGGTCACTGCTATTTTAGAAGAAGCTGATATTTTACCAAACCGTCGTGGAGAATCATTATCTATTGAAGAGTTTGCTAAATTAGCTAATACTTTTTATAAACATGTAAATTAATAAAAAAGAAGGTCTTTTAAAAAGAAAAGACCTTCTTTTTTGTCGCCATTTTTCAGTCGTTACATATAATAATGTGAGGTGATGAGGATGAGTGAGGTAGTCAAAGTAGGAGATATTGTTGGGCGACGTTCCTATAATTCAGATACAATGTTTCGAATTGAAAAAATAGTGGATGATACAGCGTATTTAAAAGGAATTTTTTTTCGACTTACAGCTGATGCTCCAGTGAGTGATCTAGAAGTTATCTCGCGTGAAGAATATCAACGGGCTGAACAAGTCGAGTTTGATCAATACCGGACGATCTTACCACCTGTTATGAACCAAATGCGTAGTTATGATAACGGGGATTTTTATATTAGTGGACGAATTTTACATATAGATGGAGATGAGGAGTATCTCCAGAAGAGTATAAAGTTATATAAATATGCAAAAGTTTATGCTCAGGCTTTTGCAGTTCAAGAAAAAGATATGAAAACAAGAGTGCCAGAACTGGTCAAGAAACTAAGACCGAACATTGTGGTGATTACAGGACATGATGCATTAGAAGATAAGGAGCATGAGGATGATTTGAACTCTTATCGAAGTTCAAAATATTTTGTTGAAACGGTTAATGCTTTACGTGAGATAGAACCATCACTAGATTATCTAGTTGTGATTGCAGGTGCTTGTCAATCTCATTTTGAGGCCTTAATTGGATCAGGTGCAAATTTTGCTTCATCTCCTAAACGAATTAATATTCATGCATTAGATCCAGCAATTATTGCTGCAACTGTTGCGTTAACGCCATACGAAGAGCAAGTAGATTTAAGAGAAGCTATTGAGAAAACCATTGCCAAAATTGCAGGAATTGGTGGACTTCAAACGAAAGGAACCCTTCGTTATGGTATCAGAAAAGTGTGAAAATATTTAATTTTATCATTGTTAATGTATAATTTCAAGTGTTTAACGCATAATAATATTGAAAAAAAATTCTTTTTATGGTATGCTTTATAATAGAAAGGGCGTGATGTTTTGGCTAATAATATCGTAACTATTCGTCAAGAGTTGAGTGAACAGGTAGGTAAGGAAGTAAAGCTTACTGCCTATGAAAGTCGTAACCGTGTGGTTGAGCATACAGGTGTTTTATCGAATACGTATCCTTCTATTTTTGTAATTGATTTAGATAGTGAACGCGATTCAGTCGATCGTGTTTCTTATAGCTACATTGACGTTTTAACGGGATCAGTTGAATTAAAGTTTAATTAATATTAAAAAAAAGTAGTCGACATTGTTTACTACTTTTTTTGTATAATAAAATAAGGTCATATGATAAAATAAAGTCATACCGATTGGAGGAATGGCTATGGTAACAATTAAAGCTCCAGCAAAAATAAATTTAGCATTAGATACGCTTTATAAACGTAAAGACAACTATCATGAAGTTGAAATGATTATGACAACTGTTGACTTAGCAGACTATATTACAGTCACTCTCCTTGAAACAAATAAAATCGTTATTAAATCTAATGAATTTACGATGCCACTTAATGAAAAGAACTTAGCCTATCAGGCAGCCAAACTTTTTAAGGAACACTTTAATATAGATAAAGGGGTTGAGATCTATATTAAAAAACGAATCCCTGTTGCTGCAGGATTAGCAGGCGGGAGTAGTAACGCTGCTGCAACTTTAAAAGCATTAAAAGAGCTTTGGCAAGTTGATTGTACAATCGAAGAATTAGCTGAACTAGGGGCAAAGCTAGGATCGGATGTACCATTTTGTGTTTATGGAGGAACAGCATTAGCAACAGGTCGCGGGGAAATCATTCAACCAATTCCATCTCCCCCAAAATGTTGGGTCATTTTAATCAAACCACGTATTGGAGTTTCAACGAAAGAAATTTACGAAGCATTAGATGCCAATAAAGTTGAGCATCTAGATATCGAGGGTATGTTACAGTGTATCAATGAAAAGGACTATCAAGGGATTTGTGATCGCTTAGGAAATTCGCTAGAAGAGGTTACATTAGAACGCTATCCTGTTGTAGCTGAAATTAAAAATAAATTAATTCAGTTTGGAGCAGATGCTGTTTTAATGAGTGGAAGTGGACCAACTGTTTTTGCACTTGTTCGTAAAGAGTACAAGCTAAGACGAATCGTTAACAGTATTAACGGATGTTTTAGAGATCATGAAATTCATGCTGTTCGATTAATTGGATAATCGTTTGAAGTACCTTAATCGCTGTTGATTAAGGTACTTTTTTTCATAACTAAATTTAGCAATCATCATAAATCTCTTGAATTTTAACAAAAAATTGTATATAATTGTAAAAAATGACAGAGAACACAAAAAAGACATAAAAGTGCTTACACATCGTGGTATATTTAATGTGGTACCAGGACGACTTAGGAGGATGAGAAGAATGAATATTACAGATGTAAGAATCCGTAAGGTAGAGACAGACAACAGAATGAAGGCTATCGCATCTATTACTTTAGATGACTGTTTTGTTATTCATGATTTACGTGTAATTCAAGGGGACGAACACTTATTTGTGGCAATGCCAAGTCGTAAAACTTCAACAGGGGAATTTAAAGATATTGCGCATCCAATCAATCATGATACACGTAAACAATTAGAGGATTTTGTCATTAAAGCTTACGAAGAAGCAGAGTAATTATCGAAATTAGGGGAAGTATTATATTAATTAAAGAGTTATAATGATCCGTTTAATCACCGGTGACTAATATAATAAACTTCACGATAACACATCATTTAAAAAGCTATAACCTATGTGGTTATAGCTTTTTTTGTTGAAAATTAGAAAAGGGATGAAATTTTCATCTAAATTTTGACTGAAAGAGGATGGAAAAATTAAATTTAATGAAGAGGGGAAGTATGCTATACTAAAAGAAATAAGACAATTTAACGGAGGGATTGCAATGAACAAATATGCGGTTGTGTTAGCGGCAGGTAAAGGAACTCGTATGAAATCGAGTTTACATAAAGTGCTACACCAAGTATTAGGTAAATCAATGGTTGACCATGCGGTAACGAACTTAGAAAAAATTGGGGTAGATAAAATTGTTACTGTTATTGGTTATGAAGCTGAATCAGTTCGAGCAGAATTAAAAGATCGTGTTGATTATGCGATGCAAACTGAACAATTAGGAACAGGTCATGCTGTTATGATGACAAAGAATCTATTAGAGGGCTTAGAGGGAGTAACAATCGTTACTTATGGAGATGTTCCGCTTTTAACAGAACAAACAATCGCTAATTTATTTGACTATCATCAATCACAAGAAGCAGCTATTACAATCTTAACAGCGTGTACAGACGATCCAACAGGATATGGACGTATTATTCGCGATGAGGCAGGAAATGTTTTACGAATCGTTGAACAAAAAGATGCAAATGCAGAAGAATTACTTGTAAAAGAAATTAATACAGGTGTCTGCTGCTATGATAATAAAGTTTTATTTGAAGCTTTAACGAAAATTACAAATAATAATTCACAAGGGGAATACTATTTAACAGACTTAGTAGGAATTATTCGTGACATGGGATTAAAAGTTGTGGCTTATGTCAATGAAGACTTTGAAGAGACATTAGGAGTTAATGATCGCGTTCAATTAGCTTATGCAGAAAAAGTTCTTCGTAAACGTATTAATGAATTCCATATGCGTAATGGAGTAACAATTATTAATCCAGAAGCGACATATATCGGAACAGATGTTCAAATTGGACAAGATGTTATTATTTATCCAGGAACAATGATTACGGGTCAATCGATTATTGAAAATAATGTTGTAATCGGAGCAAACTCTCAAATTATTAATTCAACGATTGGTGCACATACTACAATTAATGCGTCAGTTATTTCAGATTCAAAAATTGGTGCTTTCACAACAGTTGGACCATTTGCACATATTCGTATGCATTCTGAAATTGGAAATAAAGCACGTATCGGTAATTTTGTAGAAATTAAAAAATCTGTGTTTAAAGACGGGGCAAAATCAGCACACTTAAGTTATATCGGAGATGCTGAACTTGGTGAAAATGTAAATATGGGTTGTGGATCAATTACTGTAAACTATGATGGGAAAAATAAACATAAAACAGTGATTGGTGCTAATACAATGGTTGGATGTAATGTGAACTTAGTTGCCCCAGTAACAATTGAACCAAATACATATTTAGCTGCAGGGTCAACAATCACGAAAAATGTACCTGAAGATGCATTAGCAATCGCACGTCCAAAACAAGTGAATAAAGAAGGATATGCTAAAGTTCTTCGTGAAAAATTGTAGTTAATATCGATTAAATGGTAATATCTGATTAAACATTTGTCGAAAGAATTGAAAAAAAATAAGAAATTGTGTAAAATACTGTCTGAAGTGTGTTTATTCTAGGAGGTTAAATCATCATGGCAGAAATTAATCGTAAGAAGTTTAAAATTTTCAGTTTAAATGCTAATCGTGAATTAGCACAAGAAATCGCAGATCGAATTGGAGTCCCACTATCTGATTTAACAGTTAACCGATTTGCTGACGGAGAAGTACAAGTTAACATTAATGAAACAGTTCGTGGACATCACGTATTTGTGGTTCAACCAACGCATAATCCAGTTAATGAAAACTTAATGGAACTTTTAGTTATGATTGATGCTTTAAAACGTGCATCTGCAAAAACAATTAACGTGATCATGCCTTATTATGGTTATTCACGTCAAGATCGTAAAGCAAAAGCTCGCCAGCCAATCACAGCTAAGTTAGTTGCTAACTTAATTGAAGCAGCGGGAGCAACACGCGTTATGACAATGGATTTACACGCAACACAAATTCAAGGATTCTTTGATATTCCAATCGATGACTTCCGTGCAATGCCAATCATTGCAAAATATTTCATCGATAAGAACTTAGAAGATATTGTAGTAGTATCACCAGACCACGGTGGAGCAACTCGTGCTCGTGTGTTAGCAGAATATTTAGATGCACCTATCGCAATCATCGATAAACGTCGTCCAAAACCAAACGTTGCAGAGGTTATGGGATTAATCGGTGAAGTTGAAGGAAAACATGCAATCATTATCGACGATATGATTGACACAGCAGGAACTATCCAAATTGCTGCAAATGCATTAAAAGAGCGTGGAGCTTTATCAGTATACGCTGCGTGTACACATCCAATTCTTTCAGGACCTGCAGTTGAACGTATTGAGAACTCAGCTATTAAGGAATTAGTTACAACAAACACAATTAATCTGCCAGAAGAAAAACGAATCCCTAAAATTACACAATTATCAGTTGGTGATTTATTAGCGGAAGGTATTTTACATATCTTAAATGACGAACCAGTTTCGGATTTATTCGTTTATAATCGTGATTTATACAATTTCTAATTATTTTTAAAAGTAGAAAAGCGATACTAAATCTTAGTATCGCTTTTTGTTATTTCTGAACAATAAATGAAAATCAAATGACAAACTATAAAGAAAAATATATTTTAAAAATTAATCGATTCCAATTAAAGAAGAACTTTTAATTTATGATTGTTGATCTTTTTAGTAACAATAGCTGGCTACTAAGTTTCAGTTTGAAAAGATAAAATTTATTTCGATATGTAAATAGAAGAAATATTGGTAAAACGTATATGATTACTGTAAAATAAGAGATGTTATTTAAACTCTAAATGAGGTGAAGTTTTATGAAATTGTTTGTAGGTCTTGGAAACCCAGGTTCAAAATATGAAAGAACACGCCATAATGCTGGATTTATGGTTATTGATCAGCTTAGTAAGGCTTGGAATATTGAATTATCAGAAGAAAAAAAATTTAAAGGACAAATTGGGCGTGGCGTTGTTAAAGGTGAGAAAGTAATCTTATTAAAGCCAACAACTTTCATGAATTTATCTGGAGAATCAGTTCGTGCGGTTATGGATTTTTATGATGTGGACATTGAAGATTTAATTGTCATTTATGATGATTTAGATTTACCGCATGGAAAAATTCGTATGCGTTTAAAAGGAAGTGCAGGTGGCCATAATGGAATTAAGTCATTAATTGCACATGTTAAAACACAAGAATTTAAACGTATTCGTGTCGGAATTGATCGCCATCCAAAAATCCCAGTTGTGGATTATGTTTTAGGAAAATTTACAGAAGATGAGTTAGCACTTATAAATCAAGCGATTGACTTATCAGTCAAAGCATGTGAGATGGCACTAACAGAGTCATTTAATAAAGTTATGACAGAATATAGTAAATAGCCTCGTTGCAGAAGGTGGGTATTTAAATGAATGTGATGAATCAGTACATTTCAAAGTCTGAACAGCTTCAAACTTTGATGATGGCATTAACGAAGGAAAATCAAAATATTTTATTAAGTGGGGTTACAACATCTTTTTATGCACCATTGTTTCAAATGATGTTTGAAAGTCAAAAAAGACCGATGATCATTATGATGCAAAATTTATATCATGCACAACGCTTATATGATCAACTAATTGATTTGATGGACGATCATTCCGTCCGTCTTTTTCCAATGGATGAATTCATAACAGCTGAAATGCTAGCATCTAGTTCGGAACTACGTACAGAACGAATGAGCACATTGGCATCAATTATTGAAGATCAATGTAAAATCGTCATTACTCATGTGGCAGGTGCAACAAGATTTTTAACACCAAAAGAAATTTTTAAACAAGCAGATATTCAACTTGAAGTTGGAAGTATATACGAACTAGATGAACTAAAAAGAAAATTAGTTGAACTAGGATATCAATCGGTTCGTATGGTTGAACGAATGGGTGAATTTAGTGCACGTGGGGGAATTTTAGATGTCTTTCCTATGACAGAAGAAAACCCATTACGTATTGAATTTTTTGATGATGAAATTGATACCATTCGCTACTTTTCAACCGAAACCCAACGTTCCATTAATAAAGTTGAATCAGTAATAATCGCTCCAACATTTGAGCTTGTATATTCAGATGAACAAGTGAAAATGTTTGAAAAAAATATTAAAGAGCGTTTAGCGCGAACAGCTACTTTAGTAGATGGTGAAGTTCGAGATGAATTATATGCTAAAATTTATAACGATATTGAAAAGATTAAAAATCATCAAGATTTAGAAGTCATGCATAAATACATCTCACTTTTATACGACAACCCAGACACGCTTTTATCATACTTTGATGATCCATTGCTTATTTATATTGATTATAATCGTATTTTGGAAAATCAAGAGCATATGAATGAAGATGCATTGAGTTGGCAAGAAGGTGTTATTGAAACTGGAAAAACAGTTGTTGATTTAAATTTATATCGTCCTATTACAGAAACGCAGGCTTCTAGACAACTATTTTTATTAGAGCATACGAGTTCATTAAAGGATATTCAACTTACTGAGCATGTCAAATTAATGACTAAAAGTGTAAGTGAATTTCATGGTCAGCTTGAATTCTTTGCTAAAGAATGTAAACGACTAAAGGAAAATAACACAACTGTATTTATTACTGTTTCAAGTGCTGAAGCACGTAATAATTTAGCTAATTATTTAGAAGAATTAGGTGTTTCAGTTGCTTTTCCAACTTCAATTGAAGAAGTTGGTGAAGGATCGATTCATATGATTTATGAACGATTGCCTCTTGGATTTGAATTACTTCAACCACATATTGTTGTTTATACAGACTATGAAGTTCATACAAAACGTAAAAAACAAACAGCGTATAAAAGTAATTTTAAAGAAGGTAAAAAGATTAAAGACTATAACGAACTTAAACTTGGAGACTATGTTGTTCATGTTCAGCATGGAATTGGACAATATATTGGAATTGAAACGTTAGAAACAAATGGAGCACTTAAAGATTTCATTATGATAGTCTATCGTGGTGGCGATAAATTATATGTTCCGATTGATAAAATTCAGATGGTTCAAAAGTACGTGGGATCAGAGGGAGCAAAACCGAAGATTCATAAATTAGGAACATCTGAATGGGAAAAAACAAAAGCAAAAGTTAAGAAAACAGTTAAAGATATTGCAGATAAATTAATTAAAATTTATGCGAAACGTGAACATCTTCCAGGATATGCGTTCTCTAAAGATACAGTAGCGCAACATGCTTTTGAAAATGCCTTTCCATATGTTGAGACTGAAGATCAGTTAAAAGCAATCGCTGAAATTAAAGCAGATATGGAACAACCACATCCAATGGATCGCTTATTAATTGGAGATGTTGGTTATGGAAAAACTGAAGTTGCTATGCGAGCTGCGTTTAAAGCGGTTCAAGATGGAAAGCAAGTCGCCTATTTAGCTCCTACTACTATCCTTTCAAAACAGCACTATGAGTCATTTGTGGCACGTTTTAAGGATTTTGATGTAAAAATTGGATTACTTAACCGTTATGTTTCAATAAAAGAACAACAGGAATTGCTAACAAATATAAAAAGTGGTAAAATAAATATCGTTGTCGGAACGCATCGAATATTATCAAATGATGTAGCCTTTAAAGATTTAGGGCTGTTGATTATCGATGAAGAGCAACGCTTCGGAGTTGAACATAAAGAGAAAATCAAAGAGTTTAAAACTGAAGTTGACGTCTTAACGCTTACTGCAACACCAATTCCAAGGACATTACAAATGTCGATGATTGGTATTCGAAGTTTATCACTGATTGAAACTCCACCAATGAATCGCTATCCGGTACAGACGTATGTACTTGAAGAACATGATGGAGTAATTCGTGATGCAATTGAACGTGAATTGGCTAGGGATGGACAAGTATTCTATTTATATAATAGAGTATCCGATATAGAGAAAAGAGCGGCAAGGATTCAAAAATTAGTGCCAGATGCAGTGGTCGAATATGCACATGGACAAATGAGCAAAGAGCAACTTGAGCAAACAATGGCAGATTTTGAAGAAAAGAAATTTAATGTCTTAGTTTGCACCACTATCATCGAAACAGGGATTGATATACCAAATGCGAACACTCTAATTATCTCTGATTCATATCGACTCGGCTTATCGCAGCTGTATCAGCTAAGAGGTCGTGTAGGAAGAAGTGATCGTATTGCTTATGCTTATTGCATGTATCCTCGAAATAAAGTATTGACGGAAAACGCTGAAAAGAGGTTACAAACAATTAAAGAATTCACAGAACTTGGTTCAGGATTCAAAATTGCCATGCGTGACTTAGCAATACGTGGAGCTGGAGATATGTTAGGTGCACAACAATATGGGTTTATAGATACCGTTGGACTTGACCTATACACTCAATTGTTAAGTGAAGCAGTAGTTCATGCGAGAGAAGGTAGCAATTTTGAAGTCGCTTCATTTGAATTACCAAAGTTAGAATTTGACTTTCCAACGAAAGTTGACGCGTACATACCTGATTTTTATATCAGTGATGAATCAACTAAAATTGAAATTTATCAAAAGATTAAAAAAGTTACTAATGATGAAGAATATAATGACATTATCGATGAATTAATTGATCGTTTTGGTGATTTTCCTGATGATGTTAAATATTTAATTGACCTAACCTTTTTAAAAAATATTACTGAACCATACATAGAAAAAACAAAATCGACTAAAAATACGATAGAATTCATATTAAAGGAAGAAATTACACAAGATATTGATGGACAGAAGTTATTTGAAGCTGTTCACAAAATAGGTTCTATGATTCGTCTTGCATATAAGGATAATCGTATAAATATTATTTTTGATTTACCGGTCGTTAAAAGATTACAATGGTTCGAGTATGCATTAGAGTTATTTAAAAATTTCGAAAGATTCAAAAAAGATGTAAAAAAGGTATAATTTATTAAAAAACATAAAAACTAATATTAGATAATTTGAAAGTGAGGTTTTGAGAAAGATGAAAGCTACTGGAGTTGTTCGTCGTATCGATGACTTAGGTCGTGTTGTAATCCCAAAAGAAATTCGTAGAACGATGCGTATTCGCGAAGGGGATTCTTTAGAAATTTTCGTTAATCAATCAGGAGAGGTTGTATTAAAAAAATACTCACCAATCGCTGATATTTCTGCATTTGCTCAACAATATGCTGACGCAATGCAAGTATCTACTAAAAAAGGTATTTTAATTGTAGACCGTGAAGATATTATTGCAGCTTCTGGGGATATCAAAAAACAATATTTAAACCGTCGTGTTAGTCGTCCATTAAGTGACATGATTGAAAGCCGTACTTCAAAAATTGCTGAAGGTAAAGAAGTTTTAGAAATCGTTGACGGTGAAACAACTGAGCGTTCATTTGTAATGATCCCAATCATTTCAAATGGAGATAGCTTAGGTGCAGTTATCGTAGTAGGAACTGAAGAAGATGAATTAGTTAATGAATTAGACATTAACAGTGCTAAAATTGCTACATCATTCTTAGGTAAATACTTAGAAGGATAATCACACACAAAAAAAGATACTTATCCATAAACAAAGGATGAAGTATCTTTTTTATTTACTATTTGTTTTTTTAAACTGTGGATAAAACATGTCTTTAAAAGTAAAAAAAGTGTAACTTTCGTTACACTTTTTTAATTTATTTTTGGTAGTTTGGTGCTTCTTGAGTAATTTCAACATCATGTGGATGTGATTCTCGAAGACCAGCATTTGTAATACGAACAAATTTACCATTTATTTTTAATTCTTCAATTGTAGCTGTTCCACAGTAACCCATTCCGGCACGTAAACCACCACATAATTGATAAACAACATCTTCTAATTTTCCTTTATAAGGAACACGAGCTTCAATTCCTTCGGGAACTAATTTTTTCGCTTCTTGTTGTTTTCCTTGGAAGTAACGATCACTTGAACCACGTTTCATAGCGGCTAAAGACCCCATTCCAACATAAGTTTTATAACGGCGTCCGTTATATAAAATTTCTTCACCTGGAGCTTCTTCACATCCAGCGAATAATCCACCGAACATTGCACAGTCAGCACCCGCTGCAATTGCTTTCACGAAGTCTCCACTTAATTTTAACCCACCATCAGCGATTACTGGAACCCCAACAGTTTTACAATATTCATAAACATCATTTACAGCTGTGATTTGTGGAACCCCAACCCCAGCTACAACACGTGTTGTACAAATTGATCCTGGACCGATACCAACTTTAACAGCATCAGCACCTGCTTCAATTAAATCTTTTGCAGCTTCTGCTGTAACAATATTTCCACCGATAACTTGTAATTGAGGGAATGTTTCTTTAATTTGACGAACAGTATTAATAACTCCTAAAGAGTGTCCGTGTGCAGAGTCAACAGTGATAACATCAACACCAGCTTCAACTAAAGCTTTTACGCGATCTAATGTATCTGCACCGATTCCAACAGCTGCACCACAACGTAAACGTCCTTGCTCATCTTTACAGCTATTTGGATATGACATTGTTTTATCAATATCTTTAATTGTGATTAATCCACATAAAGTTCCTTCTTCATTAATAATAGGAAGTTTTTCAATACGGTGTTGCATTAAGATTTCTTTTGCTTCATCTAAAGTGATTCCGACTGGAGCTGTGATTAATTTATCGCGTCCTGTCATCACATCACATACTTTTACACTTTGGTCTACACGGTATTTCATGTCACGATTAGTGATGATACCAGTTAAGACACCATTTTCATCAACAACAGGGAAACCTGATACTTTGTAATGGTTACATTTATCATTAGCTTCAGCAATTGTGATATCACCTGATAATGTAACAGGATCTGAAATCATACCATTTTGATATAATTTAACACGGCGAACTTCTTCGGCTTGCTCTTCAATTGACATGTTTTTGTGGATAAAACCAACCCCACCTTGATGTGCAAGTGCAATAGCTAAGCGTGATTCAGTTACTGTATCCATTGCAGATGAAATAATTGGAACATTTAACTCGATTTTACGTGTTAATTTTGTTTTTAAGCTCACATCTTTTGGTAATACTTCACTGCGCTGAGGGATTAATAAAACATCATCAAATGTTAATCCTGTAGACACGACTTTACCGTTTAATAAACTCATGGTGAATCCTCCTCTAGTTATATTTTTCTGTCCTCAAGGCAATAAAATCAGGGGGAAAACTGAATTTGCCTGTTTTTAGTTGTAAACATGATAGCATAACTCATTACAGGTTGCAACATAAAATAATGCGACAACTTTCAATATTCTATAAATTTCAAAAGTTTTGTCAAAATTTTAATGTTTAAAAAAATCTAAATATAATCACATTAATTACTATTAAGAGTGAGTTAAAGAGCCCTCTTTTTCATTGGTGATTGAAAAAAGTTGCTTAATCATTAAGGTAGGTTTATAGTCCTTTTATAAATTGAAGGTTATATTTTGCTTTTTACGTTCATAAATTAAAGTTGTAACCAAAATTTTCAAAATAAAATTTTCAAAATTGCTAAATTATGTTGATATTTAAATTTGATTAGTTTATAATGCAAGTGTGAATATTTTGTAATTATATGGTTAAATTTGCAGGAGGATACAAAATGAAGCAGATTAAAATTCAACAACAGAAGAAACAGTTTGCGTCATTTTTCTGTCCAAAATTTAATACATTTTGTGAAAAAGCTAAACGTATGGGTTAAGTGTATACACTAACACATATGTTTTTTTTATAAGTTTTTTTACAATAAAATAAATTAAATGAGATACAACATTCATATATCATCGATAATATGGTTCGAAAGTTTCTACCCCTTGCCGTAAACACAGGGACTATGAAGGTTGCACATATAATAAGTTAAGTACAATGGGGTACATTAACTATTAAGCTGAAAGAATATCTAAGATACTATCAGTTTAACTTAATGAATTTCCATAACTTAACAAATTATTATAGGCACCTTTAGTTATTGTTCTAAAGGTGCCTTTTATTTAACCTTTAGTCAGTATATGATGGTAAGGGAGTATTTAGCTGAGATATTCCGAAAGACTAGATAGTAGTAGGCCGATTACAAATATAAAGGAGAGCGATCTATAATGAAAAATGACTTACAAATTGCTAAAGAAATTGAGTTAAAGCCAATTACTGAAATTGCAGAGCAATTAAATATTGCTGATGATATTGAATGCTACGGTAAATATAAAGCAAAAATTGATTTAAACGTGATGAATCGTGAACAAAAAGATGGAAAATTAATTTTAGTAACAGCAATTAGTCCAACAAAGGCTGGTGAAGGAAAAACAACAATGACTGTTGGTCTTGGACAAGGGTTTTATCATATCGGGAAAAAGTCAGTTATTGCTTTACGTGAACCATCACTTGGACCAGTTATGGGACTTAAAGGTGGAGCAGCTGGTGGAGGATACTCACAAGTCTTACCGATGGAAGATTTAAATTTACACTTCACTGGAGATATTCATGCGATTACCACAGCAAATAATGCAATTTGTGCTTTACTTGATAATCATATCTATCAAGGAAATGAATGTAATATTGATCCAACAAAAATTGTTTTCAAACGCTGTTTAGATTTAAATGATCGTACATTACGCGACATTACAATTGGGCAAGGATCACATGTTAATGGAATTGAACGTAAAGACGGATTTAACATTACAGTTGCTTCTGAAATCATGGCTGTCCTTTGTTTAGCGACAAGTCTTGAAGACTTAAAAGAACGTATTGGAAATATTATTGTGGCTTACACACCAGAAGATCAACCTGTTTATGTAAAAGATTTAAAAATTCAAGGTGCAATCACTATGTTATTAAAAGATGCACTTAAACCAAACCTAGTACAAACATGTGAACATACCCCAGCCATTGTTCATGGTGGGCCATTTGCTAACATTGCACATGGATGTAACTCAATTATCGCAACGAAAACAGCTTTAAAATTAGGTGAATATGTTATTACTGAAGCAGGATTTGGAGCTGATTTAGGAGCAGAAAAATTCTTAAACATTAAATGTCGTGAAGGTCATTTAACACCTGATTGCGTTGTCATTGTAGCAACAATTCGTGCTTTAAAAATGCATGGTGGAGTTGAATACGAAAACTTAAAAGAAGAAAATGTTGAAGCATTAGCAAAAGGTGTAGAGAACTTAGCTAAACACATTGATTCAATTCAACAATTCAACTTACCTTACGTTGTTGCAATTAACCAATTCACTCATGATACAGAAGCAGAACTTAACTTCTTAAAATCATGGTGTGAAGAAAATAATCACCCATGTGAGATTGCAAACGTTTGGTTAAACGGTGGTGCAGGTGCAAAAGAATTAGCTAGCTGTGTTGTTGAATTAATTGATGGAAATGATCAAACATTTGCTCATTTATACAACCGCGAAGATTCATTAGAAGATAAAATCTTAACAATTGCTCAAAAAGTTTATGGAGCACGTGGTGTTGTTTATACAGAAGCAGCTCAATCACAACTTGAGAAAATTAAAGCATTAGGGTATGAAGACTTCTTAGTATGTATGGCAAAAACACCAGTTTCATTAAGTGATGATCCAAAAGTATTAGGTCGTCCAACAGACTTTGATATTACAATTCGTGAAATTCGTATTTCAGCAGGAGCAGGATTTATTGTTTGCTTAACAGGAAATGTTTTAACAATGCCGGGACTTCCAAAACAACCAGCAGCTTTAAAAATGGATGTTACACCAGAAGGTGAATGTATCGGATTATTCTAAAATAAACCAGATAGCTTAGTCTATCTTCAAGAACTAGTACACGCCTTTATATGGAGATACAAAGATAAATATTAGGGAGGACATTATCTTGGAGAGAATTTATGAAATCTCAGACACACCGTTAGTTGGAATTATTATGGGAAGTAAATCTGATTTAGAAACAATGCAAGAAACGATGGCGGTTTTAGATGAATTACAAATTTCATATGAAGCTAAAGTTGTATCAGCTCATCGTACCCCAGATCAAATGTTTGAATATGCTGAACTCGCTCGTAAACGTGGACTTAAGGTCATTGTTGCTGGAGCTGGAGGAGCTGCTCACTTGCCAGGGATGGTAGCGGCTAAAACAACACTTCCCGTCATCGGTGTTCCTGTTCAATCAAGAGCATTAAATGGGATGGACTCATTATTATCAATTGTTCAAATGCCTGGTGGAATTCCAGTTGCAACAGTTGCGATTGGTAAAGCAGGGGCTAAAAATGCAGGATTATTGGCTGCTTCAATGTTAAGTACATCGTATGAAAATATCGCACAGAAGCTAGATCAATATCGCCATGCCATGATGGAGATGGTCGTAAGGGATAGTGATTTAAATGACTAAGCTTATCTTACCTCCTTCAACAATCGGAATCATTGGTGGCGGTCAACTTGGACGCATGATGGCCATATCAGCAAAGCAAATGGGATACAAAGTAGCAGTATTAGAACCTGCTGCTTTGGGACCACTTGCACAAGTAGCAGACCTAGAAATCAATGCACCTTATGACAGTGAAGAAGCTTTAACACAATTGTTAGCCGTAAGCGACGTTGTTACTTACGAATTTGAAAATATCGATATTCACGTCGTGGAAAAATTAGCATCAGCTGGTTATATCCCACAAGGACATCGACCACTTGCAATTACACAACATCGTTACATTGAAAAAACATCAATCAATAACTGTGGTTTTAAAACAGCACCATTTGAAAAAGTAGATAACTTTTTACAGTTAAAAGAAGCAGTACAAAAGATTGGCTATCCAAGTATTTTAAAAACAGTGAGTGGTGGCTACGATGGAAAAGGCCAATGGACATTAAAATCAGAATTAGATTTAAATCATGTTCAGTCTGTCGTAGAAAACCAAAACTGTATTTTAGAAGGATTTGTGCCATTTACAAAAGAAATTTCAGTCATCGTCACACGCGGAACGAATAAACAAGTTGAAACATTCCCAGTTGTTGAAAATATTCATCGAAATCATATTCTTCACTTAAGTATTGCTCCTGCAAGAATTGATGCCCATTTATCTCAAAAAGCAGAGAAGATTGCAGCAACATTAATTGAAAAATTAGATTTTGTTGGAACATTAGCAATTGAAATGTTTGTTGTTGAGGATGACATTATCATCAATGAATTAGCACCACGACCACATAACTCAGGACATTACACTATCGATGCATGCAATGTATCACAATTTGAACAACATATTCGAGCTGTTTGTGGATTACCATTAATCAAACCGACATTGATTCAACCAGCAATGATGGTGAATTTATTAGGACAACACGTCGAATATACGTTAAATTTATGGACAAAACCTGAATTTTCAGATGCTAAGCTACATCTTTATGGGAAAGAGGGGATGCGAGCGAATCGAAAAGTTGGGCACTTAACATTCATGAACGAAAGTGAAAAAAAATTAGAAGAAACAGTTAACCAGTTTTTAATTAATTTTCCAAAGTAAAGGATGAGGATGAGAAATGAGTCAGTATCGTGTTTTTGTAGAAAAAAAGGAGATGTATGCAATAGAGGCAAAAAGCTTACGCCATGATTTAAATGAAAATTTACATTTATCATTAACAGATGTGCGTACTATTAACGTTTATGATATTTTCAATGTTAATGAGCAAGAGCTTGAAACAGCAAAACAAAATGTTTTATCAGAAACAGTAACAGATCTTGTTAGTATGTCATTAGACTTAGAAGATAAAACGTACTTTGCTGTTGAGTTTTTACCGGGGCAATATGATCAACGTGCCGACTCTGCAATTCAATGTGTTCAACTTTTAACAGGAAATGACGAAGTTCGTGTTAAGAGTGGGAAAGTTATTATTTTAGAAGGAATCACTTCAAAAGAAGAACTTGAGAAAATTAAACAATACTATATCAATCCAATTGAAATGCGTGAAAAAGATTTAGAAGCACCATTAGCACTAGATGAAAGTGTAGAAATTCAAGATGTTCCAACTTATGAAGGATTCATTGATTATAATGATGAAGCATTAACTAACTTTTTAAATGAACACCAAATGGCAATGACTCTTGATGATATTAAGATGATTCAAGCTTACTTCCGTAAAGAGGAACGTCGTAATCCAACAGAAACGGAATTAAAAGTACTTGATACTTATTGGTCAGATCATTGCCGTCACACAACTTTTGAAACATTAATTGAAAATGTAACATTCGAAAGTGGACGTTTCCATGATATTTTACAACAAACATTTGATGATTATTGTATGATGCGTGAACGCGTTCATAATAACCGTAAGCCAATGACATTAATGGATATGGCGACGATTGCTATGAAGGAACAACGTAAATTAGGGTCTTTAAATGATTTAGAAGTTTCAGATGAAATTAATGCTTGTAGTGTTTATATCGATGTTGATGTAGATGGAGTAATGGAGCCATGGTTATTAATGTTTAAAAATGAAACACATAACCACCCAACAGAGATTGAACCATTCGGTGGAGCATCTACATGTATCGGAGGAGCTATCCGTGACCCACTATCAGGACGTTCTTATGTTTACCAAGCAATGCGTATTAGTGGTGGAGCAAATGTTTTAGAAGCAGTAGAAGAAACAATGGAAGGGAAACTTCCACAAAAAATCATTTCTAAACGTTCTGCAGACGGAAATAGTTCATATGGAAATCAAATTGGATTACCAACAACATTTGTTCGTGAAATTTATCATGACGGATATAAGGCAAAACATATGGAAGTTGGTGCTGTCGTTGGTGCCGTTAAAGCAAGTGAGGTTCGCCGTGAAAAACCTGTAGCAGGGGATATTATCATCTTATTAGGTGGCCGTACAGGACGAGATGGAATTGGTGGAGCAACAGGATCATCAAAAGCTCATACAGAAACATCAATCCAAACAGCATCATCAGAAGTTCAAAAAGGAAATGCACCGACTGAACGTAAAATTCAACGTTTATTCCGTAACGGTGAAGTGACACGTTTAATTAAAAAATGTAATGACTTTGGAGCAGGTGGAGTTTGTGTCGCTATCGGTGAATTAGCAGATGGATTAAATATTGATTTAAATGCTGTACCGGTTAAATATAGCGGATTAAACGGAACAGAACTTGCTGTCTCTGAATCACAAGAACGTATGGCAGTTTTAGTCGCAAAAGAAGATGTAGAGGATTTAATTGCATTTGCTCATAAAGAAAACTTAGAAGCAACAGTTGTGGCAGAGGTAACAGATACAAATCGTTTAGTCATGAATTGGAATGGACGTGCTATCGTTGATTTATCACGTGACTTCTTAGATACAAATGGTGCTCGTCAAAAAACAGATATTATCGTTTCAACTGATTTAGAAAATAATCCATTTACAAGTAAGGTAGAAGGTAAATCGATTAAAGATAAATTCTTAAATAACTTAAAACAACCAAATGTTGCCTCACAACAAGGAATGGTTGAAATGTTTGACTCAACTATTGGAGGAACAACAGTTTTAATGCCATACGGAGGGAAATATCAATTAACTGAAACAGAAGGTTCAGTACATAAAATTCCACTTCGTCATGGAGTGACAAACACAGTAAGTATGTTAACTTACGGATATAATCCTGATGTAACATCATGGTCTCCATTCCACGGAGCAGCTTATGCAGTCGTTGAATCAATGGCTAAAATCGTAGCGCTAGGTGGTAAATGGCAAGGGATTCGTTTCTCATTCCAGGAATATTTCCGCCGTTTAGGCAAAGATCCTAAAAACTGGGGACAACCATTTGCAGCATTATTGGGATCAATTTATGTACAAAAAGGATTTGGTTTACCAGCAATTGGTGGTAAAGATAGTATGAGTGGATCATTTGAAGACTTACACGTACCACCAACATTAATCTCATTTGCTGTCCAAATTGAAAAAGCAACGAAAATTTTATCACCAGAATTTAAATCACCAGAAAATTATATTTATTTAATTAAACATCAACCAACAAAAGACTTAATGCCAAACATTGAGCAATTAAAAGAAAACTTTAACTTCATTTATGACATGGTAACAATCGGACACGTTAAATCTGCATTTACAGTTAAACAGGGTGGAATTGCCGAAGCGATTGCTAAAATGTCATTTGGTAATAAAATTGGGGCAAATATTAAAACAGGATATGATTTATTTAACTTAGAATTAGGTTCAATTATTGTTGAATCAGATCGCCCATTATTATTTGAACATGCACACTTACTTGGAAAAACAACATCTGAACCATTAATCGTGATTAACCAAGAAGCTATTACAATTGAAGAAAGTTTAGCTGCATGGCAAGGAACTTTTGAACAATTATATCCAGTAGCTTCAGTTGCTGAAGAAGTAAAAGTACCAGAAGTTAAGTATGAAAATACAATCATTAAAACATCACCACTTGCAGCAACGCCACAAGTCTTCTTACCAGTCTTCCCTGGAACAAACTGTGAATACGATACTGCACGTGCATTTGAACAAGCAGGGGCTAACTCAATTATAGATGTCTTCTGTAACCAAAATCATAATGATATTGAAGCTTCAATCGAGCGTATGGTGAAACATATTAATGAATCACAGATTTTAATGCTTTCAGGAGGATTTAGTGCAGGAGATGAGCCAGATGGTTCTGGAAAATTCATTACATCTGTTTTAATGAACGAACAAATCCGTGAAAGTATTGAAGGGTTATTAGAACGTGACGGATTAATTTTAGGTATCTGTAATGGATTCCAAGCATTAATCAAATCTGGATTATTACCATATGGAAAATTTGGAATGGTGACAGAAGATTCACCAACTTTAACAAAAAATGATATTAATCGTCATATGTCAAAGATTATTCGTACACGTATTGCTTCAAATAAATCACCTTGGTTATCAGGAGCTAATGTAGGAGATATCCACAACGTAGCTATTTCACACGGAGAAGGAAAATTCGTAGCAAATGATGCAATGATTAAACAATTAATTGAAAATGGTCAAATTGCTACACAGTATGTTGATTTAGATGCAAAACCAACAATTAATGGAATTTATAATCCAAATGGATCAATTGCAGCTGTTGAAGGAATCACTAGCCCAGATGGAAGAATATTAGGTAAAATGGGACACTCTGAACGTATGGGATCACAAATTTTCAAAAACGTACCAGGTGACTATGACCAATTAATCTTCCAAAGCGGAGTAAAATATTTCAAATAATACAAAAGGTTGAATCAAGCGGTTATCTTTCCGTAAAAGTTATGAAAACTGGCTGAGACTCAAGAAGAGGCAAAAGACAGGTAGTAACTTTATAGGGAAGATGCTTGATGAAACTAGATTATACAAAAGGTTGAATCAAATGGAGCTCTTCGTTAGAAGAACTCCGCTAAAAACAAGTAATTAGGATGAGAGAAGAAAGAAGTTGCTAGATAAAATAATCTAACTTTTCTTTCTATATTATATAGAGAAAAAATGGAGGGCATAGCCATGAGTCAAGCACGAGTAATGTTATACGAAGGAAAAGCAAAACAAATTTTTAAAACAGATGATGTAGCAAAAGTTATTATTCATTATAAAGATGATGCAACAGCATTTAATGGGGTAAAAAAATCAAGTATTGCAAATAAAGGAATCTTAAACAATGCGATTACAACAATCATTTTTGAAATGTTAGAAAAACGCGGAGTAAAAACTCACTTCATTGAAAAGTTAAACGACCGTGATCAATTATGTCATAAAGTTGAAATCGTACCTTTAGAAGTAATTGTACGTAACATTATTGCAGGAAGCATGGCGAAACGTTTAGGAATTGAAGAAGGAACAGTTCCAAGTAACGTTGTTTATGAATTATGTTATAAAAATGATGCATATGGAGATCCATTAATTAATGATGATCATGCCGTTGCATTAGGATTAGCAACATATGAAGAATTAGCAACAATTAAAGAAATGACATTAGAAATTAATAAAGCCTTAATTGAATTCTTTGACGCACAAGGAATCCGTTTAATTGATTTTAAAATCGAATTTGGACGTACTGAAGATGGGACAATTGTTTTAGCAGATGAAATTTCACCAGATACATGCCGTTTATGGGATAAAGAAACAAATGAAAAGTTAGATAAAGATCGTTTCCGTCGCGACCTTGGAAATGTAGAAGAAGCTTATATTGAAATTTTAAATCGCGTAAGTCGTTAAGGTGGAGAATATGTCAGAATTAGATTTATTTTTTGAAAATAAAATGAATGAAGAATGCGGTGTTTTCGGGGTGTTTAACCACGAAAACGCGGCTGAACTTACTTATTATGGACTTCATGCACTTCAACATCGTGGGCAAGAAGGAGCAGGAATCGTAACAAGTGATGGAAAACAACTTCATCAACATAAAGGTGAAGGACTTGTTCGCAATGTCTTTAATCAACAAGATATCGATCGATTAAAAGGAATTCACTCAATCGGTCATGTTCGTTATTCAACAGCAGGAGGAGGCGGAATCATGAACGTTCAACCGTTCTTATTCCGTTCTCAATCTGGGCCACTTGGACTATGTCATAATGGAAATTTAGTCAACGCTAATCAATTAAAAGTTTATTTAGAAAATGAAGGTAGTATCTTTCAAACAACATCAGATTCAGAAATTTTAGCTCACTTATTAAAGCGACAACGTGGAGATATGATGACAGCTTTAAAAGAGTCATTATTATATATCGAAGGAGCTTTCGCTTTCTTATTATTAAAAGAAAATGAAATGTATATTGCTTTAGATAAATTAGGGTTACGTCCATTATCACTTGGTCGTATCGGTGAAAATGGTATTGTTGTTGCTTCAGAAACATGTGCTTTCGATGTTATTGGGGCTGAGTACATTCGTGACGTTAAACCTGGAGAAGTAATTCGTATTGATTTAGATGGAATGACGTCTGAACGCTATGCCACAACATGTGACCAAAGCATGTGTAGTATGGAATATGTTTACTTTGCACGCCCTGATAGTGATATTGAAGGAATTAATGTTCATCAAGCACGTAAAAATTGTGGTCGTGTATTAGCAAAAGAAGCACCAGCTGAGGCGGATATTGTTGTCGGTGTTCCTGATTCAGGTTTAAGTGCTGCCATTGGATATGCTGAAGAAGCAAACATCCCATTTGAAATTGGAATGGTTAAAAATAAATATATTGGTCGAACATTTATTCAACCTTCACAATCTTTACGCGAGCAAGGGGTAAAGATGAAATTGTCAGCTGTTCGCTCGATTGTTAAAGATAAACGCGTCGTATTAATCGATGATTCAATTGTGCGTGGAACAACATCTCGTCGCATGGTAGATATGTTACGCGAAGCAGGGGCTAAGGAAGTACATGTACGTATTGCTTCACCAGAAATTAAATTCCCATGTTTTTATGGAGTAGACTTCTCAACCTATGATGAACTGATTGCGGCTACTCATACAACAGAGCAAATTCGCGAAGTAATTGGGGCAGATTCGCTAGCCTTCATCTCAGTTGATGGATTAACACAAGGAGTAGGACGTAGTCCAAAACTCGGGAAAAATTGTGGACAATGTGTCGCTTGTTTTAACGGGGATTACCCAACCTATTTATATGAAGATGTCAAATGTGCAAACAAAGAAGTTAAATAAGAGGTGGAAGAGATATGAGTAAAGCATATGAACAATCTGGAGTTAGCTTAGAAGCGGGATACGAGTCAGTAAATCGTATTAAGAAACACGTTTCCAAAACACATCGAAAAGGCGTTTTCTCGGGAATTGGTGCTTTTGGAGCTATGTTTGATTTATCATCATTAAATTACAAACAACCGTTATTAGTTTCAGGAACAGACGGTGTTGGAACAAAATTAATGGTTGCGATTAAAGCTGACATTCATGACACAATTGGAATTGACTGTGTCGCAATGTGCGTGAACGATATTGTTGTTCAAGGGGCAGAACCATTATATTTCCTTGATTATGTTGCTGTTGGGAAAAATGAACCTGCTAAAATTGAAGCTATTGTTAAAGGTGTAGCAGATGGTTGTGAACAAGCAGGTGCTGCTTTAATTGGTGGAGAAACAGCAGAAATGCCTGATATGTATGATTTAGATCATTATGATTTAGCAGGATTTGCGGTTGGTGTTGTGGAAAAAGACCAACTAATCACAGGAGAAAAAGTAAAAGCAGGAGATGTGATCATCGGATTATCATCAAGTGGAATTCACTCAAATGGATATTCGTTAGTTCGAAAAATCTTATTTAAAGACAATAATATTGATTTAAATACATATGAAGAATCATTAGAAATGACAGTTGGAGAGGCTGTATTAGCTCCAACAAAAATTTATGTTAAACCGATTTTAACTTTATTAAAAGAAGTAGACGTTCATGGAATGGCACACATTACAGGAGGAGGATTTGATGAAAACATTCCTCGTACCTTACCAGTTGGTCATGGAGTGAAAATCAATAAAGACTCATATCCAATGCCACCAATCTTTAACTATTTAAAAGAATTAGGGAACTTAGATGAACGTGAAATGTACAACATCTTCAATATGGGAATCGGAATGGCGATCATTGTTGCTGAAGAAGACGTAGAAAAAGCAATGAACATTTTAGTTGAAGCTGGAGAACAGCCACATGTTATCGGAGAAGTAACAGCTAATGAAGGGGTACAATTAGTATGAAAAAAATAGTTGTTTTTGCATCGGGAAGTGGAAGCAACTTTCAAACCATTGTTGATAAACTACATCGAAAAACTTGTGAAGTCGCCTTGTTAGTTTGTGATAAACCAGGGGCATATTGTTTAGAACGTGCTAAAAACTTAAATATTCCGACATTTACTTTTAATGCGAAAGAATATGCGACAAAAGCTGACTTTGAAAAAGAAATATGTGAACAATTAGATGCTATCAAACCGAGCTTAATTGTTTTAGCGGGATATATGCGTATCATTGGTGATACGTTATTAGAGGCCTATGAAGGCAAAATAGTTAATATCCATCCAGCACTATTACCTGCTTTTCCAGGTCGTGATGGAATTGGTGATGCATTAAACTATGGGGTGAAAGTCATGGGAGTGACTGTTCACTATGTTGATGCAGGCATTGATACAGGGAAAATTATCGATCAAGCTTGTTTTAAAC